>JANQGC010000266.1 GCA_028277515.1 Anaerolineae bacterium
AATCTCAACCAGGCCGGACACTATCTTTGCGGCTGTACCGGCACTAACGGTGAGTAAACCCGGCAGGGACCCATATCAAGCATGATTTCGGCCGTCGCCCCAATCTCGCCGATGCCGACTTCAGCCGTGATCAGAATCGTCTGGGTTCCACAGCCCTGCGGCCTATAAGGTACCTCAATGCGATCAGATTCACCTTCGCCAATATAAGGGAGCATCTCCACATCGAAGGCGCGCGGCGGCGGCAGGGTCGGATCATCCTGGTAGGCCTGGTAGGCATAAGCATCCGGGTAAAGCTGTACATGGATCGCTTCTGCGGATGCGTCTTCAGCCAGGATATCGGCCGATACGATCACCCGATCACCCGCTGAAGCGCTGGATGGCGTCACCTGTGCATTTTCAATCGACAAATTGGGATCATCATCCTGCGGCGCTGGCGAACCATTAGAGGCGATATAAAACTTGCGGTGCAAGAAGCCGACATTGTTGCTGAAAGTTTTCGGCGCGCCGTCAAAGGTCACTTTTGCCAGCGGGGCATTGGCGATACTGGTCAGGCTACCCGGTTTTTCACTCAGGCCGTGGCCGGGCAGTTCTTTTATCATATTGCCTGCTCCGTCTTCAACCCAGACCAACACCCAAAATATCTGATAGGTATTCCCTAAACCGGTTGTATCCAGCATCGCTGTCGCAGTGGCCCAATTTGGTGTGTCGGGACTGTTGGGCGAATTAAAGCCGGGCAGGGGATCGACAGCTACCTGGTCGATGATCACGCTGTTTCCCAATGGGGTCGTGCCCTGAATCGGCTGCCGGTAAAAACGGACCTGGATCTTGGCGTCGGACGGCATGTCTTTAAAGCTGTAGTTGTAGACTCGCGCCTGCAGCATCACATCATCGCCGGCGGTGGCCTGGGTGCGTTGTGGGCCGTCCGCGCCAAATAAAGTGATGAAAAGTCCGCGCATCCAGTGGAATTCACTATTCCAGATATCACTGGAGATGGGATCATTAAAGATCATGCAGTTGGTCAGACCTACAGATGCCTCCAGGCAGTTTAAGGAATCCTGGTTATTGTTTGGCGCGGTTTTAGTCCAGCGCACGGGATGGTTGAGGGCCACATCAATGTATTGCTGGTATGGGCTGGCATCAGAAACCCACCAGGAACCGGCCTCCGGGTCCAGTGGATTGGCGGCAAAACCAGCCTGCAGCGGCCCCATGGTCTGGATATCCTGGGTTAAGGTTAACGTGTCCACCGTGCCTACCGAGGGTGTGCGGCCGAAGATGTACGGTTCCACACGATATAGGTAAAGAGGGGTGTCAAGAAATGTTCCCGGTTTGGCGATGGCAATCCCTTGTGAGGCGCCCACAGACGAAGAGGATTTGTTTAGGGTAGAAGTAGATGTGCTGTCGTTGTAACTGTAGTCTCCTTTGAGGTTCACATTCAGGATTTTGCCAATGACATTTCCACCGGTCAGGCTGTAAGATTTTTCAAAAGAGTGGCTGTTGGTGGATCCGGTTGTCTGATCATCTTCCGATTTTGTGTCCCATCTCAGCATCTGTGCCTGGTCTGAATCGTCCGTATAGAAATGCTGCGGCCGGGTGAGCAGATCGATGCCCTCAGAAACTTGCAGCTTCAACTGGTTTTCATCCCAAGGATACGAAAAAATGTTGCCCGGTTCATGCAACGGCTGGTACCACTCGGTTGTTGCCCCGGGGCCGGGACCGGTTCCATTGCTGGCCGGTCCGGACAAAGTCAGATAGAGCTGCTCTTCTTCACCGGGCGCGCAGCTGCCGTTGTCAGCCGGGCAGATCGTTTGACCAAGCACCGGATAATGATAAACATTAAAGTTGCTCACATCGTACCAGATTTCATCGCCAAATCCTGTCGTCGTCGAGGCATCGTAGGTGAATTCATTCTGGGTGAACTGGTAGGTCTCTTTAAAGTTTTCAACCTTGTCCTCGGTGGTTTTCTTTAACGCGCCACCAATGGATGGCAAATAGGGGGGTTTGAAACTGAAGGATGCATCTCCTTGTTCAGTAGAGGAATAGGTATAGCTGGTGCGGTTGGTATCTGATGATTGGTTGCTGGTAGTCTGGCTCATCGTATAGATGCTGTTATAGGAATCGGGCACGGCCGTGAAATTAACAATATCCCACTCACTGCCGGTGCTGGGACTGGGCAAGATATAGTCCACATGCATCGGCGGCGCGCCCAGGATCACGGAGGGTTGGCTGTGGCTGCTCACGCGAATGATCGATGGCGGCCCTAGCCGTCCCGAGCGTCCCTGCAGATCGCCGGCGGTCAGCCAATTGGTTTGCTGCGGATCTGATAGATTTGCCTTATGACGCGGGTCGGGATTCAGCACGACATTGGTGTGGCCGCCTGGTTTAAGGTTTGAATCCAGCCCGTAAGTCCGTATAAATCCTGCTTGTGTCAATCCAGAGGTTATACGGTTGAAGGCAACGGCGATCTCTAAATTATAAGCGGCTTCGTCGGTCGGGTCGCTGATGGTTCCGAATCTTCCGATGGCTAACCCATTGAGGTAAGGCTGTACAGGCCCCTGGCCGCCAGGAATAAATCCGTCCGATGGTACCTGCGTTGCCACCATTTGATTAATAATGGTCTTGTTCTCGAAAGTTAAGGTTCCCACCCATACGCGACTCACCCAATCGCCAGGACCGCCAGTTTCTACAATTAAGTTAACGGCCCAGGCGACCTGTTCTGATTCTCCAAACCAATCCAATTTTCCAGCCCTGGCAAAGACGGCCCTGGGTGCACCACTCATTGTATTGGTCATGCCGGTCAATTCTTGTTCTGAAATTGGCCCACCGCCCACCATCGACCAGTCACCGTCGAACTGGTACCATACGGCCGTGAGGGGATTGACCCTGTTCCCGGCATATGTGCAGACAAATTGAATCAACCCATCGCCGTCAAATGACTGCGGGTCAAATTGACCGGACACCAAAGCTGAGCGGTTCGTGCAGCCACTTTGCCCGGATGGAAGGGTGATTGGCACTGCCTGAGACTGCAGCGGATCCAGCAGGATCTCCAATTTCTCTGCATCGCTGCAAATGGTTCCTGGCACTGGTCCAGGACAAACGGTGGCAAAATGGACGGTCCGATCATCTCCAATCCAGGCCACATCAACAAGTCCATCACTGTTGAAATCACCCGTTGTTGGATCGAAATCAGTTGCAAGATTTACGGATGGCAGGGTCGTTGCCTTGCCAAAAACCATCCCTTGATTGACATTGGCCAGGTTCTTGGCTGTGGCTGCAATTAGTTCCTTATCGCTCATGATGAAGAGGTCGTCAAATCCATCCTTGTTGAAATCGTCCATGGCCAAAGCCGTACTGGCGGCTGACATTTTGAATTGAGTGGCATGATTAACGCCGCTTTTTAATTCTTGAATGTGCAGCGACATATTATTGCCGTCTCCCGAGACGGTGCAGTTGCCACCGGATGCCCCGGCGACGGGCGCTAAAGTCATGATGACATCATAGCCCAAATTGAAGAAACGGCCGACGCGGGTCTGCTGCGGCTGGCGGCCTTCGGTCAGCCAGCAGGTTGGGGTGAGCACATTACGAACGCTTTGAGTGATGACCCTCCCGAATTCGGTTTCCAGAATGTAGTTATTGACCTGCATACTGGTATTATTGTCAACCGGATTGGAGCGCATGATCAGCAGATCGTCTGCGGGAAACAAGTCATATTCGAAATTTAATGGATCATCGATCATGCTGAAATCGGGGTCATCAGCCGGCACGGCAGGCATCTGCTGCCCGCCGGGCGCAGACGGTTCTTCCTGGGCTAATGTTGGCGCAAGAATAACGATAGCCAGCAATGCAAATGATAAGGCGAACAAAGCTAACATCCTGAGAGCCAGGGCTTTATGATTTTTTTGGGTTTTTTGTGTCATCATTTGAGGTTGTCCTTCTTTGAAAAAAACCACTAGTTAGGAAGCGAATACGGGAGACCCTGGTAGACTCATACCAAGGCTTGTCAAGGGATTTTAGAGGAAAAAAAACTTTAGGCAATAGCAAAATATAAATATACCAGGCACCTTAATTAAGCGTTACAAAAAAATGGGTAAACGTAACCGAGGATTCCATTCCTCGTTACTAGAGCGCGAAATGGATTTCGCGGTTACGAGGTTTACCTGATTAATTTTACGAGTTTCATAGAGGTGCCTGGCACTTATTCTACAACAGTAGCCGCATCGGGTTTTCCATGATGCCTTTGAAGTGCTGAAGGTAACGGGCCGCTTCTGCACCGTCGGTGACGCGATGATCGGCCGAGATTGTGACCTTCATCCGCGTGCCCACTTGCAGTTCGCCATCGACAACCACCGGTACCTGCTTGGCCGAGCCGATGGCCAGGATGGCTGCGTCCGGCGGGTTGATGATGGCGATGAAATGATCAACATCGAACGCGCCCAGGTTGCTGACCGTGAAGGTCGCACCCTGCACATCGTCCGGCTTGACCTTGCCCGCGCGGGCGCGGCCGATTGCCGCCTTATTATCCACGGCCACTTTGGATAACGTGGAGGTGTCCGTGTTCCTTTGCACGATGGTCAGCAACCCCCCTTCCACGGCCACGGCCGTGCCTACATTGATCTGTCTGTGACGCAAGAGTTTATCCCCGGCGTAGGAGGCATTCAAATTGGGGAACTCACGCAGGGCCAGCGCCGCGCCTTTGACGATCAGATCATTGACCGTCACCTTCTCATCATCCGGCAGAGCGGCGTTAATCTGCTTACGCAGGGCCAGTGCGGGGGCCATGTCAATCTCCGTGGTGACATAGAAGTGCGGCACAGTCGTCTTGCTTTCGGCCATACGCCGGCCGATCGCCTGGCGCAGTCTCGTCGTTTCTATTTCCTCAAAATCACCGTCTTCGGGAATCTGATAGGCCGGTTCAGGCCGGGCCGCTGCCGGCTGCGGTTCAGGGGCCGGTCTGGCCATGAAATCTTCCACGTCAGCCTTGCGGATTCGGCCGTCCGGCCCGCTGCCGTTGACTTGTTTCAGATCAACATCATGTTCCTCAGCGATGCGCCGGGCAACCGGCGTGGCCTTGACGCCGTCCGGAAATTCGGCGGAAACGGCCGAAGATTTTTGCGGCTGAACCGCTTCTGCCGGCGTTTTTTCTTCAGCAGTTTCGGCGGGCGCTTCAATCTTATCAGCTTCGGCGGCCGCGCCATTCTGCCCGGAAGTATCGTCGACCATGCCCGAAATATCTTCCCCTTCTGCACCGACGATAGCCATATTGGCCCCAATAGGCACAATCGCCCCGGCCTCCTCAATCAGGTGCAGCAGCGTGCCTTCTACCTGCGATTCCAGGTCCAGGGTCGCTTTATCCGATTCAATTTCGGCCACCACCTCACCGCGAGTCACCGGTTCACCAATCTCTTTTAACCATTGGTTGAGCACGCCTTCGCGCATATCAAAACCAAGTTTGGGCATGACAATATATTCAGCCATCACAACACCTCTTTTACAGCAGCGACGACCCGATCAACATTAATCAGCGCCGATTGCTCCAACTCTTGCGAATAAGGTAAGGGTACTTCAAACTGAGCTACACGTTTAATGGGCGCATCCATATAATCAAATGCTTCTTCTTGCAGGCGGGCTGCTACTTCGGCGCCAATGCCATAGGAGCGGTGCCCTTCTTCCACGATGACGGCTTTAAAGGTTTTCTGGAAGGATTCGATGGCCGGACCCATGTCCAGCGGCCGTAAAGAACGCAGATCGATCACCTCCGCCTCAATACCATCCTTGGCCAACGCTTCGGCAGCGTCCAGCGCCACCAGCATCCCCTGGGCATAAGCGATGATCGTCACGTCCGATCCTGCCCGCTTGACATCGGAAACACCAATCGGCACCGTAAAATCCTCTTCCGGCACCTCACCCCGAATTTGATACAGGGTATGATGTTCAATAAAGAGCACGGGATCATCGGAGCGAATCGCTTCCTTCAACAAACCCTTGGCATCATAAGGCGTACTGGGCGAAACTACTTTCAGGCCGGGGAAATGCGCGAAAAGCACATCCGGGGTATGGCTGTGTGTCGCTCCCAACTGACGGCCGCCACCGCCCGGCGCGCGAAAAACGACCGGGGCCTTGAATTGGCCGCCAAACATATAATGCACCTTGGCCGCGTGATTGACCATGGCATCAAGCGCCAAAAAGGCAAAATTCATCGTCATAAACTCCGCCACAGGGCGCAGGCCATTCATCGCCGCCCCGGTGGCTGCCCCACCAATAGCCATTTCCGATATCGGTGTGTCGCGCACGCGGCGCGGGCCAAACTCATCCAAAAAGCCACGCGTCACGGCGTAGGTGCCACCCCAAACGCCGACTTCTTGACCCATAATGAACACATCTTCGTCACGGTGCATTTCTTCACGAAGAGCATCGGTAATCGCCTGGCGCATCGTTATTCTAGCCATTTTAGTTCGCCTCCACGTAAATATTATCGAACAGCGTATCTAAGGCCGGAAGCTCTGATTCTTCAGCAAATTCTACCGCTTCTTCAACTTCCCTCTCCGCCGCTTCATCAATGTGATCAAACTGTTCTTGATCCACATCATATTCTTTGATCAGATGCCGCTCCAAAACGCCAATGGGATCATCATCACGCCATTTTTCGACCTCGTCTTTGGTGCGGTAACGCAGCGGGTCGCCCATACTGTGGCCTTCATAACGATAGGTGATCATCTCTAAAAACTGTGGCCCCTCACCCGACCGCGCCTTAGACAAAGCTGCACTCGTGGCCTCATATACTTCAAGAATGTTCATCCCATCAATTTGCTTGCCTTCCATGCCATAAGCCGGCGCGCGGTCGATCATGCTTGATGCGGCCATGGCCCGCTCGGTGGATGTGCCCATACCGTATTGATTATTCTCGACAATCCACACGACCGGTAAATCCCAGACCCCCGCCATATTCAATGATTCGTGGAAATAGCCGATGTTCGTTGAGCCGTCGCCCATGTAGCAAAGGACGGCATTATCCGTTTCGCGATACTGCTCAGCCAGGGCGATGCCAGTGGCCAGCGGTAAGTGGCCGCCGACGACGGCATACCCACCCCAAAAATGACGCTCCCGATCAGCCAGGTGCATCGAACCACCGCGCCCTTTGCTGACCCCGGTTTCTTTGCCCATCAGTTCAGCCATGACAAATCTGGAGTCGGTTCCCACGGCCAGGATATGAGCGTGATCGCGATAAGCGGTGATCACGTGATCTCCATCCTGTTTGGCGGCGATAGATCCCACGGCCACGGCCTCCTGGCCGATGTATAAATGTAAAAAGCCCCCAATTTTGCCTTGCTGGTACAATTCCGCGCTGCGCTGCTCGAAGCCCCGGATCAAGACCATCTGGCGATACCATTCTAATAATGTCTCTTTATCCATGTACTAATCCTTGTGAATGAAATATTCGATTAAGCGGTTTATTTGTCTTCATCATGTGACAGTCACTTATTTCTTCTATTTAGAGAGATCGCTCTGTTTCAAGTGACAGTCACTTAGATCTTCTATTTAGAAAGATCGCCCTGTTTCAAGTGACTGTCACTTTTTTGATGTTGGCATGCGGCCAAATTTACCTGAAGCAATCCATTTTTAAATTGTCCTGCCCAGGTACTTGTATTCTTATTTATTATTGGTAAATTCTGCTGCCCCGTTTCCGGGTTGTCCCCCAATCGCAGGAATTTTGTCACCCAATTTTCAATCGTTCTCTTTCATTATTATATAGGACAGTTTACCACATCCGCCATTGAAAATCATTGATCGGCACGATAATATATCTACACAATCCTTCGACCAATGTGGTAGTGGAGGGATACTTCGGCAGGCTCAGCACAAGCCGGCGGGGCAAAATCTCACCGGAAACCCTGAACCATCCATCCCGCCTGTCTCGCCCGGCAAAACGCCGCTTGCCTGTGAAGGGTGAGATGGCGCGGTGGGCAAGTTATGGCCACCACCATCATGCCGCGCCATCCCACCCCTACCAAACCGAACTATTCGGATTTACACGATTTATAACCGCACCCAACCAGGCTCCCTCAAACGCTGACGGGCCGTCACTTTCTTATTGTCGAAGCTGCCTTGTCCAACCGATCAAACAGCTCAGGTGTGATTTCAAAATTCAGCACCTGGGCGACGACCTGGCTCCAGCCATGCACGAAATAAACCCAGCCGTCTTCCACGGTCAATTCACGTGATTCGACCTGGCGCAAAGCCTGGTGCATAAAATCCAGTTCGCCGCGATAGTTAAATTCCCAGGCGATACCCTTTGTTGGAAAAAGCCCATCATCGGTGATCGGCGATCCGGGATGATCTTTGCCCATACCGGTCGCGTTAATCACCATACTGCCCTGCGGCAGTTGTTCCATAATCGAATCATTCACCCTGGGGTCGCTGTTGCAAATGTATTCGACGTCAATATCGGTTGCCAATCCTTGCACCATCTCAGCCATGTGGTCCAGGCGTGGCTGGCTGCGGTTGATGCAGATGAACTTATCTGGCCGGTCGCCTTTGTCTTCCTTATTGATCAGGTGCAGCAGGGTAGCCACGGCCGATCCGCCCGCTCCCAGGCACATGACATGTCCCCCGGTGCGGCCGAAATAATCCTCACCGACAATACGATCCATGCTCAAGCCGGCCGTAATCGGATCCTTGGCATGCCCTTCCAGGTTTCCATCCCGCTTGGAAATACTGGAAATCTCGCCGGTGATTTGCGCATACGGATCAAAATAGTCGAACATATCCTTTGCGGCGTTATACAGATCGATCTTATGCGTGGTCACCAGCGCGCCCAGAGACAGCGGATCACACTTAATCTGAGCCACCGCCTGGCGATAAGCGGTGGGTTCATCATGGATTTTGCAATCCACTCCTTCCAGGACCACCTCCGGCCGTCCCAGCACATCCATCCACAAAGGGAATACCTTATTGATCGAGGAACTGCCCGTTGTCACACCAATGAAATACATGGTGGGCTGCTCTTTGGTTGCTATATTGTATTTGTTCTCCATTTTATACTCCTTAATGAGTGGCGAGTCAGCGAGTGGCGAGTTTGCGAGTTGTTAATTCTCTTTCTCAATCCCTATCTCTATCTCAAATCAAGATAGAGATAGGGATTGAGATTGAGATGGGGATCATTTACTCCCCTTAACAAACTTCTTACACCACCCGATTAATTGCCTCTTCTCCCCGCAAAACCGCCAGGCAATTCTCCAGCGCCATCCAGCCCATGCCGTTTGTCGCGCCGTCCGTGTGGGCACCCATGTGCGGCGTGGGGATGACCTGCGGCAGGGACAGCAGCGGGTTGTTCGCTCCCGGCGGTTCTTGTTCAAAGGCATCCAGGGCCGCCCCGGCCAGGTAGCCCGAACTCAGCGCATCATAGAGGGCAGCTTCGTCAATCAGCTCGCCACGCGAGGTATTAATTAAAAATGATCCTTTTTTCATCTTGCCCAAAAAGTGAACATCAACCAGGTGGCGCGTCTGCGGCAAGACGGGCAGGTGCAGGGAAACAATATGTGAGACTGCTAAAAGCTCATCCAAAGCAACCAGCCGCACGCCATAATGGTCGGCGAAGGCCTGGTCCGGCCGCACCTCATAAGCCAACAGCCGACAGGAAAATCCGTTCAGCCGCCTGGCCACTTCCTGGCCGATGGCGCCTAAGCCGATCAGTCCCACGGTTTTGCCATCCAGGGAGAGGCCGCGCATACGCGGCCAACCACCGGCCCGCGTCTCCGCGCCGGCTTGAAAAATCGGCCGCAACAAATTGAGGATCAGGCCGACCGTCAATTCAGCCACGGAGACGGCATTCGCGCCCGGGGTATTGGTCACGACAATGCCCAGTTCCCACGCCGCATCCAGGTCTACACGGTCGGTGCCCACCCCGTAGCGGGCCACCACCTGCAGTTGGTCGGCCGCGCGCAGAGCGGGACCGTCAATAACATCCAGGCCGGCGATATACCCATCCACACCCGGCAGCATCTGCTGCAGGGTTGGCGAGGACAATGGCTTGCCTGATTCGTTATAGCTCACCCGCCCCACCTGCGATTCCAACTCTTCAATCAGCCGCGGATCATAGCGGCCGTAGGAAGTAGACGTCACTAGAACATGACAATCTTGCAATGCTTTTTTCATTGGTCACCCGGCGCGCGCCAACGCGGATTGTCGATGATCGCCGGACGGCCGTCCTCTTCCAGCACCAGCTTGCGAAAACCCTGCTCTTCAATCGTGCCATAATCATGACCGGCATTGCCGGGGTAAACGAAGAACGTCACCAGGTCTTCCTTGTCGCCCGTGTTCACCGAGCGATGCGCCCAACGCGGCGGCACATAAAGCGCGCCGCCGGGGCGAAATGGTTCGACCGCCCAATCCCCTTCCGGCGTCTCCATGACCATAAAGCCCTGTCCCTTGAGGCAGTAATACACCTCGCCCGTCTCCAAAACGGTGTGGAAGTGCCCCTTGGTCATGTAATATTCGTCTCCCACCTTGCCCGGATGCAAGATAGAGAGACCATGCAGCAGTTCCCCTGCGATATGGGGTCGCTGCAACTCATACACTTCGTAAAGCAGCGCATCTTCCCCGGCCAGCATATGCTCAAAAGCATCGCTATCCAGGTACTGCCCTTCCATAGCGCTCAAATAGCGCTTGATGTGATTATCAAACTTCGTGGGGATGCCATCGGCATCAATATCAAATGTAAATGGCATGTCTTTCATGATATTTCCTTGTTATGTTGAAGGGACAATGGCCAGACGGCGGGCAATGTTGCCGCCCATGAGCTGCCTCACCACGTCCGCTTCAAAATTTAATGATTTCAACTTTGATCTCATTTGCTCGAAATTGGCGACCAGTCCCGGTCCACCCCCAAGATGCTGCCACATATTGGTCAGGGCCATATCCGTCGCCAGAGCTACACGATGACCTAACCCTGCGGCGGCCATTTTCTCTAGTAGAGGCCAGGCGTGGCGTTCCGGATCATATTTCGGCCGCACAAAAGTATCATATTCCAACAACACCCCGGCCTGGGCCAGTTCACGATGCAGGCCAAAGTCAGGTCGCTTATCCACGTGGCAAAAGACCAGGCGCTCCGGGTCAACCCCGTGCTCCAGGAAAAATTGCAAAAAGTCTTCAACGCCGGTCCCTTTTTCCGTATGCATCTCAATGGCCAGCCCGGAAATGCGGCAGGCGGCGGCGATGGCCTGGAACAAGTGCTGTGGGGAAGCATCCAGGCCGGCTTCAGCAGCGATCTTGAAAAATCCGGGAAAAACCGGATCGTCATCTTCCTGCGTCTCCAGCAAACCCAGCTGCACTTCATTCATGAAAAATGCGAAGGCATCTCCGGCGGAATGCTGCCAGATCGGCGCATTTTCAGGGTAATAACAGCGTAGGTGAAATCCGCTGCAAGCGACAATGTGTACGCCGCTTTGCTCCGAAATTTGGCGCAGCCGCCGGCCGTTGCGGCCGACACCTCCCGGCTGACAGTCGACAATGGTTCCGCCACCGACTCTCTTAAAATCCTGTAGTTCGGCCGTCATCGCCTCCATATCATCAAGGATCAACCCATCCAGATGCGCGCCGGGAACCGGTTCGATCCACACATGGCTGTGCGCATCGACGAGACCCAATTGATCGGCGGGAACACGGCCGTTGACGGTGGTTACCATTTCCATCTTTATCCCAATCTCTTTCTCTATCTCAATCCGGTATAGAGAAAGAGATAGGGATTGAGATTGAGAATAAAACGCTCGCTACTCAATCGCCACACGCAAGTTCCTACCATCGGCCGCGGCAGCAAACGCGGCATTGGCCTTAGCCAGCGGGAACCGCGCCGTGACCAGTGGGGCCAGATCCAGCCGGCCGGAGTTGACAATTTCAGCCGCCCGCAAACAATCATAAGTGCTGCAAGCCGTCGTGCCGGTCACTACCAACTCTTTGTAATGCACCGTATTGGCATTAAAGCGAATCCAGGGATCTTGTTTGGGCAGACCGCCAAAGAAATTGATGCGCCCGCCAATCGCCGCCAGGTCCA
>JANQGC010000281.1 GCA_028277515.1 Anaerolineae bacterium
CAACGGCGCGGCCGCGCGCCGCTTCCGTTACGAAGCCCAGGCCGGCAACATCGGCATCAACATCGGCGTCGCCGCGCCGATGGCCTTCTTCCCTTTCAGCGGCTGGCGAGACAGCTTCTTCGGCACCCTGCATGCCCAGGGCAACCACAGCGTTGAGTTTTACACCCAGACCAAGGTCGTCGTCGAACGCTGGCTCAAAGATTGGTCGCGCCAATTTTAACGCAACCAGGTGACAGGCACTTTGGAAGTGCCTGTCACCTTGGGCTAAGTCAAGACCTATTTTGTCCTGTAGGGCGATTTGTTAAATCGCCCATTTTCACTCTGAACAATCCTTCGTCAGGCTCAGGACAGGCGTGGAAAGTTTGTTTTGCTTGCAGCGATCGCGCAAGCGCGATCCAGAGATTCAGAGACCAGAGAGGATCAGAGATCAGAGTTAAACGGGGACAGCACAATGCGAAAACCGTTGTAGTAGCTCCAGACGTCGGGATCGTACCCGCCGCGGAAGGCGCAGCGCACATTATCATTATTAGAGTAGTAAGCACCTCCACGAAGTATCATCAATGACCTATTCGTTACCGTATCAACGGTTTCCCGCTCATCACCCGGATCATAAGGATATTCTTTGGCCTGGCTTCGCGTCCATTCCCATACGTTGCCGGACAATTCTTCACAACCATAAGGGGAAGCACCTGCAGGGAAACAGCCCACGGCATTTGTGCCGCCGATCTGCGCGTCATCATAATTAGCCTTATTAGGTGTAATTTCGTCCTTTGCGACCGTTTCGACCCAAGGAAAAGTGCGCTTCCCAGCCGGATTATCCACCAGCATATTGGCAACCTCAGATGGGGCCTGTTCAGCTATCCTCTCCAGGGACAGCATAGGAACCAAGTCTCGCTGCGAAAATATTTTCAATCCCCCACGTGCCGCCTTCTCCCACTCCGCCTCCGAAGGCAGTTGGATTTGAAAACCATCTGGCAGTTCGATGACAGTATTCAGCCAATGGCAAAAAGCAGCCATTTCATACCACATCACGCCTACTACGGGATGATTGTCCAGATCGAATGGCTCACCATACTTTTTTTGACCTTTGCGCCAATCACTATCCCAGCTACTCTTTACTTCTCCTGGTTCACGCCAGACCTCATTGCGGATCGCTTCCGGCCAAAATTCCGGGTTTTGATAGCCGTCATCTTCTATAAACTGGCGAAAATGAGCCTGGGTCACCGGGTAACGGCCGATCCAGTATCCAAACTCTAATTCCTCATTGAGGTGTTCTCTTTCATATTCATCTCCACTATTGTCCCCCATCCAAAAAGGACCACCCGGCACATAGCACATCTCCATCTGCCGCACATCCAGCACCCCCGGCCGCGTATCGCCCAATCGGGCCAGGTGAACCCCAGCCTCAGCACGCTCCAAAGGGACCAGTGCGTTGCCTGACATGGCCTTCTCCAACCGTGCGCGAACACGCTGCCTATAGCGCTCCCCACCATCCTCCTCAATTTCCTGCTGATCGAGCAGGGAAGCCATGTGGCCTGACCAAACAACACCGCGCCAATCCTCCTCGGCCTGCGGTTGGTGCGACGGGCACAAACCATAAGCCAGGTCCAACAATTTATCAGCGCTCGTGCGCTCAAAGAGCAGCGCCTCTGCCCCCAACTGCGCTGCTATGTACCAGTCATTTCCTTCATTCAAGCGTTCCTTAAATGCTGCTAAAATATCCTTGCGCCGCCCGCGGATCAGGTAGCAACCGGCCAGATACTGCAAAAAGGTACGGTGCGGAAAGCTGTACAATGGCGGGTAGCGCGAATCAACCGTGCCGCCGCGCCCCACTAGCAAACCGGCGCGCTGGTCGACGTAATCCAGGAACTGACCGGCCAAACCGTTGTCGCCTAGGTAGGATCTCTCCTCCAAAATGGCCAGCACATCTTGTCGCGACAAATCGGCGCTCTCTGCTTCCGGTTCGAGCAGCAGGTGAGCCTCGTATCCCAGCCGCTCCAGGATCTTTCGCATGCGCCGCTTGTCCTCAAGCACGGCCTGCAGATCGGCCGAAATAGGCAGATTGCGGTGTTTCTGCCAGCGCAGCAGCAAAATATCCACCGCCTGCTCGTAGAGCAACACACGCTCCTTGGGCAGCTCAGTATGGGTCTGG
>JANQGC010000322.1 GCA_028277515.1 Anaerolineae bacterium
GCCAAAATTTGGTTGGAAGCCGGGATTTGAAAAGCCCGGTGGCCACAGCATTAACCCTGCTGAATCTTGGCGCCACGCTTTGCCTGCAAGTGGACACAACCCTTGATGAAGCTGTTAAAACCCTCAAAGAAAGCCGGCGCATGTTTGGTCTGGTCAATGCACCAATTAGTTTGTCACGGGTCACTTTTTGGCTGGGATGGGCGTATCTACAGTTAGCAGAGATGGATGAAGCACAGAAATGGTTCTTATCCAGCCTGGCCATGAGTCATGGTTATGGGCTGCTGCCGCTGGTGATCTCCAATTTGGGCAGTCTGGCTATGATCTCGTTGCGTGCGGCTGATCCCTTTCTTTCGGCCGAACAGTTGCAAACGATCACCGGGCTGGTCTTACATCATCCCGCATCATCTGCCTATACCATATGGCAGACTAAAGAATTGGTAAGTGATATTGGAATGGTGGATTCGACCGTTGATTTACGGCCGTTTGCTGGTGAGCTTGTAGCGCAATTTGCCTAAATTGCGCATTTAATCAATTTAGACAATACTCAAAGGGCAAGCCGATTGATTTGTGATGGACATAATCTATGAATTATCAAAATATTTCTTCCCCTGAAGATCAAAGTGTCACGTTTGTCGAACTGTTTTTCGACCTGGTATTCGTCTTTTCAGCGACCCAGGTCGTCGGTTTGCTGCATGATGGATTGAGCGGATTGGTCATTGGCCAGGCGGTTCTCGTTTTCTGGCTGGTCTGGTGGGCCTGGACGCAGTTTACCTGGGCGTTGAACGCGGCGAACACGGACAATGCATTCATTGAATCAGGCACGCTGCTGGCCACGGCTGTCGCCTTCTTCATGGCCGTCAGCCTGCCGGGAGCATTTGGCGGTCTCGCCGTTTGGTTCGCTTTGACTTATGTGATTGTGCGCAGTATTGGACTTATCATGTATTACTGGGTGACCTCCCAGGATCCCCAACAACGCTCGGCCGTTCGCGTATTTTTCATCACCTCAACCGCCGGCCTGCTCGCAGTTTTAATCGGTAGCTTGCTCGGCGGGACATGGCAATATTTATTATGGGGCCTGGCGATTATCCTTGACGTCGTTGCTGCCCAAATCTCAGGCAGGGTAGAAGGTTGGCGCGTCCATCCCGAACATTTCGCCGAGCGACATGGTCTATTTGTCATTATCGCTCTAGGCGAGACCTTAATCGTGGCTGCCGGCCAGTTTACGGGCGAGGCCTGGACCGGACCGATTGTAACGGTTGCAGTGTTGGCTGTTGCTCTTACTTGCGGATTATGGTGGACTTATTTTCCTAGAGCGAAGCCTGTGTTGGAAGAAGCATTATGCAGCAGTGATGATCTTCAACGGACGCAAATCGCCCGCGATTCCTACAGCCTTATTCATTTTTTGATGGTATTGGGAATTATCGCTTACGCATTTGTTGTTGAGGAGGGAGTCGCCCATCCAAATGAGGCGCTGCCATTAGAGGGACGCATCGCTTTAGCAGCCGGACTGTTGCTTTTTGTCGGGGGAATGGCTGCGGCCATCTGGCGGGCGACCCGCCAGGTCCTGATCATACGCTTGTTGGTCACCCTGACAGCGGGGACGCTGATCATTTTCATTCCCGGTTTACCTGTTGCCAGCAGCCTGACAGTGGCCGTATTAGCTATCTTGATCATCATTGTTGTGGAGCAAAGGCGGCTTTCGGCCGTTCATCATTAATTTGAGGGTTCCAACGACTCCGCGATTTGCAAAAGCGTCTCCCTATCTAGCCCTGGTCCGATCAGGTATAGTAAACATATTTATAAATTCGGAAAAAATAATGCTCGTACAAGTCGGTAAAGGCTTGTGGCTCGCTTTGTGCGTGTCGGACTAAATCTGATTCTAGTTTTTCATTCAAGATCAACTCACGCATTTGAAACTAATCCCTTTCATTTTTGCCCTTCTCATAGAGTATATACGGTTAACTAACGAGAATATGACAAGGCTTTAGTCATATTGGGATGTAATCTGCTCGATACCTATATCCGCGAGCACTCTGCTAAGAAACAAACCGTCTCAAATTGTCATTCCGATGCGAAGCGAGGAATCTTATGTTTTACTATGGTGAGTACATAAAGATCCTTCACTCCGCTGACTCCGTCACTCAGAAACAAGATTTTTTGTAAGTCAGGCATCCTGGATGCCGGTCTGACGGAGCGCATTTGAGATACCGTGTTAAAAGTCAAGCGGTTTCTTGCATATTAACAACATAATTAGGGTCAAAAGGCATTCCGGTCTTAAGCACACCGAAAGCCAGATGAACCAGTTTCCGCATAGCAGCGGCCACAATTGTCATTTTCTTCTTACCTCGTTCTTCAAGTCTAAAAGCCATGTTGCTTATAATAGGATTGTAGCGAATGGCCGACAGAGCAGGCATATAAAAAGCGGTCCGGAAATGACTATTTCCCGTCTTAGCTAAGCGAGCTTGGCGATGGACTGTAGCACCTGAATCATGATTTCTAGGGGTCAAGCCGGCATAAGCGGCCAGAGCCGGAGCAGAATCGAAGCTGGAGAAATCGGTAATTTCTGCCAAAAGTTTAGCGGATGTGAGCTTGCCAATCCCTGGGATGGAGGTGAGCAAATGATGCTTCTGGCGCAGGTCGGGATGCTTTTTAATCAGGTCAAAGATTTGTTTTTTGACGAGAGCGATCTGTTCATCAAGAAAGGTAATATGCGCTTCAATGGATTGCAAAACCGTCTGAGAACTGATGGACGATTTCTGACGGTTAAGTTCACGTGTGCGCTCTGTCTGCAAATTTTCCAGGCGGCGAGAAAGCTCTTTCAGCTCCTGTACCTCTGCAGGGGGTGGTGTCCACAAGCGCCGCTTTTGGGTGGCGCAAAAGTGAGCGATGATCTTGGCATCTTCCAGGTCGGCCTTATTACGTTTGAGTTGGCTGGCCGCATAAGCTTTGATGCGCGCCGGGTTGACCACACTGACGGCAAAGCCATGCTTATAAAGAAAAGTGGTCACAGCTTCCCCATAGCGGCCAGTGGCTTCAATGCAAACCCAGGCATTTTGAGCCTTGCGCTTTTTGAGCCAATTGAGCAGGCGGCGCTGACCTTGCTTATTGTTTTCGAAGGCGGCCGTCTTATAGCTATCATCGCCAAAGAGGGCAACATCGAACTTATCCTTGGAAATATCAATACCGAGCGTTATAGTGGTCATGGGTGCATTATCCTTGTTAAATAGGGATATAAAGTTAAAAAGGTATATAAATCACTATCCAGCGGGCTTTCTTGCTCATACAAGCTCATCCTCATTGGAGGCTTTAGATACCGTCCGTCCTCTTGATAGTGTGTGCAGCCTGGGAGTTAATCTCAAATCCGAGCTCTTAAGCTTCAGAATGCGCCGAACTTCACCAGGCTACCGTAGGATACTCTGCATGCATTGAATATCCTACATCCTCTAACATACAAGAATGCGCATTTACAACAGTTTCTTTTCTCATTGGACGCCGTCTTCGACATAGTGGCTTTCAGGAGGGCATGCCCTTTTTTCAGTTCAATGGAGAGTCCTGGTACCACTGCCGGGCTAGAAATCCTCTTTTGGATAGTCGCTACAATTATATATGCAGAATGCAGATGCCTCATTGGCCACCTATATATAATATCGAATGCCTATCTAAAAAATAATTATCATTGTTCGAGCTGTGAAATTAATCAACCAATATTAAATCATAATCATCTATGCTATAATAAGTATTAAAATTTGTTTTTCATCGAAAATATTGTGCCCATACATTAGAATGGTGAATCTCAAAGGCAAAATATTATTCAATTGAAAAAATCATTTAGCTCATGATAACTCTTTCTCAAAAAATCAATTATAAAATAGATCAACATAGCTAGGTACTGTTGACATTTGAAATAAATGAGTAAAATAGTTTCATGTCAACAGTGCAACTAGATGATACTCAATGGACAAAGATGCGGGACTTCCTAAAGGAAGATCCGCATGCTTATATCGGAAAAAACGAAGAAGAATGCCGCCGTTTTGTCGAAGGCGTCCTTTGGATAACCCGAAGTGGCTCGCAATGGCGGCTATTACCAAC
>JANQGC010000331.1 GCA_028277515.1 Anaerolineae bacterium
GTTGGTAATAGCCGCCATTGCGAGCCACTTCGGGTTATCCAAAGGACGCCTTCGACAAAACGGCGGCATTCTTCTTCGTTTTTTCCGATATAAGCATGCCGGTCTTCCTTTAGGAAGTCCCGCATCTTTGTCCATTGCGTATCATCTAGTTGCACTGTTGACATGAAACTATTTTACTCATTTATTTCAAATGTCAACAGTACCTAAGTAAATATTCGTAAGGTTTGTCAATTTTATTATCTTGTGCATTTGGGAATCCTACAGAAAAAATTGACAAACCTAATGCAAAACGACTTTATAATTTCGTACCGCAAACCATTTTGTCATCACATGTGTGTGTGCAATGTTGCAACATCACATTCTTATGAAGCGAGATATTAATGGAGTGATTATTTATGAGTTATGAATTACAGGTGAGCGAGGCGTTGCCACAGGGCATAAAACGCATTGCCTATGAACAGATTGATGAAGCACTGAATTATCTGCAAGGAGCGGATGGAGAACATTTCGATGATGCCGTTCATGGAACCCGTAAATGCTTAAAGAAGTTAAGGGGTTTACTCCGATTAGTCCGTAAAGAAATTGGCGAAGAGACTTTCAAAAGGGAGAATGTTTGCTTCAGAGATGCCGGACGTCTACTATCAGATATGCGTGACAAAAGAGTGATGATCGATGTTTTTGATGAGGTCATCGCTGCGTTGAATGTAGGTGGTGTTGACCATACTTTCATAGAGATACGTGAGGACTTGCAAGCGGATTATGAGTCCACAAGAAGGCGAGTGGTTGAGGAACAAGAGGCGCTGCAAAAGGCGGCCGTTATGCTGCAATCTGCCCGGTTGAGAGTACAAGAGTGGCCTATCGAGCAGCATTCTTTTGATTGCATTTCCGGTGGACTGCGCAAAGTGTATAAGCGTGGCCGAAACCGCCTTGCGGATGCAGCAGAGAATCCAACGGCCGAAGCCTTCCATGAATGGCGTAAACGAGTCAAATACCTTTGGTACAGCATCCGTATCTTACAGCCTCTCTGGCCTGAATTGTTGGATCAAATGTCCGAAGAAATCCATGATCTTGGGGACTCTTTAGGTGATGAGCATGATTTGGCTGAACTACGAAAAGTGTTTGCTGGGCGGCCGCACCATTATGCTGACAAAGCCGACAAATTGAATATCCTAAATCACATCGAGAGGCGCCGTTTGGCTTTGCAAGAACAGGCTTTTATCCAAGGAAATCGTATGTATGCAGAGACTCCTGGTGAATTTATCAGCCGCATTGCTCAATACTGGGAAGCAACACCAGTATGAACCTCTGGCGCGAATTTCATGGACCAAACGTCGCTTATTTGCTGGAACTTTTTGAAAATTTTCAGGAAGACCCACATTCAGTAGATGAAGCGACGCGACAATTCTTTACACAAAATGAATCCCTTATCAAGCGGATAAGCCTAAATGGGGAGCGGGTGGCGATCAAACATGCACCCCCTGCTAGCACGGATAAAGTCATGGCCACCGTTAATCTGGCCCAGGCTATTCGAGAGTTCGGCCACCTGCAAGCCCAGCTAGATCCCCTGGGATCGCCCCCTCCCGGCGATCCGTCACTTGACATCGATTATTATTCTCTTACGGTAAACGACCTGCGCCGGCTTCCGGCGAACTTGATCGGGGGTCCGGTTACTGATGAAGCAGCCAACGGATTTGAGGCTATCCAGCAGCTTCGCCGAATCTATTCCAGCGCCATAGGATATGATTACGAACATTTGCGCATACATGAAGAGCGTTTGTGGTTGAGGGAGATGGCGGAAACACGTTATTATCGGCCGCCGAACACACCATGTAATTTTCAGGCGCTTTTGGGAGAGCTAACCCAGGTTGAAGAATTTGAGCAATTTCTGCACCGGGTATTTCCAGGAAAGACGCGTTTTTCCGTTGAAGGACTGGACATGATGGTGCCCATGTTAAATGAAATTGTGGGAATGGCAGGAGATGCGGGCATCCGCTCTGTTCTATTAGGCATGGCTCATCGCGGCCGTCTGAATGTTATGGCCCATGTTCTGCGGCGTCCCTATTCCGAAATTCTAACCATGTTTAAAGATCCGGCGCTTCGGAATCGTTACGACCGGCGCAACTATATGGGTTGGACCGGAGATGTCAAATATCATGCAGGTGACCGGTACGCCATTGACTTTGAACAGGATAACGTCATCGACATGGTCATAAACCTGGCTCCAAACCCCAGCCATTTAGAGCATGTCAATCCCGTAGTGATGGGGATGGCGCGTGCCGCTGGAACGACAGTGCAAGATCCAGGCCGGCCACAGTTTGATCCCTCCGTTTCATTACCTATTCTGGTTCATGGAGATGCTTCCTTTACCGGTCAGGGGATCGTTGCTGAGACCTTGAATTTGCATAAACTTCCCGGTTACCAGGTTGGCGGTACCATTCATATCATCGCCAACAATCAAATTGGTTTTACAACGAACGATCACGAAGGGCGCAGCACCTTTTATGCCAGCGACTTAGCAAAAGGATTCAAGATCCCGGTGGTTCATGTTAACGCTGATGATGCAGAGGCCTGCATCGAGATTGCCCGGCTGGCAATTGCTTACCGACAGAAATTCCAAAAGGATTTCCTTATTGACCTTGTAGGTTATCGTCGTTATGGCCATAATGAAGGGGATGAGCCGCGTTTCACCCAACCCCTCATGTATGCTCGAATTGATAAGCAGCCAACAGCCCGCCAACAGCTCGCAGATAAGTTAATTGAGAGGGGTGAGATAGACTATGAGCAGGTTAATGCACAGAAAAATCAGTATAGAAGCCAATTACAAGAGACCTATGAATCCCTGGAGGAAACAGAAGTAGCCAACAAGTTGGAACCCCAGCTGGAAATGCCGCCATCGGGGGCTGCGCGAAAGGCTAAGACGAAAATTGCCCATGAAAAACTGGAAGATTTAAATCAATCTCTGTTGATGCTGCCTGACGACTTTAATCTTGATAAAAAGCTGATCCGGGCGCGTAGAAAACGAGAAGCGATCTTGACGGATTTGGACGAAGCAACGACTGATTGGTCCGCCGCCGAAGAGCTGGCCTTAGCCGCGATCCTCTCAGAAGGAACGGCCGTGCGCATGACCGGAGAAGACGTAGAACGCGGCACATTTAGCCAGCGTCACGCAGTGTTCCATGATCAAGAAACGGGAGAAACCTTCTGCCCTTTACAAAATATTCCTCAAGCAAAGGCTGCTTTTGAGATTCATAACAGCCCATTATCGGAAAATGCGGCTGTTGGCTTTGAGTATGGATATAACATTCAAGCGCCTGAGCGGATGGTGATCTGGGAAGCGCAATATGGCGATTTTATCAACACGGCCCAGGCGATTATCGACGAATTTGTCGTCTCCGGTAAAGCGAAGTGGGAACAAACACCATCCCTGGTGCTGCTCTTGCCTCATGGATATGAGGGGCAAGGGCCTGATCATTCCTCTGCGCGGCTCGAACGCTTTCTGCAGATGGCAGCCAAATTAAGTATTCGAATTGCTTATCCCACAACGGCCGCGCAATATTTTCATTTACTGCGCCGGCAACAGGTGGTGTTGATTGAAGATCCGCTTCCCCTGGTGGTGATGACCCCCAAGAGTTTACTGCGCCACCCTAGAACATCGTCGACTCCACGACAATTGGCCGAGGGGGAGTGGCAGCAGGTCATTCCCGATAATCTTGTCACTGGTCAGGCAAATGGTGTACGGCGGCTACTGTTTTGCAGCGGCAAGGTGTATGTTGATCTGCTGGATATTCAGGAACGAATTCTGGATGAAAGTGGCGCTATTCCCGTGGCTGTAACGCGCGTGGAGCAATTGTATCCTCTGCCTGAGGCAGAAATTGAGGCGGAGATCGCCAGGTATCCAAATGTAGAGGAGGTCGTCTGGTTGCAGGAAGAGCCGGCTAATATGGGAGCCTGGGAATTTGTGCGCTCATGCTTGCACGATATGCTTGATGGTCGACTACCTTTAAGATATATCGGCCGTCCGCGCCGCGCCAGCCCTGCAGAAGGCTCCAGCACCTGGCATCGCTCTAACCAGAAAGCGATAACGGAGCATGCCTTCAAATTTAAAGATCAGCAAGAGGAAAATTAAGATGAGTATCGAAATCAAAGTCCCTGAACTAGGTGAATCTGTTGTGGATGCCACAGTAGGCGAATGGCACAAACAAGAAGGTGATGCCGTTTCTATCGGTGACATCCTTGTTGAACTGGAAACAGACAAAGTTGACTTAGAAGTTGGGGCGGAGAGCGCCGGTGTTTTGTTGAATATTCACAAACAAACCGGCGAGGATGTGAAAATCGGAGAAGCACTGGGTGAAATAGATCCGAATGGGCAAGCGGAACCCGCTTCCGATCCGGCTAAGGACCAGCCGGTCCAAAGTGAAGAGATGCTTGAAGAAAAAGAAACAGATGCCCAGCCAGTTATAAGTAAGAAAGGGCCGTTAAGGGCTACCCCTGTCGCGATGCGCCTGGCTGAAGAAAAGATGCTGGACCTGGATGATGTTTCCGGAAGCGGACCTAACGGCCGAATCACCCGTGAGGATGTAGAAGTTTATTTAGACCAGCAGGTAGAGGAAAAACTGGAAGGGGAAGCGTCCAGTGGAAAAGAAGAAAAAACAGTTTCTACTCGGCAGCCTGTTTCTGCGAAACCAGTTGGCGCAGAAGTAGACGCCGGTCGAAAAGAGGAACGCATTCGGATGTCACGCCGGCGGCGCACGATTGCCCAACGCCTCGTCGAAGCACAACAGACCGCGGCGATGCTCACCACCTTTAACGATGTCAATATGAGCGCGGTCATGACCTTACGTAAACGTCGGGGTGAAGCATTTAAGCAACGGCACGATGTTAAATTGGGCTTCATGTCCTTCTTCGTAAAAAGTGTGATTGGCGCTTTAAAATCGTACCCTCGCCTTAATGCCGAGGTTGACGGGGATGAGATGATCATCAAACATTATTACGATATCGGCATTGCTGTGGGGGCGGAGGATGGTTTGGTGGTTCCGGTTGTCCGTGACGCCGACCGTAAATCCTTTGCCGAAATTGAACGCAATATCATAACGTTAGCTCAGAAAGCTCAGGATGGGAGTCTGGCCTTAGAAGATCTGCTTGGCGGAACATTCACGATCACCAATGGGGGCATATTTGGGTCTCTGCTGAGCACGCCGATATTAAATACTCCCCAGGTTGGCATATTAGGGATGCACCGCATAGAAGAAAGGCCGGTCGTTGAAAATGGAGAGGTTGTTATCCGGCCAATGATGTATCTCGCTCTCAGTTACGATCATCGCATTGTGGACGGCCGGGAAGCGGTGCAGTTTTTAATCCGTGTTAAAGAAATGATTGAAGACCCGGAAACCCTTCTGTTGGAAGGTTAATACGATTAATATATGAAGATTATGGATTTATATTCAGGTTTGATGTGCAGCTAATGGATAACACAGAGGAAATTATCCCTCGATTCGAATTTCGCGCTTTTGCCAGGCAGTTTGGCCATGTTGTAGATGCTATCCGCCGCCGGTCGGCTTGTGCGGGCATTAAGGAATCGTGGGACATTTATTTGGTTGCTCCCAGCAATGAAACCAATAATGTAAAAATTCGTGATAACCAGTTAGATATCAAGTCCTTAATGAAGGTTGAGCATGGGTTGGAACAGTGGCGGCCGCTAATGAAACTGGATTTTCCTGCGCCGGCTCATGTTGTTCAAGAGGAGATTTTTCCTGCATTGCAGGTAAATACGCCTTTTCTTGCTGACGGGGACTTGGCCATGGATTCTTTCTTGCGGGATGTGATTTGGCCTCATAAGGAGGTGTTTGTAGCCCACGTTTTCAAGCGACGCTTTTTCTTTGCAATCCATGAGTGTCGGACTGAAATTACAGAATTAATAGTGAATGGTGCAGCAATACAAACGATAGCGATTGAGGACGAAGACGCGCAGAAGGTTCTGATTGCTCAAGAGCGCATTGGGTTGGCCGGCTTTGAAAATGTCAATTATCTGCTGGCACTGCAACGAATCATGGGGTTGTCTCCCTTGCCTGAACCTCAATGGAAAATCGGCGAAGGATAAGGAAATGGGTAAAGAAATTGAAAGGAAGTTTCTGGTAAAGGAAGATGAAAGCTGGAAAAAGGTTGAGGCTGAGGAGTACCGCCAGGGCTACTTGAATACGACCAAAGAACGGACCGTTCGCATACGGACGATAGGAGAAAATGGTTATTTAACGATCAAAGGTATAACAAAGGGGGCCACTCGCCTGGAATTTGAGTATGAGATTGATGTTGAGGAGGCCCGGCAAATGCTGGACGAATTGTGTGAACGGCCGTTGATCGAAAAAACTCGCCGCAAGATCAAATTTGACGGATTCACCTGGGAAGTGGACGAATTTTTTGGTGAAAATGATGGGCTGGTTATTGCAGAAATAGAGTTAGATGATGAAAATCAAACGTTTGAAAAACCACCCTGGGTCGCAGAAGAGGTGACGGATGATCCCAGGTATTTCAACGCTAATCTTGTGAAAAATCCCTTTAAGCAGTGGTAGAGAAACAATTAAATAAAGCTAGCACTGGTAAGGAGTTGGAGTGACAGTCACTTTATTACTAGTATTGCCGCCTAAATAACGACCAAAGCCCTCCAGGTTATCGCACCTAGAAAAGATTAGACAATTTACAGTCAAAAAGACGGTATCTTCTTTATAAAAATTGCCGGGTTACTTGTTGCTGATTACCTTTCCCCTTGTTAACATCAAGATAAGGAAATGTAACAAGGGACAAAGTAATGGCTCGAAATAATAAAAGTGCTCTAAGCCAGGATATACATTTACTGGGTAATATTCTCGGCCGTGTTATAAGGCGCCAGGCGGGAATTGAGATTTATGAACTTGAAGAACGCATCCGGGCGCTGACCAAGACGAGAAGAATTGATGATGATCCCTCCATCGACACACGCCTGGCAACTATCGTTGGTGATTTGGACAACCATGAGGCAGACCTGGTCGCCAGGGCCTTCACAGTTTATTTCGAGTTGATTAACCTCGCCGAAGAACAGCACCGTGTACGCGTTTTGCGCGCCCGGGAATCGGAAGCTCATCCTGAGCCATTAGCAGAATCAATTTCCGCCGCACTGGCTCAACTGCGGCAAATGGGTGTCAGTAATTATGAAATGGGGCAGCTATTAGAGCGTCTGCATATTGAACTGGTCTTCACCGCCCATCCCACACAAGCCAAGCGACGGACAATGCTTTCCAAGCTACGGCGTATTGCCCAGGCCTTAAATGATCTGGACGCGCATGATATTTTACCTTCGGAACGAGAACGGATTATTTCCCAGATTACGGCCGAGGTAACGCTTTCCTGGCTGACCAACCGCAGCAGAACAACAAAACCATCTGTGACTGACGAGGTTCGGACAGGACTATACTATTTTGATGTCACCTTATGGGAAACGCTGCCGCAGATTTATGAGGCGATGGCTTCTGCTTTGAATCGTTATTATCCCAGGTTGGATATGCCGGAGCGCTTTATCACGTTCGGCTCCTGGATTGGGGGTGATCGTGATGGAAATCCAAACGTAACGGCTGATATCACCGCAGAAACCTTGCGCCTGCACCGTGGGCTTTCTGTGGAAAAATTTCGGGCTAAAACGAAGTTGTTGGATCGTTCGTTAAGCATTTCCAGCGAGTTGATCGATCTCGATAAAACATTGCAGCCCTTCCTGGATAACAGTGAAACGAATACTGAACATGTTGGATATTTACGTGATCGCTACCCCAATGAACCTTACCGACTATGGGCAGCGATGCTAGGCGCAGCCCTGGCCGAAGCGTCGGCCGGTGACATGATTTCGCGTTTAAAGGGTTTGGCAAATCCGCCCTTGTCCATCCGTAGAAAGGAAGACCTGACAACCCCCTTGAATCGCATGGAGCAGACGCTAGAGGCCTTGGGACTGCAAGATGTGTCTGACACCGATTTAGCCTGGATTCAGACACAGGCATCTGTATTTGGATTACACGCTGCCTGCCTGGACATTCGCCAATATAGCGATTTCAACACGGCCGTTCTTGATGAGTTGTTGACTAAACTGGGAAAAATGTCTGACTTTGCCTCACTATCCGGTCGTGATCGGGAAGCAGTTTTATCGCGGTTGCTCAACGAGCCAATCCCTGATTTAGAACAATTAGATGATTTATCAACTGAGACGCAGGAAACCATTGCTCTGTTTCAAATTTTAAAACGGGCGGTCGATTTTTATGGATCTGAACTCTTTGGCCCCTATATTGTTAGCATGACACACGGAGCCGAAGATATCCTGGCACCTATGGTTTTAGCTTATTGGTTTGGATTGATATTGGAGCCTGAATCTGAGCATGATGGGATGGCATTCACCCCCTTATTTGAGACAAGAGCTGACTTAGAAGCTGCGCCGGAGATCATGAACAGCCTGTTTAATCATCCCCAATATGGCCGCCACCTGGATCGGTTAGGGCGCGAGCAGACGATCATGATCGGTTATTCTGATAGTAATAAGGATGCCGGTTACCTAGCTGCCAATTGGGAGCTTTATCAAGCACAAGAAGCGTTAGCCAACGTTTGCAGTGAGGCGGAAGTGATCCTGACTTTGTTTCACGGCCGTGGGGGAACAATTGCCCGAGGAGGGGGGCCGGCGAATCGGGCGATTCTTGCCCAACCACCCGGATCGGTCGGGGGGCGCATTCGCGTGACGGAACAGGGTGAGGTGATTGATGAGCGTTATGCCCATCCGGCCATTACCCGCCGCCATTTGGAGCAAGTTGTACACTCCGTTTTGTTGTCAAGCGTCCCGGATAAATACCAGGCAGACCGGAAACCCAGACCTGACTGGCGGAAAGCGATGGAAGAGCTAGCAGCAATTTCTTATAAAGCGTATCGCCAGTTGATTTATGAAACACCTGACTTGCTGACTTATTGGAGTCAGGCCACCCCATTAAATGAGATCAGTCAAATGCATATTGGTTCAAGACCGGCACGACGAACGGCGCAGGCTACCTTTGACAGCCTGCGCGCCATCCCTTGGGGCTTTAGCTGGATGCAGTCTCGCCACGTATTGCCTGGATGGTATGGCGTTGGCCATGCACTTGCAGCTTATGCCGTTTCGCTTGATGGGCGTAACCTCTTACAGGAGATGTATCAAGATTGGCCTTTCTTTAAAGTGATTATTGACAATGCGCAAGTTTCTCTGGCTAAGGCGGATATGGGAATCGGCCGACTATATGCTGGATTGGTGGAGGATGAAGCGGTCAGGGAAAAGATATTCGGCACTATTGAAGCGGCATTTGAGATGACAATTAAGTGGATAAATATCATTACCGGCCAACAGGAACTGTTAGAAAATGATCTAGTGCTTCAGCGCTCAGTGCGGCAGCGCAACCCTTATGTGGATCCCCTGAATTTCATCCAGGTCAGTCTGCTGCGCCGCCTGCGGGCAATGCCTGATCCGGATTCAGAAGAGGGTGAAAAGTTGTTACAGTCAATTTTCCTGACGATTAATGGCATTGCGTCCGGTTTGAAGAATACGGGCTAACTCGCAATTTTCAGATAAGGTTTTAAGAAATTAAGCACTTTGTCCTCATCATAAGCCTTAGCCAAAATTTGCAGCTTCTGAGTAAAAGGATGATAGTCCGGATTGTTTTTTTCAAGATCTAAGGCCCGCTCATATATTCCCGGCATATTGCCTTTCATAGCCAAATCATAAAGCTCATTTAAGTCGCTTTCTAATGGTGAGATGAGTTGGCCGTTTGCAAAATTGGATTCAGCCGGGTTGACGCCAATGATATGCGGGGTGTGTTCGAGGTTAAACGACTGCTCGATCTCAATGACGGGTAAAGTTAAATCAAACCAAAAAGCACTGCCACTTCCTTCTTTGCTTTCCAGTTGAATTTCACTACCCATCGCCTGGATGAGCTGTTGGCTAATGGGCAAACCTAAACCGGTGCCATCAACAGATGAAAGATCCGAAGATAGCTGTTCAAACGGTTGAAATATGAGTGAGAAGTTTGTTGGATTTATGCCAATGCCTGTATCGGAGATAGTAAATCTGATTCGCTTGGTTGGTTTTAATTCCCCATTCGTTTGGAGGGCAGCGGTTTGATTTTTTAATATTTGTGTCCGGAAAAGGATAGTTCCTTCTGCTGTGAAATTGATGGCGTTGCTCAATAAATTGATCAATACTTGCCGTAGTCGTTTTTCATCAACCTCAATGCCGGAGGGTAGATGGGTGCTCCGTTCATCTATAAATTCTAATCCTTTTTCTTTGGCCCGTAACTGCATCATGCTAACAACACCATCTAAAAAGGTTGGCAGGTGAACAGGGGTGGGTTGGAGCCATAGTTTCCCGGTTTCAATTTTTGCCAGATCAAGAATATCATTTATCAATGTCAATAGGTGCCTTCCACTTTCATCTATGACGTCCAATCCTTCATTGGCTAAGGACGGCAACCTTTGATCTCTTTTGAGAATTTGAGTGTATCCTAGAATAGCATTCAGGGGAGTGCGAAGCTCATGGCTCATATTAGCCAGGAAATTGCTTTTGGCTTGACTGGCTGCTTCCGCTTTTTGACGAGCCGTTTGCGCTTCTGTGAACAAACGAGCATTTCGTTCCGTCAATATGCGCAAGTTGGCGGCCATTTCGCTAAAGGTTGATCCTGCTTTGCGAACCTGGCGGATAATGGCGTTAAAGGCACGGGCTAATTGGCCGATCTCATCTTCAGAGTGGATTGACAGCGCGCGAGTGGTGATAGTGAGATGACGGGTTAAGTCACCTTGAGCCACCGCGCCCATTTCTGAGGTGAGTTGGCGCAAATCCAAATTGGCGACTTGACGAGCAATATCAGTAACCCTGCCTAATGGGTTGGTGATGCTGCGCGAAATGAGAAGACCGGACCCCAAGGCCGTGAAGATGGCCAGACCCATTGTAAATAGGAGCAACCACTGTGTTTGCGTTGCCTGTGTTTGCGTTGTTGCCGCGGCCGTTTGGAAATCGGTTGCCACATTGCTTGAAATTGCGGCGCCAGCCTCGCGGATCATCGGTCCAACCACATTCAGGCGATCCCCAACGATTTCCTGCTGTTGGCTGTAATTTTCTTGAATAGCGACGAAGCTTTGCGCGTAGGTATCGACGGCCGTTTGCGCATCTTGGGCCATGGTTCCATAAACAGGACTTTCAATCGCCTTACCCAGCTTGGAAAACGAAGTTTGAAAATTAGCATGCCAGCGATTAAATTCATCGATCCAGTAAGGATCGCCACTTTCCAAATACTGGAACGCAGCAACCCGCATTAACAGCAGCGCTCGCTGGGCATTTCCGGCTTGGTAAGATGTTTCGGTGTCATTGGAAAAAAAGGAGTTGGCTCGAATTTGTTCCAGCTTGATCTCGGCCAATCGCCCTTGCTTATCTAAGTCAACCAGCAGATTCTGGTCCCGGGTTTCTAACAATTCACTGACAAGGTTGAAATCATCACCATATGATTGAATCCCGTTTTTGATTTCGTCCAAATAGAGAAGTCTTCGATGGTTTGAAATAATCGGTTCGGATAGGCTAATGAGTTCGTCAAAATGATCGTATTCCGCCCGATACCTCTCCAAATCAACCGGATTTTGTTGATCCATATATTGCAGCGCGTAAAAGTGGGTCGCCCAAACACTGGCTACAACCTGGTCGGCGAGATGTTGTTCAGTTGCCAGATTTTCCGCAAGCTCAACCACCGTTTCATTAATCTGGTTAATTCGCAATAAAGCTACGATGATGACCAGAGCCATTAATGACAGAGCAATCACATAGCCAATAAAAATTTTTGTACCAACTTTGAAATTGTAAAAATATTTGAACATAAATCATTCTCACCTTTACTGCATCACAGTTTCGATATTCCTTCCTGTAAAGCGTATAAAGCTGCTTGAGTACGGTTGGCTAGATGGAGTTTGCTGAGAATATTGCTTACATGAAAGCGAACCGTTCTGGTCGTGATCGATAGTTGTTGAGCGATTTCTTTGTCGGTCAGACCCTGTGCAATTAGTTGCAAGACAACGATTTCACGTTCTGTAAGAGGAGTATCAGTTGGTGGAAGGGGAGATGGCCGGCTGATTTCTTGGATTAATTTACGAGCGATGGTTGGATGAAGCGATAATTCCCCTTGATAAACGTCACGAATCGCTTGCAGCAAAATTTCAGGAGGGGCATCTTTTAATAAATAACCTTGTGCGCCTGATTTAATAGCGGGAAAGACTTTATCATCTTCGGTAAAACTGGTGACAACCAAGATCTTGGCTGAAGGATCATTCCTTTTAATCTCAACAATGGCCTGCAGTCCGTCTTTGCGCGGCATAACGAGATCGAGAAGGATCACATCAGGCTTCAGCTCTTGCGCTAATATTACGGCTTCCACCCCATCTTCAGCTTGACCGACGAGATCCAAATCAGGGATGTTACTGAACATCGCGGCCATCCCCTCGCGTACCACTGGATGATCATCTGCGATAAGAATGCGAATGCTTTGCTTATCTTTCATGGTTTAAATTCCTTTTCTCGAAAGGTTTTTCAGGGCCAGTTTGATTGTCGTTCCCTGGCCGTGGGCGGAGATTACTTCCAATTCGCCCCCGAGCAAGGCAGCGCGTTCGCTCATAGTAGATAATCCAATCCCACCGAGACAGGCCTTTGAATTCGGATCAAAACCAATGCCATTATCTAATACGGTCAAGATGATATTTTCTGAATCGGCGTATAGTTTTATGGTCACTGATGTGGCTTTGGCATGTTTAAGCGTGTTGTTAAGGGCTTCTTTCGACACAGCATATAACACTTCTTCAAATTCCTGAGGAACCACTGATTCGCCGTTGACGAGAAGTTGTGTGCCGACCCCTGAGCGACCTTCTACAGCATCCAGACGGTGTTGTAAAGCTCCGATTAATCCTTCTTGTTCCAGTTCCGGCGGCCGAAGTTCAAACAGCAGCAACCGCAGCTCTTTAAGTGCCTGCCTTGAAATGTCCTCCAGGCGAGACAAATTCCTCTCGCCTTGCTTTAGGTCGTTCAAACGATAGGCATCCTTGCCGGCCCTGGCAAAGAGATTGACGCTGTACATAAGCTGGGTCACGGAATCATGCAATTCTCGTGCTAACCGGCTGCGCTCTTCTAATATGGCAGCCCTTTCCGCTTTGCGTCTTAATCTGATACTTTCTACGACGATCCCCAGGTGATCGGCAGTAGCTGTCAATAGAGTTGCCAGGTTGGGATCGGCGTTATTGGAGTGTTTTTTATTGAAGTAGATACTTAATGCACCCAGAATATGGTTTCCAACACGGATAGGTACACCATAATAATTATCAACGAGGACATGATTTGTTTTTAATGTTAGTGGTTTGTGGTTGGTGATGATTGCCTGTGCTTTTTCATCCCCAAAACACCGCGCTTCTTCCGATGATTTGAATCCCAAATAGGCTGCTAATTCGCTCTTCTCTTTGACCAGGTGGATTGTCCCTTTTTCGCTCTCTGCCACTTCTAAAACAGATTGAAGCGCCCGATTTAAAATTGTTTGCAGTTGTAATGATTCACCGGCAAGGGCAGTGACCTGGTAGATCGTTGCCAATTCGTTTGTCCGGCTCTCAACGCTTTGGGCTAACTCTGTTGCAAGTTTGCGTATTTCAGTTTCGGCCTGGCGTCGCTCCGAAATTTCCGCTTCTAACCTGATGTTGGCCCTGGCTAATTCGGCCGTGCGCTGCTGCACGCGAACTTCCTGCTCCACATTTGCCTTTTGCAACGCCTTTGCTATTTCCTGCCTTTCCTGGATTTCAATCTGCAAACGTTTATTTTGCTGTTCAAGTTTGGATTGCAAGTCACGAAGCGCTAAATGGGTTTGCACCCGAGCGTACACTTCCTCGATTTGAAAGGGTTTTGTGATGTAATCTGCGGCACCTACCTGAAAGCCTTTCACTTTGTGAAGGGTATCATCCAGAGCAGTCATAAATATGATCGGGATATGCTTCGTTTCCTTGTTAGATTTAAATCGAATACAGGTTTCGTATCCATCCATACCTGGCATGAGTACATCGAGCAAGATGATATCCGGCTTCATGTATTCTGCTCGCCTTAAAGCGGTAGTCCCACTGCGAGCCATCATTATTTCAAATCCTAAACTTTCAAAATAACGATGTAATGTTTCCAGATTTGCAGGTGTATCATCAACAATTAGAACCGTGGGGATGTTCCGGACCGGTTCATTTAAATTAAGGCCAGCTTCCTGTGTATTCGTCATGATGAATCACCTTAATTCCATTTCGTGGAAAAGAAAATGAAAAGATACGTTTTAAGTTTTCTAGCGAGGATGTTTGTAAGATTATACTTCGCTCGCTGCTTAATTTCACACGTCAACACATCCAGAGACTTGACCTGTCAAAAATGACGGGACCACTGTCGAGAGTTACAGGAATATTATCCTTATTTGGCAATATAAATACTGGTGTTTCAGTCAGTGTTTTGCAGGAAAAGAATTGATATGCTGTAAATAGCCAATTTCGACTGAACATCCTTTCCTTTGTTTATTGTCGGATACGGAGAGAGGTAATAAGGATATTTCGCAGAACTTCAAAGACAAGTTTTATACAAACTGGTTTTTTTGAACCAATTATTTTGGGGTAAAAAGTTGCCTATGGCAGAGCAAGTTCCAAACTCACGGATCAATTTGGATGAACAATCAGATTTTCAAGTTCGCTTGAAAAGAATTTTATCGGCCAGAGAGACGGGCGTTTTCCTGGCGCTACTTCTCATGTGCATCATATTATGGCAAGCAACGCCAGCTTTTTTAACCGTCCGCAATCTGCTCAATGTTGGAAGGCAAATATCGTTACTAGGTATTATGGCTATAGGGATGACTTTTGTCCTTATTGCCGCCGAAGTTGATCTGTCCGTTGGTTCAATTTATGCTTTTTGTGGGTTGGTGAGCGGCATGCTGATCGTTGCCGGCTGGAGTTTGATACCGGCGTTAGCAGTTGGTTTGATTGCGGGAGCTATTATCGGATTTATCAATGGATTTGTCTCTACATATGGTTTACTCCCTTCATTCATTACCACATTGGGTATGATGAGTGTCATACGTGGGGCGGCCCTGGTCATCACAGATGGCCAACCTGTGACAATCAATGATTCATCTGGCGCCAACCCGGAAACACTCGAAGCCTTCTACTATTTAGGGCAGGGTCAATTGTTTGATTTAATTCCAATGCAGCTTATATTTTTTATTATCGTTGCTGTGTTGGGTTGGTTTCTCTTATCTAGAACTGTATTCGGCTTCAAAATATATGCTGTCGGCGGGAGTCCAAAGGCATCACGTGTTTCAGGAATAAGGGTATTTAATGTAAAGGTGTGGGCATTTGTCATCATGGGTTTCTTAAGCGGACTGGCAGGAATTTTAAGCCTCGCTTTTTTGCCCAGCGGCCAGGCCGGCCGTACCGGTGTCGGTTTAGAACTGGATGTCATCGCTGCTGCCATTGTTGGGGGTGCTTCTCTTGGCGGGGGAGAAGGCACGATCCCCGGCACAATTCTCGGTGTTTTTATTATTGGCGTACTGCGTAATGGATTGGTTTTATTGCGCATCTCACCCTTTTGGCAAGAGGTAGTAATTGGGGCCATTATCATCCTCGCTGTTGGTCTCGATAAGTGGACCACCAGCCGTCGTAACCGTTAATAATCTGATATCTTCAGAGGAGGTGGGTTTAATCGAATTGTATAAATCTGTGAATTGCGTGGGTAAATATGAAGCGATCAAATATCAGGATGGATGATTTTTTATTGAAGGAGAGAACTTGAAATGAAACAAACAAAAGGTATATGGAGATTACTGCTGCTATCATTGGTGATGATCTTGGTAGTTTCTGCTTGCGGTGGAGGCGCGGCTCCGGTTGAAGAGGTCGAGGAACCTGCTGCTGAGGAACCGGCTGAAGAACCAGCCGCCGAAGAGCCTGCCGAAGAACCGGCAGAGGAACCCGCCGAAGAGCCAGCGGAAGAGCTGGCAGAAGAACCGGAGGAAGAACCTGCCGAAGAACCCATGGAAGAAACATCTGAAGAACCCATGGAAGAAGGCTTTGTATTATCTCCTGAAATTGCGGAGAATGTAGACAGTGGGGAGACATTGCAGTTTTATGTGTCTTACCATGATGTTTCCAATGAGTTTGCACCATTCTTGAAGGCAGGGGTGGAGCAGGCAGCGGCCGATTTGGGCGTGAATGCGGAGTTCATCGGGCCGGTGGGCGCGGATGCCGAAGCG
>JANQGC010000022.1 GCA_028277515.1 Anaerolineae bacterium
ACAGTGCCCCGCCAGTTCGCGCCAAACGGAATGGTTGGATAGGTAATACTCTGGTAGCTATATCTTATGAAGGATTGGCCTGGATGGCCGGCCATTTGAGCTTTGCTCCTTTGACAGGACCTAGCGTGATGATTGCTTTGTTATACTCTGCCGGTTCACATGGAATTATGAGTATTAATGATTTTAAAAGTATTGCCGGAGATATGGCTAATGGCATTCGCTCTATTCCAGTTATTTATGGACCAAAGCGCGCTGCCTGGTTAATTGTTATCACGATGGACCTGGCTCAAATAGGTGTCATTGCTGCTTTATTAACCTGGGGTTTATGGATCGCGGCCGTTGTTATTGCCGGACTTTTATTGGTCCAAATTCCAGTGCAGCTCAGCTTCTTGAAGGAACCTGTTGAAAGGCATTTAAAATTTAGTGCTATTGGCGTCAGCTTCTTTGTTTGGGGCATGATGGTTGCAGCGATAGCGATACGGGCATTAGCATGAAACCTGTTTTAGTCGTTGGTGCATCTGTAGGCGGTGCGACAGCAGCAAATACGCTTGCTGAAGCCGGTGCTCCTGTGATTTTACTTGAAAAAGATCTCTCTTGGGTGAAACCTTGTGGGGGAGCATTGCCACCTGTTGCCTTTGAGGAATTTGACATCCCACAATCCTTGATCTCCCGTAAAGTTCGGAAGACCATTATTCATTCCCCAACCGAACGCCTGGCTGAAATTGAAGTTGCAGGTCTTGATAAAAGCGAAAACGACTATGTAGCAATGACTTGTCGGGAAGAGCTTGATCCATTTTTGCGCGAAAGAGCCGTCCGCAATGGCGCGGAATTGATTGAAGGTAAGTTGTTGGGTTTAAGCGTTGAGCCAGACGGGGTGCTTGTTACATATAGAGAGAAAAACAGCAATCACAAAGCCTCTATAAAGGTAGAGGTAGTGATTGGGGCTGATGGGGCTTATTCAGCGACGGCAAAAGCCTTGGGTCTCCCGCGTCTGCCACGCTGTGTTGCCATACAGGAACGAATTTATCTGCCGGACAGCCAAATGGCAAGGTGGGAAGAAACAGCGGATCTGTATCTTGGACATGATGTTAGCCCGGATCTTTACGCGTGGGTATTTCCCAAAGCAGATCATGTAGCGGTTGGTTGTGGAGCCGGACCGGGTAATACGGCGGAAGCACGCCGTTTGCTCAAAAATTTAAAAGAAAGACTGGCCACCGAATTAAAGGGAGGGGAAGTTTTTCTTGAGGAAGCATTCGCATTGCCCATGCATCCTCGACCTCAAATCGCTTTTGAACGGGTCATGCTTGTCGGTGATGCAGCCGGCCTGGTTGTTGGTACTTCAGGTGAAGGGATCTATTGGGCAATGAAGAGTGGGCACTCAGCAGCAACGACTCTGTTGGATATGTTGCCGGACAGTTCCGAAGGGGCATTGCGGCAGTATGAAAACCAGTGGTGGAAAGCGTATGGCAAGATGTACCGGTTTTTACGCTGGCTGCAAAAGTGGGGTTATAGCAATGAACGCCAAATGGAGGTGTTTACTGATATGTGCCGTAACCATGATGTCCAGCAATTGACGTTTGAATCTTATATGCATAAAAAAATGACGCCCATTCCTTGGGTATCACAATTACGAATGACGGCCGATATCGTTGTCTCTCAAATACGACACTATCTCCCGTCCAGGCAGCTTTTTAATTAATGCTTCCAATTAATTTTTTTACTACCGTCCTATTTGCCGTATTTATATGGTGGTTTTTAACCGGGCTAATTTTTGCTCTATATAACCGTTCCGACAAGATAAAGCGGCTTGGATTCATAGGCTTAAGCTGTGGTTTCATCGTGGCGTTATGGGGTGTACTTGTTACTCGAAATTCTACGGATCCACGTTCTATTTATTTAACCCTGACATCTGGTGTTGTGATTTGGGGGTGGCTTACTGCCGGTTATTTTCTCGGAGTTTTTACCGGCCCTCAACCAAAATCCCAATGGATCAAAAAACCCGAAACTTTATTTGGTCGCTTCAAAATCGCCATTAGAGCGATCTTGTTTCATGAGTTACTCGTTATTGGAGTCGGGTTTATACTGGCAGCTCTTACCTGGTCAAAGCCCAATCAGTGGAGTTTTTGGGTATTTATAACCATATGGATCATGCATTCCCTGGCTAAAATAAACATTTTCCTGGGAGTGCGAAACTTCCATATTGAACTTATGCCGGAGCATATGCAGCATTTAGCCCTTATTTTGCAAAAGCGAGCGGTAAATCCGTTATTTTTTCCAACAATAGTTTTTGCCGTCAGTTTGTCTCTGACGCTTATCTATCAGGGGATCATTCCCCAAACAAGCTCCGGGGATACGGTCGGTTTTATATTTTTGGGGACGACTGTGGCTCTCGGTGCTTTGGAGATAATATTGCTTGTTCTTCCAATTCCGTCCATGCTTTGGGGCTGGTGGATCCGTGCGATTCCAAAGCAACCACGGGAGGTATAATCAAATGACAACTTATAATCCTCCCATAATGGACTCGTTATCCCGAACTTATAAAGAAGGACCACCCCTCCCTCGTAAACGTACTTTTAGGCTTAATCATGCGAACGGTCCGTTTATTTTTGATGTTTGGCAGCCAAAAGAGGCAAACAATGCTCCACCCATTTTATTGGTTCATGGTTGGGGAAATAGTGGCGGGTATTGGCAAGGAACCGCTCAGGTGTTATCAGAGACGACCGCTTTATATGTACCGGACTTGTTAGGGACGGGACGGTCGCAGCCGGTTCGCAAAGCACAAAACATGTTTGACCAGGTAAACTCTCTGATTGACTTACTTGACAAACTAAAAATCGAACGCGTGCAAATCGTGGGTCATTCCATGGGCAGTGCGATGTCCCTGTTGTTAGCTGATGCATGGGCAGGGCATGTTGAGCGATTAGTTTTGACTTCGATGTGTTTCTTTCTTAATGATGAACAGGTCAAAGTTTATACGTCCATTATGAAAGCCATGAAACTGATGATGCGGTTTCGTGCTCCCTGGATGGCGACCCTGCCCGGAATGTACCGTTTGATGGGTTCTCGCTATTTTTACAAACTGCCAGATGATCATCAGGTACTTCAACAAGGATTGGTAGATTATCTAGAGCTAGATTTTGATACGGCCGTAGCCTGTGCAGACAACGCTTCTGATCCCGCCATCTTGGAAGCCGGCAAACGAATTACATGCCCCACATTGTTAGTAGCATGTCGCCAGGATCAAGTCATGCCGGTGCAAAATGTGGAATTCACACAGGAACAGATTCAAGATTGCCAGGTTCGTTGGATTAACCATTGTGGACATTTGCCGATGGTCGAAAAACCAAGTGAATATATGGAAATATTACGAGGTTTTTTACAACTATGACCACTACCTATACACCGGAGCAATTACAAAGACGAAACAATAGCAAATGGACATTGGTTCAAGCGATATTAGGACCCATTCAATTCATTGTTTTTGTTATCAGCTTCGGCTTAGTCATTCGCTATTTATTAACAGGAAATGGTTATCAAATAGCGAATATCAGCGTCATTATAAAAATTTTTCTTTTGTGGCTAATTACAATTACCGGCATGTTCTGGGAAAAAGAGGTTTTTGATCATTGGTTTTTAGCCCCACAATTCTTTTGGGAAGATGTCGGCAACGCCATTGCGATTTTTATGCATTCCCTCTACTTCCTGGCGATATGGCTCAACTTGTCAAACCAGGCCGTAATGACCCTAATGCTAATAGCTTATATTTCCTATTTGTTCAATTTTGGCCAGTTTTTAATTAAGGGTGTTCGTGCGCGCCAGGAAAGAAAGTTGAAGGAAGAGCCTTTATGATCAATGCTACAAAAGCAGTTGTCATCAATCATCCCGGAGAAGTAGAATTGAGGGAAGTAGGGCTATTGACACCAGGTGCAGATGACGTTGTAATCGAGACTAAGTTTACATCAATTAGTTCAGGGACAGAACGCATGTTACTCGCCGGCCAAATGCCACATCCCAGGCTCCAACTCCCCGTTGTACCAGGCTATGAAACTGTTGGGCGGATCAAGGCCATTGGTGAGAATGTATCTGGCAGTTGGCAAGATCAAATAGTCTACGTTGGCGGCGCCCATTGCTACGAGAATATTAACGCCGCCTGGGGCGGGCAGGCGGCACAGTTGTTTACGAACGTTGGACGTGTCGTTCCCCTTAATGGAGTAGAACCACGTCAAGGAGTATTGCTTGCTTTAACGGCTACTGCTCTCCATGGCGTTGATTTATTGGCACAGACCAATCTCGACCGGATTTTAGTGTTAGGTCAAGGTCCGGTTGGGCAACTTGCTGCTCGCCTGGTCAGCCAACGTGGAGCCTGGACAGTCGTTGTCGATCGGAATGAAAACCGCCTGGCGAGAAGTAAAGCCGATCAAATTATCCAGGTAGGGGAAGATCCGCTGCATGAGTTAATAAAAGAACCGGTTAATGCCATTATTGAAGCCACCGGATCTATGGACGCATTAGCAGAGGCTTTGTCCTTACTAAAACCTGGAGGCGTCATTCTCCTCTTGGGTTATTATCAAAATTTACACCTGGCTTATATGCCGCTATTCATGAGAGAAGCCCGATTGTTAATTGCGAAAGAATGGTCCGATGGGGATTTGATGCGCAGCCGTGATTTGATAGCAAATGGTGAGCTTGATATAGACTTGTTATTAACCCATGAAAAACCGATTGACGAAATAGCAGCAGCTTATGAATTGGCTCTCAATGATTTAGATTGTTTGAAACTTGTTATTAATTGGACGGAAAATTAGGTTTGTCAATTTTTTCTTGTACCTTTGGAAATCCCACAGAAAAATTGACAAACCTTCCGAATATTTGATTTTGAGAAAGGAAGTAACATGCCTGCAAGAATGTTAGCGATTTATGGCAAAGGGGGAATTGGTAAGAGTTTTACAACCTCTAATCTGACTGCCCGGCTGGCATTTGATGGCTATCGTGTGCTTCAACTTGGATGTGATCCAAAGCACGACTCCTGTAACACTATTTTTGATGGACATTCATTACCAACATTGGGTGATGTGTGGCGAAACTTTAAAGCTCAGGGTAATGAAGATCAAATGAGCGTGGGCGATGTCATTTTTCGCAATGATTTAGCTGAAGGTGTTCCCATATATGGCTGCGAAATAGGGGGTCCCGATGTTGGGCGCGGGTGTGGGGGACAAGGGATCTCCCATGGATTTAAAGTTTTGGAGCGTCTTGGCCTCCATCAATGGCAGCTTGACTATGTGGTTATGGATTTTCTGGGGGATGTCGTCTGTGGTGGTTTTGCAACCCCGTTAGCCCGCTCTCTGGCCGAGGAAGTTATCATTGTTGTCGGACATGACAGGCAGTCTCTCTATGCGGCAAATAACATTGCTAAGGCCGCCAGCTATTTTCAATCAATGGGTGGCTCAACCCAACTATTAGGAATGATTGTCAACCGGGATGATGGCACAGATACGGCCGATATATTTTCTGAGGCGATAGGTTTACCCATTCTAGCCAGGGTTCCTCTAAACCACCAGGTTCGCGTTCTCTCTGATGCTTGCAAACTGGCCTTAGATATTTCAGAGTTTAATGATATTTTTAGCGCTATTACCGAGGGGATCGTTCGGCGAGAATTCGGCCCTTGTACCTCCTATAAACCACTCGATTATCATCAATTTCTGGAAGTGTTTGGTGCCGAAGAGCCAGCAGGGCGTCCCGAATCTGCCTCCGAATTGGACCTCTTCAAAACCAATCAGGATATTTTCAAAAGCACCCTGCCGGAAATCGGCTTGATGCCTGTACGCCAAGTCCAGGCGCAAGATCAAAAGCAACGTGAAATTCAAGAATTAATGGAAACAATTGGCATCCATGTTACTGGTTTAGATCAAGATATTGAAGAAGGCATTACAGTGACCTCCGGGGCAACAGAAATAAGAATCGGCGAACCGGAAGATTTGGAAAATAAAATTGCCTTTATTTCAGCCCTGGCTCGAACCGGACAAACATTTTCTGTCATAGATGTGCGTTATGCTGATGCTCCCTCTTACCGATAATATGAAATTGAACGGGAAAAGCAAACGATATAGAGCAGTAGTGGGAATATAAAATGGCTGAAACTGAAATTGATTGGAAATATTTAAATTCAATTCTTGTGGACCGGTTAAGGCTGAAGCGACGTCCTGTGGCCATAACATACTGTTATGAAGATAAATTGGACGGCTATGAGCCGGTCAATCAAGTCGCCTGCTCTATTATCCACGCTGCTGAAAAGGGGAAGCGGGTGTATGTAGATGCGCTTCATCATGATTGCTGGGTCGGTCAATATCATCTGGGATGGAATGAGAATCCTGGAGATTTTATTACCAAAGGCGAATATCTGACCATGGCCCAGGGTTTTTTTACTGAACAAGGAGCCTGTGCTAACAAAGAACAAAGTTATTCCTTACCGGAAGAAACAATTACTGCATTAGCGGCTGCGCCTCTGGATAATGTCCCTGAAGGAGTGCGAGTGGATTTATTGGTTTGTATTTGCAATGCCCAACAAGCGATGCAAATAGCTGGGGCAGCTTCGACGCGTGAAGGGACATTTCCTTATGGTGAACTTGGTCCTTCAGCCTGCTCATCCGTATTCGCGGCACCCTGGCATTTAAAGAATAGTGTTTTTACATTAGGTGATGGTGGAGGGCGCCATTTTAATAAGGTTGCTCCTGGAGAATTATTTGTCTCCATCCCCCATGCGCATTTTCGGTACATTGTGGAGCTTGTAGAAAATTTCCGAATCGATCCGAAAAAGATGCGCGAGTTGATTATGCCCTCACATGCCAAGAGCATGGAGGAAAATAGTTGATAATTAGGAGGTTGTCATGTTTGAGGAATTACAATTATCATCGTTGGTTCTTTGTTATGGACCATTGTTATTAGTCGTCGGAGGGTTTATTGCATTTGCAATTTATACGGACGGGTTAGCTCGGAAGACCTATCTTCGGAACACTGATCCACGGCCGGATGATGAGCGGGAGCACACTGAACCCATTGTTCACTCTCATGAGATGGTTGCTGCAACTCCATCTGGATTTTTGGTGGCAATTGAGCCTGATGTTGTTGAGGCTGAGGCTGAGACGTCCGAGGAGGATGATCTAAAGCTTATTGAGGGAATTGGACCCAAAATAGCTTCAATACTCAATGACGCAGGTATAAAAACCTTTGCTCAGTTATCAAATAAATCAGTTGAAGAATTGCAAGCAATCTTAGATGAGTCGTCAATTGCGGCTAATTTAGTTGACTGTAGCACATGGCCGAATCAGGCGACTTTAGCTGCAAATGAAGAATGGGAAGCTCTTGAAGAATTACAGGAAAAACTTAATGCAGGTCGTGACAATTAAGTTGGCGACCGTCGTCATATTTGTTTCTTCAGCAGTATAATGAGTTATCCGGTGTCTAGTCAATCGACATTGACAAAGCCTTGCAAATTGCATCCGCAGTCGATGTGTCCCGCATTTGGATCTTTGCGGATCTTAACCCGCATTGAAGGCTCTCATCCGGTAATGGCGACTGACACAGGTTGTTTATATGGATTAACGTTTGTGACTCATTTTTATGGTGCGCGGAAATCCATATTAGCCCCACAACTAGGAACCGAAGAGCTTATGGCTGGTGAAGTAGTAGAGGGTACGTTGGCAGCTATAGAAGTTGCTGCCAGGGAGCCGGGTTGCCAGTTAATTCCTGTTGTTTCGCTTTGTGTTGCGGAAACCGCTGGTTTACAAGAGGAGTTGTTACCCAAGAAAATAAATGGGGCTGAGGTTGTTTTAGTTAGGGTTCCTGCATACGCCATTCATTCACATCCTGAGGCTAAAGATGTAGCATTGGCAGCCTTATTAAAGCGATTAGGTGATTATCAACGTCAGAAAGAAAAAAACAGCGTTGTATTGCTTGGTGAAGTGTTCCCGGCAGATCCATTGGCAATTGATAATCTGTTACGCCGTATGGGTGTGGCAAAAACCATCACCTTACCCGGTCTATCGATTAGAGATCTTCAAAGAGCAGGACATTTTGGTGTATTGGCCCCATTGCATCCATTTTATAAGGATACAATGGCTGTTTTTCGATCTTGGGATATCCCCATTGTCGGTGGGGCGCCGGTGGGTGTTAGCGGCACCTACGCCTGGCTGAAAGCGATTGGCTCATTGTTAGATGTAGATCCAAAAATTGTCAATGAGGTAGCCGAGGAAGAAAGGGCAAAGGCTGAGGAAATATTAAAAACCCAACCCCTCTCAGGTCAAATATTCGTTACCGGTTACGAAGGGACTGAACTGGCATATGCCCGGTTGCTTGTGGAAGCAGGTGCGGAAGTACCATATGTTTCGACTTCTATTGCCCAAGATCCTCTTGTGTTACCCGATGAGATGTGGCTTAGGGCAAATGGAACAAAAGAGATTGTCTATCGCAAATCTCTTGAGGAAGATGTTGCAGCTTTAGATAATTATGCACCTGATCTCGTACTTGGAACCACTCCCTTTTGCAGTGTAGCAAAAGAACGTGGTATTCCGGCGATGTACTTCACAAATCAGCTTGCGTCGCGTCCCTTCTTCTTAAGTGGTGGAATGGCAGCGACAATAGGCTTTATCGGCCAAACGTTGCAAAATAAGGATCGTTATCAGTTGATGCAATCTTTTTTTGACCTTAGCTTACAGGATAATCAAGAGGACATTGCAGATGGCTAAAGTCATCCGTGACTTATCCGATTCTAGCAGTTACTGGGCTGCAGCGTGGACTTTATGTGCCTTACCTGATGTGCATGTTATTTGTGATGCGCCTATTGGCTGTTTTAATCTAGTTGCAACGGCCGTTCCCGATTATACTGATGCCATTCCACACATTGAAAATATTACGCCATCTGTCATCAAAGAAGATGAGGTTGGTGGAACAGGTACCGGACCTGCTGTCCTGCGGACTTATGAAGGGTTGCGAGATGAAGGGTTGCTTGAAGGTAAACAATTAATTGTTGTCTCCACGGCGGAAAGCGAGATGATCGGTTCGGACCTATCTAACCTCGTTGAGCAATTAAAACCAGGGACAACCTTTTATCATAGTGAATCTTTATCTGAGGATGAGTGGGTCGGGCGCGATCGTGTATTGAAATGGCTATGGGACAACTATGGTCAAGACAAGAGCAAACGCTTTGCCGGTGAGTCGAAGCTCGTTAACATCATTGGACCCACTTATGGTTGTTTCAATGCTCCTTCAGATTTACATGAAGTTCGCCGGTTAATTGAAGGAGCCGGTGGTAAGGTTAACTTGATTTTTCCTTACGAGGCCACGTTGTCACAAATGCCTGAGCTGGCAAAAGCGGCCGTCAATGTCATCCTATATAAGGAATTTGGGCAAAGCCTGGCCGACGCTTTAGACAAACCTGCGCTACAAGCCCCCATGGGTATGATGGAAACAACACAATTTATCAGATCGTTGGGTAAATTGTTAGGTACCGAAAAGCAGGCCGAAGCCTTTATTAAAAAGGAAAAATCAACGACCCTACAAGCAATTTGGGATCTTTGGAGAGGACCGCAAAGTGATTGGTTCGGGACCACAAATATAGGAATTGCTGCCTGTGGTACCTATGTTGATGGTCTGAAGGCTTTTCTTGGAAAAGAACTTGGGATGCCCATCACTTTCACTTCCTCCCGCCCCCTTCAACCGGGAGAACCTGACAATGAAGAGGTGCGGCAGAATCTTCACAGTAAGCCTCCGGCCTTCGTTTTTGGTTCAATTAATGAAAAAATTTACTTAAGTGAAGCTGGAGCGCGATTTACAAACTTCGTTCCCGCAGCCTTTCCAGGTCCTGTCGTCAGGCGTTCTATTGGAACTCCCTTTATGGGTTATCGAGGGTGCGTTGTGATCATTCAAGAAGTCGTTAACCGATTATACGACATTTTGTTTCAGTTTCTGCCGGTTGATACGGCTTTTCTTGACAGTGAAGGCAACCGCCGGACCGGCAACGGGTCTGCCCCCTCTCAAAATGGTAATCCAGGAACTTTGCCCTGGCAGCCGGAGGCGAAGGCCTTATTAGATGAAACATTAGACAAGCTACCATTTTTGCCTCGAATCTCGGCCAGCCGAGAAATGCAAATGAAAGTTGAGAAATTAGCTCATGAGCAAGGTCTGAAAGAAATAACAGTTGATTTGGTTTCTGATTTGATAACGCAATATGGTCAATAAAGAGACAATGTGATTTATGAATGTTTTGACAAAGCCCATTGTTTGGTTGCTTAACCTGATCTCGATTCCATTGCATTGGATGGATGGCTTGATGGACCGGAACCAACGGTTAAAATTTTGGCTGGGGGTATTTCGGTTAGGCTTATTTCAATTCGGTGTCGGCCTATCTTTGGCGCCGATTACCGGTACATTAAACCGGGTCTTAATCGACAATTTGGGCATTGCGGCCGTTGCTGTTGGTATTCTCATCGCAATTCCTTATTTTGTATCACCCATTAGAGCTATCATTGGATATCGTTCCGACAAAGCAAGATCGATTGGAAAATGGCGCACGCCATATATTGCTTTAGGTGTCATGCTCACATTTGCAGGATTGGCTTTGGCTCCCTTTGCCCTCATCTTGCTTGGAGGGGAGGGGATCATTTCTTTTTTGCCGGCGTTTATTATTTGTATGTTGATTTTCCTGGCCTACGGCGCGGGCATTAGCATTGTAGAGACAGTTTATTTAGCGTTGGTGAGCGACACTACTCCGGCCGAATCCAGAGGAAAAGTTCTTACGGTCCTTTGGATGATGCTCATTCTGGGTACTGTTGTCAGCGCCATCATCGTCAGTGGTTTGCTTGTCGAATACACCCATAAACGGCTTATCGAGGTAATGCAAGGCTCAGCAATGATATTTGTCATCCTAACGGCAATCTCTTTGTACCGTCAAGAGCAACTAAATCCGGATGGAAGTATCAAATCCGACCTGAAAACGGTTCGTGTGCGACTCTCTTTATGGGAATCGGTGCGCTTGCTAGGTAAACAAAAGGTTTTAAAGAGCCTCTTTATCGTCATTTTTATCGCCACATTGGCATTCGCAACTCATGATATTCTTTTAGAGCCGTATGGTGGCCAGGTCTTAAATATGAGTGTATCGGCCACCATGCAATTGACTGCTTTCTGGGGAATTGCAACGATTATAGGGGTTTTCTCCGCCGGAATTTTCCTTTGGAAACGAGGTTCACCGATCGTATTAATCAGTATAGGCTGTGCTGTGGGCCTTATTGGTTTTGCCATCATCAGTTTTGCCAGTAATGCGGCTATGGTTAATCCTTTTCGGGTGGGCGTTGCTTTAATCAGCATCGGCCGTGGTCTTTTCATCGTCGGCAGCGTCATTTTGGTGATGTCTTTAACCGATGTCAGTCACGCCGGATTGTTTTTGGGAGTTTGGGGTATTGTTCAGGCGATGGCGCAAGGCTTCGGAACCATCGGCGGTGGCATTATTCGTGATATTGCCCTGTTGACAACAGGAAATGTGGTCTTTGGTTATACAATTGTTTATATTACGTCTATGTTTTTGTTATTATCGGTTATCTTGGTGATTGTTGTACGCTTGGGCAGCCGTTTGAAGGTCAGTGACATTAGGATGCCGTGGGATGGTATGGAAGAGATTCCGGCTGACCAACTCGCTTTTTAGGGGGTTGGGGGCTTCTTCTCATTAATCAAGATTTCCTATAAAGTAAAAATGTAGGATAAGGAGAGGAAATGAAACGAAAAAGTATTTCACAATTAATTGTTCTCTTTGGACTATCAATGGCGATGGTTCTACTTGTGGGTTGTGCTGGTGGATTTGGCGAGAGTGAAACCATCCCGGTTTCCTCAAGTGTTGTTGAAACCTCCATGCAATATGTAGAAGGTCCCAATTTAGGACCAGGATATGATGTTACCTTGAATGTACCCGATGATTGGGTTGACAAGTTTGAGATTCGCAATATCAGTAATAGAATCTATTTCGACTATTTAGGAGATGGTGGCGCTCAACCGGCTCAAATATTTTTCATCGACGCATTATCACCGTCACAATATTGGGGGCAGTCAGGGAGTTTTCCTGGCAGCTATGGAAGTATCGTCAACAAAGGTGATACAATATTTGTCTATTATCTACCTGTAGATAGTTATTATTCCAGTTTACCTGAAAAAGAATTCATCGCTTTTAGTGAATCTGTTCCGGGAATTGTGGAATCATTTTTTGCAGAAACACAATAATGGAGGTGCTCGAATGAATATTCAAACATTGGGATTTCTACTCAGCTTACGCTTCTTAATAACGTTTACATTGGTTTTAGCCGGGTTTATACCTTTGCTTTACAGTATCAGAAAAACATATTTAGCCGGTAAAGAGGAATATGATTCTGAATACGAGCATGAACAATGGTAAATCGTTTTCTCTGAAACGATTATTCACGCTCTGGTCCCAAGATGGGGCTGTCGAATCATATAACAATTATGATGAAAATCTCCCTGAGGGGGATTCTAAGCCCATTTTTCCATTCACAGCAATCGTTGGACAAGATGAGCTAAAGTTATCGTTACAGTTATGTGTCATAGATCCTACCATTGGTGGGGTGTTGGTCATGGGTCATCGGGGCACTGCCAAAAGCACGGCTGTCCGTGCTTTAGCGGATTTGTTGCCACCGATGACCACTGTTTCTGGTTGTCCATACAACTGTACCCCGGCGAAGCCATCGCCAGAATGCCCTTATTGTTCAGAACATCCCGACAGCTTTAGGGAGTTTGATGTTTCACCTGTGCCTGTGGTTGATTTACCATTAGGCGCTACGGAAGATAGGGTCGTTGGGTCGCTTGATGTTGAGCGTGCCCTTGTAGAGGGGGTACAAGCGTTTGCGCCTGGATTGCTTGCCAGGGCTAATCGGGGTTTCTTATATATAGATGAAGTAAACCTGCTCGAAGATCACATTGTAGATTTGTTGTTGGACGTTGCTGCCAGTGGCACCAATGTCGTCGAAAGAGAGGGAATCAGCATTCGGCATCCCTCCCAATTTGTTATCGTAGGCAGTGGAAATCCGGAGGAGGGTGATCTGCGTCCCCAGTTGCTTGACCGTTTTGGACTTCATGCACGCATCACGACTATTAGCAATATTGAAGAACGGGTAGAGATAGTAAACCGGCGCAGGGCTTACGATATGAATCCGGAAAAATTTGTTGCCATGTGGGAACCACAACAAGAGCAGTTAAGGCAACGGATCGTAAAAGCCCAAAGCAATATAGCCTCGGTAAAACTCAGCGATGCTACAATTGAAGCGGCGGCCCGGTTGTGTGTAGAATTAGAAGTAGATGGACATCGCGGTGAATTGACTCTATGTCGAGCTGCTGTGGCTCTTGCCGCCCTTAATGATCGTCCGGAAACAACATCGCAGGATATTATTCAGGTAGCTACCCTGGCTTTGCAACATAGATTGCGTAAGGACCCCTTGGAAAATATTGGAGATGATGAGCGTGTCCGAAGGGCGACAGCAATTATTGAAGCATGAATGATGTCATACTGAGTTTAACGATATTTGATTTTACCCCTGTTAATCTCATCGGATTTGCTCTGCAAAATCCCAAACATCAGTAGTTTGGCCTAGCAAGCCATTAATATATTTTTTGGAGAGACTGCAATGGATGATTTGCGCTTTGTTTATATTACGATGGATGGCTTACATAACACGGCACTTCGTGAGGCTGCCAATATTTTTCAGCAAAGGCATAACATCAACTTGCGCCTGGGTTTGCATACGACAGCAGCCATGCGTGATGAGACTGCCTGGGAGCGGTTGGAAAATGATATTAAACAGGCTGATTTCATCTTTGGCTGTATGGTTTTTGGAGAAGAGAATGTCCGTCCCATGCAGCGTATGTTGCAAGAGATTGATACACCAACCTGTTTTATAACCAGCAATCCGGCATTGATCCATTGTACCCGGTTGGGGAAGTTGTCGCTTGCTCCAAAAAAGGAAGAGGAAACCGGCTTTATGAGTCGCTGGATGCAAAAACTGCGGCCCAAAAAACAAGGTCGATCCGAAGGTCACCGGCAAACAGCCCTGCTCAAAAATCTAACAAAATTGATGAAGTATGTACCGGGTAAGGTGCGTGATCTACACACCTTTATTGCCATGCATGATTATTGGCTTCATAGTACGCCGGAAAATCTTGTACGCATGAATTGTTTATTGATCGATCGGTATATACCTGGATATTCTGGAAAGCTGCCGGTGCAAGATCCGGTTCATTTTCCGGAAGCCGCTCTTTATCACCCGGATGCGGATCAGCCTTTTGCCAATGTTGTCGACTACGAAAAGTGGCGGCAAGATCGCGGCTTACCCATTTCCGGACATACGGCCGATTCGCCGAATGGTAATGGCGCATGGAATGGTGCTGTGGGCTTGCTAACCATGCGAGCCATCATTCTAAGCGGAAATAAAGCGCATATTGATGCGCTCATTCATGGTATAGAAGCACAGGGAATCGAGGTTCGGGCTGCTTACAGCTCACTGATGGATTTCCGGCCGGCGATCGATAGTTACTTTACTGCTGAAAGTGGTTTGCCCACCGTTGATCTATTACTAAACACAATTGGATTTCCACTTGTGGGCGGCCCTGCCGGAAGCCAACCGCAAGAAGCCGTTAAAAAACTTCAGGATTTGGATGTTGGCTACTTTGATATGGTCCCGCTTTCATTCCAGCGGATTGAAGATTGGCGTGCCGACGAAGTGGGACTTATGCCCATGCAAGCGGCGATGAATATTGCGCTTCCGGAATTGGATGGCATTGCCGAACCGGTTATTTTTGGCGGGCCAACCGTTACCCAGGAAAAGTTCATTCCTAACGATGCAGAATTGAAGCTGGCCGCGCGGCGCATCGCCCGTCGTGTCCGTTTACGGCACAAAAATAATGAAGACAAAAAGATCGCCATCATCCTTTTTAACTTTCCTCCAAACCTGGGCAATGTAGGTACGGCCGCATTTCTCGATGTTTTTGAGAGTCTTTACAGGCTGTTGCAGGAGATGTCTGAGAGTGGGTATCAAATTACATTACCTCCGGATGCCACCGGCTTGCGCCAAATCATCATTGAGGGCAATAGTCACCAATATGGAACGGATGGTAATGTTGCTGCCCAACTTGATGTAAACGAGTATCGGCGCCTGTTCCTCTGGCACACCGAAATCGAACCATACTGGGGATATGCACCTGGAGAACTCCTGACGGATGGCCGGAATTTTCACATTTTGGGAGCAGAGTTTGGTAATATTTTCGTTGGCATCCAACCAAGTTTTGGCTATGAGAGAGACCCTATGAGACTCCTTATGGGTAAAGACGCTTCGCCCCATCATGGTTTTGCTGCTTATTATACCTGGTTAGACCATATATTTGATGCTGATGCCGTCGTCCATTTTGGAACTCATGGTGCGCTGGAATTCATGCCCGGAAAACAAACGGGGATTAGCGCCGAATGCTGGCCGGCGCGCTTACTTGGTAGCCTACCAAATTTTTATTACTATTGTGTCAACAATCCTAGCGAAGGTACGATTGCCAAACGGCGTGGGGCAGCAACGCTGGTAAGTTATATGGTGCCCCCTTTGCAACAGGCAGGCCTTTATAAAGGTTTGCGCCGCTTGAAAGATAGTATTGACAATTACTATAAACAGCCAAATGAAGAGTTGCTGCAAGACATCCAAATGCAGGCTAACCAGCTAGGTATTGTGGTCAATGACTCGCCAAACGATTCGTTGAATGGTGATACCAAACATTTCTCTAACGGCGCGGATTACATGGCTGCCCTGAAACATGAGCTGATACGAGTCGAACATCGCTTGATTCCCATTGGATTGCATATTTTGGGACAGCCACCCAATGAGACCGAGCTGGTCGATATGCTAGCCCTGGTCACCGCCTTTAATACATTTAAGCACCCAAAACGGGATGAAAGGCTACCACCATTGCCTGCTCTAATTACCAAAGGTTTGGGTTGGGATTATGAGAAGTTGCAAAAATCTATTAAATATAATGCTGCCGATCAAGAGCGTTGGGAACAAGTTGAGGCGCTAACACATCAAGCAATGACCCTGTTTATTCAAGCGCCACGTGAGCCTCAATTAAACAGTACTGTGCTAGATAATTATTTACAAAAGGAGGCCAATATACCGCCAGGATTATTAACCAATTTGTGGTCCTGGTTGGATGACCTCTTGGATAGGATCGTGCACGATAAAGAATTGGCCGGACTTATAAAAGGCCTGAATGGTGGCTTTATTCCCCCATCACCAGGAAATGATGTGATGCGTAATGAAGGGATTGTTCCGACAGGGCGAAATATCCATGCATTAGACCCTTATCGTATCCCTACTTCCCTGGCTATGAATATGGCGGAAGACCTTATTCAGCAAATGTTGAGCCGACTGACAAAGGAGCAAGGAAGTTTGCCCGAGACGGTTGCTATGGTCCTTTGGGGTACGGACAACCTGAAAAGTGATGGGGAGGGTATCGCCCAATGTTTAGTGCTTTTGGGCGCTAAGCCAATTGAAGATGAACTAGGTAATATCGCTGATGTAGAGTTAATTCCTCTTGAGGCGTTAGGTCGGCCGCGTATTGATATTGTTGTAACTGTAAGCGGTATCTTTCGGGATATTTTCCATCACCAGGCAGGTTTGTTGGATAAAGCTGTACGGTTGGCAGCCCTGGCAGATGAGCCTGATGAATTGAATTTTGTCCGTAAGCATACAAAAGCGCACGAAGCCGATTTAGGGGTATCGCAGGATGAAGCAGCCTCGCGCATTTTCTCCAATGCACCAGGTTCATATGGCGCCAATGTCAATCATCTTGTTGAATCCAGTACCTGGGAAATAGATGACCAGCTAAGCGATGCTTTTCTTTCCCGAAAATCATTTGCTTATGGCAGAGATGGACATTGGCATGGAGCGCGAGATGTGATGTCCCGCAGCCTGGCTACGGTGGATGCTGCCTTTCAAAATATCGACAGCTTTGAATTGGGTATCAGTGACGTAGACCATTATTATGAGTACCTTGGAGGTGTAACTAAAAGCGTTGAAAAGCTAAAAGGGAAACGGCCGTCCATCATGGTGGCTGATGCGATTGCAATTGATGATCGATTGGCTTCGTTGGAGCAAATGGTAAGGTTGGAATCACGTGCCAAATTATTGAACCCGAAGTGGTATGAGGGAATGATGGGGCATGGTTATGAAGGCGTGCGGGAAATTGAAATTCGGGTCAGCAATACATATGGTTGGAGTGCGACGGCCGACGCTATTGAAGGTTGGATTTATGATGACATCGCCGGAACCTTTTTACTTGATGAAGAGATGCGAGAACGGTTAGCCAGGGCAAATCCCCATGCCACCGCCGGCATCGCGCGTCGCCTGTTGGAGGCGGAGTCTCGCGGTTTTTGGGATGCTGATGATGAAACAATTGACCACCTACGGGAACTCTATGGCAATCTTGAAGATCGTTTAGAAGGTATTGTTAGTGCATAATCGAGATGAGTAATTTGCCATTACCTGCTCTCGTCGGTTTAGAAGAAGCTGTGCAAGCAATGCTGCTTTTAGCCGTCGAACCTCGCTTGCAGGGCATCATTCTGGCTGCGGGGGCCGGAACCGGTAAGTCGAGTTTTGCACGCGGCATGCGCCTCCTTTTGCAAGATGATGAGATGCCTTTTGTGGAGATACCTACGAGTGTCGATGTTGAAAATCTTCTAGGTGGTTTGAACCTTGAGGCTACTTTGCGATTGGGACGAGTGATCCTGCAGGAAGGCATACTGGCCAGGGCAAATGGGGGTGTCGTTTACATTGACGGCTTAAACTTACTTTCAGATGCGGCCGCCAATTTACTTCTAACCGTGATGGACCAGGGAAAAGTTGTTATCGAGCGAGAAGGCATTAGTTCAATTTCGCCGACCAGCTTTAACTTACTTGCCTCCTATGACCCTGGGGATGGACAGCCTCGGCAGCATTTACTAGATAGGATTGGTTTATTACTATCTCTACCTCCTGTCTTAGATGCCGGCCGTCGTTCCGATATTGTAAGAAATAATTTACTGGTTGATCCTGAAAGCTGGGAGGAGGAGCTTGTCTTTATGCGCGGGCTGGTGCAGGCGGCGCGGGAACAACTTCCAATCGTTGAAATAAGTGAATCACAGATTCGACAGCTAGCGCTATTAGCCCTTAATTATGGTGTTGAGGGTCATAGGGTGGATTTATTTGCCGTTTGGGCAGCCCGTGCCGCAGCAGCGTTAGCATTCAAAGAGCGTGTAGAAGATGAGGATCTTGTTGTTGCGGCAAAATTGGTGATTCTGCCACGGGCGAGACAACTGCCGGCTGAAGATGAAGAACCCCCAATTCCCCCACCGCCGGAGACAACTGAACAAGAGTCAAAAGAAGACCAGGAGGAAGGGGAATCACCACCTCCACAAACAGGCTTGCCTCCCTTGGAGCAATTGTTTGAAGCCCTTGAGAATGAACTGCCGGAAGACCTGGAGAAATTGACATTTGGCGACGTTCGCCGGGCACGAACCGGTTCAAGAGGAGCTACAGAGGGTAAGCGTGGCCGTCATATTCGCAGTATTCCAGGGGACCCACGCCGCGCACCTATTGATTTGGTGGGGACAATGCGCAGTGCAGCCCCCTGGCAGCGCGTGAGGACACGAAAAACGGGCGTTAAGAAGGGGGTCATTCAATTAAGGAAGTCAGACATTCGCGTAAAACAGTATCGTAGCAAGGCTGGAGCCTTATTTTGTTTTGCTGTGGATGCAAGTGGCAGCATGGCGATTCACCGGATGCGACAGGCGAAAGGGGCGGTTCAGACCCTGTTGGAAAAGGCATATGTCAACCGTGACCGTGTTGCCTTAATTTCTTTTCGAGGAGAAGAGGCCGAACTGCTTCTACCACCGACACAAAGTGTTGAGCTTGCCCGTCGCTCTTTAGATTTACTGCCTACAGGTGGTGGGACACCCCTGGCTTCAGCACTATTATTGGCGGATGAAACGGCCAGACAGGCCGTAAGCCGGGGCATATTACAGACAGTTTTAATCGTGTTGACAGATGGTAGAGGCAATGTAAGCTGGCGAGAAGGTGTTGATACAAAAGAAGAACTGCAAAGAATTGGTAATTATATTGCAACTTCGCCACTGCAAGTTGTCATTGTAGATACACAACGCAGTTATCTGAGTCGTGGAGAAGCAAGACAATTGGCTGAATGGGTAGGGGGTGAATATGCCTATCTACCAAACTCCGATGCAGAAAGAATTGTTGATCTGGCGACTAAGGTTGCAGCAAGTTAACCCGATATGGGAGGAGTCTAACTAATATGGAAAATGAGAGGTCTACTCCGTCACAGCAATCGAAGTGGTTGTTAGGGTGTGGTGGAGGTTTGACATTACTGGCAGCAATCGGTTGGAGTCTCTCCCAGCGGAGCAAAAATCAAGATTTGTTCCCTGCCTTAAATGGGGAGCGGATTATTTTTCCATCCAAATCGGCTGGAAAACTTAGTTATTACGCCGACAAGAGCGGTTTCGGCCGTCCCTTAGTCCTCATTCATAGCATTAATGCGGCCGGGAGTGCTTTTGAGATGAAACCACTCTTTGAGCATTTTCAGGGCATACGGCCGGTATATGCGCTTGATTTGCCAGGATATGGTTTCTCGGACCGCAGTAATCGCGCCTATCTACCTTCCCTATATAGTGATTTAATTCTGGAGTTTCTTGCAAATGAACTACAAGAGGAAGCTGATATTTTTGCTCTTTCCCTCAGCAGTGAATTTGTGGCGCGGGTTGCAATCCAACGGCCGGAGCTTATCCATTCAATAACCCTCGTATCTCCAACCGGATTTAACCCCAATATCGTTGAATTGCCGACTGATTTGTTATACCGTTCTTTTACTTTTCCACTTTGGAAAAAGCCATTTTTCAGGTTGTTAACATCACGAACCACAATTAGCTATTATTCCGGGCTTAGCTTTGTTGGCGAGTGTCCTTCTGAATTTATTGATTACGCTTATGCCACTTCCCATCAACCCGGCGCGGAAAATGCGCCCTATTATTTCGTGTCTGGCAAGATGTTCACACCAACGGTCCGAACGGACATTTATGAGAACGTCAATGTTCCGGTCTTGGTTATTTATGATGAAGATCCCAATGTCAAGTTTGATAAGCTCCCGGATCTGCTTGCCAAGAAGCCAAATTGGCATTCAGTACGATTGGTGCCCAGTCTTGGATTGCCCCATTGGGAAATACTGGATGAAACCGTGAACACGCTTCAGGCATTTTGGAATGATATCTAACTACCAGATAGTTTAGAAAAAGGACGCGGACAAGAGCGGACTTTCGCCGATAAACATAAAAAATTCAGCGTTATCAGCGTGAATCAGCGTCCTATTAATCTTCTCTTTGAAAAAGTGTCGGGTTACTGGAATGATTTCTAAGTTAAAACTAGCGGAACCCGCCAATTATAGACCTTCTATATAGTCCTTAATTTTTCTATATAAAGTTGTTTTCTCGCTGCCAAAGCAGGGGGTAAAAATAAAAACCCGTGCAATATATTGACAAATTATGAACAATAAGTTACAATTTGTTGAAATCTGCGGGGTAGGTTGGTCTTGAAACGCTTAAGATACTTAATCAAATCTTGATTTTATTGGAAATCAAGAATCTATCAGATATAGTCTTTTCAGAAGAAGATCTCACAAACCTCCAAAAATTGCAGACATTGGTTAAATATGCGGTTAAATTTGCCTATCCAGGTAATAATGCAGCCGCTGCAATCGTCTAGTTGGAGCCAGGCTCGATTTTTTATGAGCCGGCGTCGGAAAGTATGGACGGCTTGCCGTCACAAGGAAGAAATCATGGATATTAGCAAAAATCGATCGAATGGTTACACAAAAAGCAGAAGCTATAAAAACGGTAAGAATGGCACGGATCTACCATTAGCTGCTGTTAACTACCCACAAGAAGGTCGTCTTGTGAAGGATTTGCGTAAGTTCTATGACAGCGAATTCACTGTTACGCCTTCATATAGAGCATCGTTGCCGGATATGCAAAACACGAGTGAAAATCGTGGAGCGGCCGTCCCTATCCAACATGTAGGAATCCATAACTTCAAGATTCCAATGCGCGTTATCACCCGTGATGGTGGTGTTCAGCAAGTACACTGTTCAGTGACCGGCACTGTTTCCCTGGATGCGCATAAGAAGGGAATCAACATGAGTCGCATCATGCGCACATTTTACGAATATGACGAAAGTGAATTGACGCCGCAGACTTTGCAAAACGTGATACACAGCTATCTGCAAAACCTTGAAAGCTCCTCAGCGCGCATCGCCATCGCCTTTGACTACCCATTGCTGCAAGATAGCCTGCGCAGTGGTCTTTCAGGTTATCAATATTATCCTGTGGTGCTGGAATCAACTTTCACCCCTGAACAGGGAATACGCCAGATGATGCACCTTGATTTTATCTACTCATCCGCCTGTCCTTGCAGCTACGAGTTGAGCGTTCATGCTAATGCAACACGTGGCGTTGCTGCTGTTCCACATAGCCAGCGCTCCGTATCCAAGATTTCCGTTGAATATGATGGTGACTTCTGGATTGAAGACCTGGTGGACATCGGCCGTCATGCACTTCAAACTGAAACCCAGGTCATGGTCAAGCGCGAGGATGAGCAGGCTTTTGCTGAGCTGAACGCAGCCAATCTAAAGTTCGTGGAGGATGCGGTACGTTTATTGTATGAGGGTCTGGATGCCGATCCTCGCATTTCTGACTTTCGTGTTTTCGCCAGCCATAAGGAATCGCTCCATTCGCACGACGCCATCAGCGTTATCGTCAAAGGCGTACCTGGTGGCTTCGATGCTGCCATTGACCCGTTTACTTATCGCTCAATGCCCACATAATGCATTCTTGATTCCGGAGGATAACGTTAACCGCAGGCTGCTGATAAGCTGGTAATGCTTGCTAATATTCAAAAGCCTGCGGTTTTCTTTTACCTTAATGGGTTAACTCTTAACATCAAGATCCTGGCAATTCAACATCATCTCGCCGTGTAATTTCTTCCATCTCTGCGTTGAATCGATGGGCAATTTCTACTAAAGTAATGTTGAGTTCAGGATGAACATAATCTGGCGCTATTTCAGCCATTGGAATGGCAACGAATGCGCGCTCTAATAATTCCGGGTCAGGAATTCGGCGATGACCCAGGGCCAGCACATCCTGGTTGAATAGCATGATGTCGATATCAATGGGGCGAGGCCCGTTCTTGTTTTCTGTTCGCACACGCCCCAAAGAATTTTCAATTTGAGCTATGGCTAGCCGGCGTAAATCCTTTGCGGACAGTGTCGTTTCCAGAAGGACGGCCGCATTGAGGAAATCCGATTGTTCGCTGAACCCGACAGCAGGAGTTTGCCAAACCGAAGAAACTGCCCTGATCTGCCCAAACTGCTTCAGTTGTGCCACCGCTTCCGGCAAATTATATTCTGGTTCAATATTGGAGCCTAAAGATAAATATGCCAGATTGGTTGAAATCTCGTCAGATTTCATCCTGGCTCCTTTCAATTGTGATCCCCACAGACCGGGCAAAGCGTAACGCGCCTGGTTTTTCTACGCTCACCTTCGCTCTTTCTACTTTTGGATCTTCTAAACATAAATTAGCGATTTCAGCTGCCATTTTTTCAATAAGATAGAAGTCGGAATTTTCTACCATTTTAATGATGCGCTTGGTAATGGTGCGATAATTAACGGCGTCGGCAATATCATCGGATGCACCGGCCGATCGCGTGTCGGCAAATAAGGTCACATTTATCAAAACATCTTGACGGTTTCTGCGCTCATCATCGTTAATGCCGATGATTGTTCGTAAGGATAGGTCTTTTATTTGAATTTGGTCTGTCATAAATAACTCATATGGTCTGATAATTTTTCGAGGATTACTCTTTAAGTGAGGCTGTCACGTTTTTAAATCAAATCATGACTTTCTAAGCCATTGTTGTTGTTACCCATAAATTTACTAGAATTTTATGAAATTAACGACCCCATTCCACCAACGATGAGGGTAATAAAAGGGTAATAGGAGGGGATAACGTATATTGTATCTTTGTCGCATGTACCCTGTTGAAGGAAAAAGTAAATTTTTAAAAATATACTGCAAACGTAATTGCCATGTGGGTAAACTTCTTAGGGTTAATGCAGTAAAACGAGAATCTGCACCCCTCTCAAGCATCATTAATTGATTAATTGCTTGTACTTCAACTGGGGAGGGTATTAACGCGTTCAATTTATTAACGATTTTTTCAAGAATCGGTATTTGCCAATCTCGCCATACTCGAAGCAATACCTGCTTTATCGGTATTATCAGTTGAAATTCTTCTATTTTCGATATCAAAAGATCCCAGTCCAACTGATCTTGATAATTGATGATCACTTCGGCTATATCATGTAATGATCGCAATGAATCTGCCCATTCAGATCGATGGTGTTGCAAGAGATGGACACTGAGATGAATAAGCTGCGCCTCAGGTCCTAAAATAGGGGTGGTTTGGGTACCATATTCCACTGGTATGCTGGTTTGCCAAAACCAGTCTTGGGGAACTGTGTACTGGTAATAAATCCAGCTAAACAAATGCCAGTGCAAATCGATTTCTACATCCATATACCCAGATCTGGTCAACTGCCATTGATTCGTATAATCTAGTAGATCCTGGGCACCCGGTTGGAAATTTCCTGTTGGTCTATATTCAAGTTCGGTCAAAATACCAAGGGCTTTATTGACGTCCTTTTGTTTAACGACAAGGTCCAAATCACCAAAAAAGCGGGGAGAATCCTGCCGGTACACACTCAATGATAACGCCGCTCCCTTGAGCAAAATAATTTCAATTGTCGAGGATTGCATTTTTTCAATGACTTTCCACAATTGGTGCAGTTGGTAGGTGCTTCCAGTCAAACAGGTGATAAATTCGTTGTGCAAACGCTTTTCCAATGCCAACGGAACAATTTCCTGCTCAGCAATCGTTGTGAATATTACGGGCGCTAACAATTTTTCCCGGATGCGTTGTTCTACAAGATCCCAATTTAACTTGCTATCGAACACAAACTCACGGAGATTGTCAAGTGTTGTTGTTTGTACACGGGTTCGCAAACATAACAACAGGAATTGTTTTACCGGGTCATCAATTGAAATATATTCCACAAAACGATTGTACCGTTTGATTCACAATGGACAAGATCGGAAAATCTGTTCTAGCCCGCCAGTCAGTTTCAATCACCTATCTTATATTGTTGATTATGATGACGATATCAAGGGCTCTCTAACTGGCCATAGCGGCTTCAAATATGATCAGCTCTTCACTCTCTCTGGACTGAAAAGCGTGCGCGTTTATGATGTGGAACTTATACCGTGGTCTTTGATGTGGTCATCAACGATGTCCGGACTCCAGATGAATACTGCATCTTTAATCAGGTTCAGGATTGGTTCAAGGTAGAACAGATGCGCTGGAAAATCATCCAGCGCGCCTAATTAAATTAATGATTCTCATATGGTATCCAGTATAATTGATAAATAGTAATTGGAGAATTTGCATGGCTGAGAAAGGAAAGCGAACATCCAAGCCGCAAGAGCAAAGCAAGGACATGTAAGCTTGTCGTTAATTTCGCCAGGTTACTCAGACTCCATAAGTTCCATTATAAACGGGATGGTAATCCCAATCCGTAATCTGTTAATAAACCTTATCCGTGCCAGTAACTATCCATGATATTGGGTTTGGTATGGTATGGCGAAGATAAAGCAGGTGATTACATCTTGATAATCATTAGTCTAAATCACAAACAGAACAATAAAGGGTACGCTTACCGCCTTTGTGGGAAAAAGGTGCTCTCCAACCATCCAATAGAGGAGTTGGCTCATTTGTTTACAGGTTATGAAGATGGCCAGAAAGTAATAACGTATACTGCCGGCGAAGTCGCCAATCATGCCCCTCTCATTTTCGATGAACCAGGATGGGTAGGTAACGCCTGGCGACATGTGACCTGTTATGGTGATCAAAGTGGTTACCGGTTGCAAGTTGAGGGTGTCGGCCGCTTCATTGTTTCAGAAGATGGAAATCAAATAATCTATCGAAAAGTCGAACTGCTGCCTGTTGATAGCCAGGCATTAAATGCAACAATTTTGGGGCCGCCCTTAATTCTGGGGCTGGCTCTAAAGGATATCTGGTGCTTACATGCCAGCGCGATTTTTAAAGAGGGCTGTTTGATCCTGTTCATTGGCGAATCAGGTCAAGGTAAATCGACCTTGGCCAGAGAACTGGTCATCAGACCAGAGAATGACTGCCTACTTGCTGCTGATGATATTACACCGGTGATAATGACATCTGGCGACCTGGTCGGACTACCCCACTTCCCCCAGCTAAAGCTTGATGCCCAGAGCCAACCAGCTATCAATCTGCCGCAACGAGTGAGAGTTGGGGCGATTTATGCTGTACAAAAGGAGCAGGCTCATCGGCCGGTAAAGGAAATAAAATTGAATCAGAAAAATGCCCTATTAGCCCTTATCAGACATTCCGTTGCCAGCCAATTGTTCAACCGTCTTACCCTTGAAAGGCATTTAGATTTTTGCACATATGCAGCCGGTCGTATTCCTGTATATAAGCTGCATTATCCTCACCGCTTGACGGCCGTTGCTGAGGTGGCCGCTCAGCTAAATCTTGACCAAACTACTAAGCCTTAACTGTCATTGAAAATTATAGGTAAGTAGCTCTTACCGCCAACTGGCAATTCCTTAAAATCAGCCGTGATCGAAATATCCCCCTCCAATGTTAACTGAATAAATGGGGCTTTTTCGTTATTGTCTCCAATCCAGGATGCAAAGTACCAGTTATCTGCCGGCTGAGCAAAGAGTGAAACCCGTTCACCATAGAGGTAACTCTCTTTATTAGGATTAATAGTTACATTCCCCTGTCCAACTACTTTGATATCTAATTCGTATTGTTCCTGAGAAAATATTGCGATTACTTCGGCATCATCGGTCATTGTCAACATCTTTATGGGTTCTGATCCTGTGGCCGCTCCTTCCCATGTTTCGAAATGCCAACCGGCAAAAGGATTCGCTTGCAATGTAACATCAGTTCCTTCGGGATAGGCAGCCAGATCCGGCGAAACATTTACTGTTCCACCTGTCCCAATACCTAGATTTTCTATCTGAACATCGAGTTGGTAAAGGGGAGCGTCATTGATAATTACTTGCCCAGACCTTATATTATCATTGTCGTTAGCTGGTTGTTCGAGAATAGAATTATTGCTATCCAATTTCACCCAGAATGGATGGCTTCCCTCAGACAATCCACTCCATTCCACCTCGGCCGTATAAGACCTGGTTGCACATCCACGAACCAATCCTGATATTGTTTCACTTGCAATTGGCTGGGTGAGGGCAGCATCACGGTAAAAGGTGATGTCAAACGGCTTATCTACTGCCACATTTCCATTATTGCGAAATGTGATTGAAAGCCTGGCTGTAGATGTCCCATCTGGATCCTGCGACACTTGATTTCCAGAAACGGATTGGAGAAAAAGGTTTCTATAGATAGGTTCATTTTGTATGTGACTCTTAAACGTTTCTCCAACACCGTTGTATTGGTTACCGTTGTTTTTTAATAAGTTTCCGGAATTTCCATTGCTCGACAATGCTGAGAACCAAATCCATTGCTGAACAAGCATATGATTATCAAGGCTGTATCCTAAATCTGGATCCTTAGCTTGATTGAGATAATCAAATGAACCGACCATAAACTGGGATACACGCTCATTGGTAAAACAATTACCAAATTCATCTTTCAAACCATTGCATACACCGCTATTGGTATGGAAAGGATAAAGTGTACCATATTCGGTTATTATCAATGGTTTTTCTTGCTGGCCACGCTCCTTCATCCACTGGCGCATTGTTACAACTTGTTCAGCAAAGATAGACAAATTATCATGTTCGGCCAGGCAATAAACATCATCATCCGGGCAAAGCGAACTATCACCACCTGATGCCAGCTTACCTAGTTCCGGATCTGTTCCCAGAGCGACGCTGGCGATATTGTTCGGTTGGCCATTCTTATCGAGTTCAGGCAAAACATAGGTGTGAATGGTCCAAATATCGACAGGTATTGGCTCACCATATTTTTCTAAGTATGAATCCCACATCATATCTAAGTACTGTAGACGCATCGGTGTAATCTGAATGAGTCCAGCATTCGCCACACGTGCTGTCGGATCAATACTTTTTATAAAATTGTAGACATCATGGTAAGCTTCAACATAAATATCTGCGTGAATATCATCTGTGGCCAAATTTTTGGGATTGATATCTCCAGGATTTGGTCCCCGCTCAATTTCGTTGCCGACAATCCAAAGATCCCCTGGATTATTACTGATAAGATCCGCTAATTCCTGGTCAAGCGGAACATTTGTGTACCAATCCGCTAAATATTCTCCTTCATCCGTTTTTTTCTGTTTTGTGCGGATCATGTGGATGAATTCAGCGTCGTTTTCGGGCATTGGAGCGAACCATTTCGGGTGGTTAAATTTGTAAAAAATTCCCGCACCTGTGTCCGCAATAACCCATGAAGTTCCTTCACCGGAGGATACACCATAGCGACAGTTAGCCAAACTTGCCTCGTTTTCAAATTTCCAACCTTCCTGATCCACAGCGTTGGCGATCTTAAAACCATCATTCTGCAGTAAAAACAGAATCCCTAAACATAGAATCATTATGATTAAACTTATTCGAGCTGGATATTTTTTTCTTTTTGACTCCACAAAGTGACTCCATGAAGAACTCATTGGATTTAAACCCAAGTTTTCATCGTGATTTGCAACTAAAAAAGCCGTCAATTTTCATTGACGGCTGTCAGCAATTCTAAAAAATAAATTATATCAGTGAAAGCCATTCAAGTTTCCCCCATTTAGACGTTTCAAAAAAGCGGCCGAAACCCATCCCACTTCTTGACCTGCCTTCACACGACGCCAGGTAACAGGGATTTCCATATCCTGCTGTTTTATGAGATCAACGATTTCATTAGGCTTCAATAACTTTAAAACCTTCCCTTTTGTATGGGGTTTCTCTCGTAATTTGAGCCCAAATGGTGAAACGACAACCGCTCGGGTCTCAATCTCAAGTGTAGAAGTGGGTTCTGTTCGATCAAAGAATTCATCAGGGTTGCTCTCATGAAATTCTTTCCCAGGGTTCACCACTTCAATTTGCGCTTGCTCAAGATCGCTTAAAGATGCCCCGTTCTTTACATACATTGGTGTTTGCTTGAAGGGAACCCTTGGGTTTTCGGTGATTTCACTTGGCCTAAAGTTCAATAATAATTCTTCTTCCGATTTATGGATTGGCTGTGCCAACCAATCTGCGGGTGCATCATGTTTTGATCCAATTAATAGGCCTTGCCAGCTACAATTTCTGCAAGCGCAGCGAATTAGTTTTAAGAATAATAACTTGCAGACAATACGCTCCATTCGGAACCTTTGCACGCGAAGCAGCTCATGTTCGTGACAATTTGGGCAGCCATTGCTTCGCTCAAGTGCAGCCCTTCGAGGTAGTACCAAACGCCAGGTGCCCAGGATAAAAATCGACAACAATAGGATCCCAATGCCTGCATAAAAAAAATAGTCGGCCGGAATGCGAATACCGAGAAATGTTGATGAGAGCTTCTCGATATCAATGTTGAAACGATTTGAATAAAAGAATCCGGTTAGTAATATAGAGGCTGTAAACACCCCCCCCAAAAAAATTGCTAGAATGAACTTAATCTCAAGCAGTAAGCGCTTTCCACCACGACCTTTCTTAGATCCATGAGTAGCATTATTATGATTGATAATCCCAGACGTAGTATCCAAAAAACTACCTTTATAAATTGCTCTTGAGACCCAATTCAGTAAGAATTTAAATTATAAACAACATTCCTTACACATAACCTTTCGTTGTGTTTTAACCCTTTGAACGAGCGAAAAGATTGGGAACCCACCGTCTTTTTCCATCTTTCCTGCTCCCTCTTTTTCGCTTGAGTCTTTTATTTTCTCCGTCAATATTTCCATCAGTGTTGGATTCATCGTGGTAGTAGGTACGTCCGTAATAATAATAGTAATAGTACCCGCCTGTTTTCGCCGACAAACGATTCAGGATAACACCAATTAAATTTGCATTGACTTCCATAAGTTTAGCAACGGCTTGTTCCAGTTGGTTACGCCTGGTCTCACCTGAATTACTTATTAATACCACACCATCCGCTCTGGCGCTTAAAACGACGGCATCTGTCACTGCCAATATAGGAGGGCTGTCAACAATGACCAGATCAAAGTTATCTGACAGTACTTCCAACAGTTTTTTCATTTTTTCTGATCCCACCAGCTCTGCAGGATTTGGAGGAAGAGATCCGCTTGTTAATACAAAGAGATCCTTTTGTTGAGTTTCATGGATAGTGCCTTCAAGCAAATCGAAGATATCGAGTGCAGTTTCATTATATTCTCCATCAAGGATCATTTGCAGAAGCATGTTGGTCAAACCAAAATTTTTATTTGGGATCTCAAAAATCTTATGCTGCACTGGACGACGCAAGTCGCCATCTATGATCAATGTCCGGTGTCCTGCCTGAGCAAAAACAGTCCCTAGGTTGGCGACTGTGAGACTTTTTCCTTCGCCAGGGTTAGGGCTAGATACAACAATATTGCGGGCAGGCTTATCAATATTGGAAAACATGATCGCAGTGCGTAAACCGCGGTAGGCTTCGGAGACCGGTGATCGCGGTTGTTCCTGTGAAATCAGATTGTATTTCTCACCCCCATTTGTCGGGTATTTTGCAATCCCTGATAATGTTGGAAGATCAACAAGCTGCTGCACATCATCCGGTGTCTTAACTGTGTCATCTAAATATTCCAGGATATAAGCTGCCCCTGCGCCAAGTACAAAACCAATCGCTGCGGCCGTCAATACGGTGCTTAATTGATTGGGGCCGATGGGATTTAGTGGAACATTGGCTGACTCAAAAATGCTCAAGGTATTAATTGCCCCTTGTTGAGAACTAGCCAAAAGTGATGCATAATTTGATTGAAGAGAGGTCAATTTTGTTTCTAGTGCTTGAATTTGCGTCTGTGTATCCGCAATCTGCCTGGCGCTGAAAAGATCGGCCAGCTCTGCCTGCTTAGCCTCTATTTCGTCATTCGTTGCTTCAATCTGAGTCTCCAGATCATCAAGTTGGTCTTTAATAAAAGACTGACGCCCCTGGTCTTCCTCTTCTTGGGCAATAGTTGGGCTGCGCAGGACAACCTGGTTGGCTAATTCATTGGCTATGGCAGCCGCCCGCTCCGGGTCACTATCGGTCACTTTCAACTCAATTAGTAATGTATTAGGTACAATTCCAACTGTATATTCAGGGAGCCAAGTTAAACCAAGTGCTTCCATTGTTCCCACTTTTACAGGATCACGCTGGGCCATATCGGAATAGGTCTGGGCTAATTGTTGGCCAAGGTAAAACTCCATGCCTGTTGGATTTGGATTATTTATGGCCTGACCTAGCATTAAGGTCGATCGCGCCTGGTAAATAGGGGGTTGTTGATTGACGGCATAAAGGCTGGAAAGAGTAGCCACCATGGTAGATGCCAAGATGAGCCACCACCACTTTAACAATGGGGTAATATATTGTTTTATGTCCATTGACATTTACCCTTTTTCTCAATTGTGATCAATTCAATTATCACAGATTGAAAATCTAAAGCTATTGCTGGTTTCTACTGCAAGTAGAGCCTAAGCATGAAAGACTTTTGTGACAAATTGCGTATTTCATGGATCTATATTTCTAGTTGCACTACCTTACATTATCAATTACGCGACTCTAGATTGGATGGTTGATAGATATTATCAACCATCCAATATTGTGATCGCCAATCATAATTTTGCTCTACAGTACGACGGCCGTTGATAATCAATTTTTCTCTTAGAACAGGCTCATTCAATAATTTCACAACCGCATCTGCAAATGTTTCCGGATCATCTGCTATCAAGATATTTTCTCCCGGATCAATTGCAATGCCCTCCGCTCCAATCGTTGTTGAAACGATAGGCAGTCCCCATTGCCAGGCATCCAGAATTTTTACCCGCATCCCACCTCCAGCAAGGAGGGGCACTACGAATATGAGGCTATCGGCCAACAATCGGATTGGGTCTGCGATAAAATCTGTAACCTCAATCGGGCCGGTTGGCAGGGAATTTGCATTTTGCAAAGCTTTAACTTTTGCAGGTGGATCTTTCCCAACGATTGTGAAATGAGCCTCGGGTATTTTTTCGAGCACCATTGGGAAGACTTTGTTTGCAAACCAAAGCACGCCTTCAACATTTGGCGGCCAAAACATAGTGCCCAGATGGATAATTTTAGGAGCGTCCGCTCGTAAGTGAATCATTGGTTGGTTGTTTGGGTCGACACAGATTGGTACGACCGTGATTTTTTGATCGTACGCTCGAGCTTGGTCCTCAGAGGGCAACCGCAATAGTGCGGCTTTATCTTCCCTGGTGACAGTTAGGATATGATCGTATTGTTCTAGTAGGTCTGCTTCATAACCACTTAATAGATGGGCTTCGCGTCGCCATAGAGCCTGCAATACCAAGTTGCCTTCAAAACGCGCCTGCCGCTGAACGACTAAATAAAGAGCATTATGCTGATCGAGAACCAGAAGAGGTTTTTGTGTAGTAATATGAAGGTCCCGGGCGAACATTCCATAATAGGCCATTGAGGTTTGGTCAGCATGAATAACCTCAAAGGTGGTTTTCTTCACTAACTGCTTGATACGTTCTTCCATTTCCGTAAGGTGATCGCGCAAAATCACTATAGGCAGGGAATAAATCACACTTTTCAAAAAAGCTTGCCCATTTTTAATCAGTGATCGTTGCATGGGAACAGTGACGATAGTTTGGCAATATTGTTGTAAATGTGAAATGGCTTCGGGTTGATCACTCTCACGAATGAAAGAAACTAAGGTTACATCGTGCCTTTCCGCCAAATGCCTCAAGACATAATATGCACGAATCTTCGCCCCACCATAAAGAGGATAGGGTAATACTTGGGTCAGAAATAAAATGCATGCCATCTAGCGGCCCTGTAAACCCAGCACTTTAGTCACTGTGCGCAGCATGATCACCAAGTCGAGCCATAAACTGGTCTTTTTGATATAGAAAAGATCATACTCCAGCTTGGTTCGTGATTCATCTATTGAACCGCTGTAATCCTGGTGGATCTGTGCCCAGCCGGTTATGCCAGGCAGCACGCAATGCCGGACCCTATAAAAAGGGATATCCCGAGAAAGTAATCCAACAAAATCAGGGCGTTCCGGCCGTGGCCCGACAAGGCTCATTTCCCCTTTTAGCATGTTAATCACCTGTGGCAGTTCATCTAAATGCAACCTACGCAGCCACTTTCCTACAAAAGTGACCCGAACATCATTTTCCTTGGCCCAAATAGACTTATTGTCAGATTCCGCACCGGGCCTCATCGAACGAAACTTGATTATGCGGAAAGGATGCCCCCCTTTACCCACGCGCTGCTGCTTATAGAAAATCGGACCGGGTGAAGTGAAGGCGTTAAGGATATAGATGGGTGGAATCAGGAGGAAAAGAAAAATTAATCCTGCAAAACCCATTAGTAAATCGGCAAGGCGTTTACTAACGCGATAAAAACGCTGAAATGGGGAATCGAAGTTTACAGCAATCGTTTCAACATCCCAGCCAACATACTCAATTGCCACTCGCCCCGTTAGCCGCTCGTAAATTGTACTAATCTGAGTCATTTGAATGCCCAATTCTCGGCAATCCAAGATAACTTCAAATAACTCTTTATCTATTTCCCCGGAATCCGGGAGTGATAGAATAACTTCATCTATCTCCAGCTCTCGGACCAGGCGGACTAAATCTGTGGCTGGGCCTAGTATAGGTAAATCGGCTACACGTTTTTCCTTTGTTTCATCATCTGTGCTGACGAAGCCCAGCAAGGTATAACCAGTGCCTCGAAAGGGGTTGGCATCATCTTGGGCGAATTTACTATGCATTGCAGTAGCCAACGCCTCGCCCGATGCTCCATGTCCAAGGATAAAGGCCCGTCGTTGAAAGCTAGGCTGGGTAAAGAATTGGGCATAGAAAATACGCCAAGCGAGTAAGAAAAGTAAAGAAAGGAAGACGAAAATAAAGCCCTGAGAGCGATTAACCAGTGTAGGAGTGAACCAGGGGATCAGCAAATAAGTCAATGAGGTCAGACCGCCAGCCATTGCGATAGCTTTCATACTATAAGTTGTGCTTGCCGCGCGGGCCAGGTTATAAACATTGAAAAGGGCAGCATACCCAAACCAAACGACGGCCAGTGTGGTCAGCCATTTCCAGGACTGCAATAAAATGAGCAAATTGGGCAGAAGATTTGTGCGTAAAATAAGGGCGATTACTAAGGCGGCGCAAATTAGAACAAAATCCATTACCATCAGTAGCAAGCGTCGCTCAGAATAGTGGAGGCCAAGGGACGGTAAGGATATTCGTTTGGGTCTAATAGTGGGCTCAAATTCTGTTGAAGTGAAATCTTGTGCTTCGTCGAATCTCATTTTCTCCTACTCATAAGTCGAAATAAATATGCTTTTTTCGCAATAAATTCGATATACGCATTAACAACTATATAACAAGAAGTCGATTATAATAAAGAGTGATACATTTTTTGTAAGGTTTTCTCTTCAGCACTTCTTTGACGTTCATACCATTGTCTTCCAGCATATCCCATTTGGCGAAGCCGATCTGGACTGCTGGTGGCCATCTTTAAAGCCCGTGCCAACGTAGCCGGATGCCCTGGTTCGACGATGTAGCCTGTCTGGCCATCAATGACGTATTCTGGTAATGCCCCGCTGCGCGAAACAAGAACAGGTTTACGTAGGTAGTAAGCTGAAGCGATTAAAGCTGACTGTGTGGCATCAATATAGGGTAAAAGAACTAAACTGCAGCGACGGAACAGGTCAAAGGCTTCATTGTCGGGGATGAACCTGTTGTAGAGTTCAACCCTCTCAGGCAGGTTGCCGGTCCATGATTTGTTGAGATCGCCTGGTCCAGCCAGGATGATGCGAAAATCGTCAGGGCATTCATCCATAATTTGGGCAAAAGCGGTCAGTAAAAATTCAATGCCTTTATATGGTTCCAAGCGGCCGAAAAAAAGGGCAAAAGGCTCATATGAAACATCCAGTTCGTCCTTACAACGGCCGTCTAATGTGGCCTGTATTTCGTAGGAGAGGAACATATGCAAGAGGGGGATGTGGACAATGCGCGAGCGCGGGTAGCCATCTTCCAGCAGCCTGCTTGAATAGCCCTGTCCATGCACCAGTGTTATGTTTGCCATGCGAATAATCGATCGATTCCAGAGGTAAAGCATCAACCCCATCTTTGTCCCTTTGTGTGGGTCCAGGTCGTGAATCGTATGCACGACGGGTATCCCCTTTTGCTGTACCCGTTTAAGCAAGCCAGGATTCCATATATGAGGCCCGGTGAAATGGACTACATTTGGTTGTTGGTCGGCTATTGTCTGGGCCACTGACTTGTACTGGTTTATGTTTATGCTTTCTAGTGATAGGCCGCTGTTAGATGTGGAAACTGGTGTATCGATGTGCACATTGGGCGCATAGCGGTCACGGGGCAGCAGGCTGGTCGTGATCAGGGAAACGTCATGACCGGATGCGGCCATGCGGTTGGCCAGATCGGCCGTATATTGGTGCATGCCGAACGTGGGTGAAAGTAAAACGTAACAAATATGCAAACTTCTTCCCAGGATCTTATCTATTTTTCAAGTGTAATAACAATTTCCCAACAATATTTACCCAAATATGGAACACTCTTGATTAGTCGTTTATCGAAATATTGTAGTTGTCGTTGGAAATTTATCCATACTGCTTTTGGACCCGTTAATGCAGACATGAGTGCGGGTAAAATGCTAAATAAACAAAACTCCTTCTGTTCCCAATGGCTAAAGTTCCTGCCAATACGTTCAACATCCCTTAAACTCAAGGCTTTCTCAGTTGGGCTGCGTAAGTGAGGGGTTAAACGTCTATAACCTTCCAGAAACGGATTGTGTATCAAAGGTTCGAGAAACGTAGCTTTGCCACCAGGCCGTAATACTCGCTTAATCTCCTCAACAGCCAAATCAATATTTAGATGATGTAAGATTTGCTTCCCAATTACATAGTCAAACGTCCCTTCCTGAAAAGGTAGCAATTCTGCAGCACATTGAGTAAATTTTGGAATATACTCTCCATTGTCAACAATCATTCCTTTCTTAGCAACCTGAAGTCTTGCATATGAGAGGTCAAAGGCGATCACATTTGCGCCTCGCGCCTTTAGCAGCCGAGAACTTCCCCCTGTTCCACAACCATAATCAAGGACTAATGCGCCAGTGATATCTCCCAAAACATCAAGGTGAAACTGCTCCGCTTCATCAAATACGCCAGAGCGATATACCCCAACAATTAGACTGCTATTATCGCGCAGAAAATCCTCAGATTCATGATATTCTTTCTCCAAAGCCAATCTGACATCAATATCATTCATGAGAATCTGAATATTCCTTTGTTTGCACGAACCCCCAATTTAGCAGGTGATTGAAATCTGCTTGTCGAGCAATTTTGACAATCGACAATGCGGCAAATAGCAAAAGGATTGCATCAACCGGAAGCCGATATCGAATCATTGCCCAGGTTAGAATATGCAACAATGAGTAAAAGGCGATGAATGTGTAAAGTAACCAATACCGCGGCCAGTCAATCCGCGAGAGCCAAAGACCATAGATCATGAATGGAAAGAAAAATGCAAAAGAGAAAACACGGCCGATGTTATTAATTAATGAAGTCTCTGTCGCTGGCCAGAACATAAAAAAATCGGCCATACGGCTAATAGAGAGTAGTAGATAACGACCAGGATTCGCTAATATGAATTGAAAACCCTCTCTTAGCAATGTCCGATCCCACTGTGCCTCATTTTGCGGCATGGGGTCCAGGTCGATTGGCAAGGGGGCGGCTGCAAAAGCCTGGAAACTGGTACCATGCATGGGGTGCTGAGCGGAATACATAGCGTAACCGGCATTCGAGTTTAGCAGTAAGAAATCATCATAAACAATATAATTACGAACTGTAAAGGGTAATATAAAAGCTAACAGAATCACTCCAGCCAACAAAAGTGAGACAACGACCTGACGTAAATGTTTATGACGCCAGCCAGACCAAAGCAATAATACGAACAACACCACTGCCCATGGTAAAATGGATTGGCGCAACAACGTTGCAAGGCCCAGGCTGACACCCAGACCTGAAGCAGTTAGTAAGAGTTCTGTGCTATTGACTCTATTGGTTAGACCGTTCAAAAGAGCTAAAGATCTTTCCAAAGACCAGACTACGGCAACGATAAAAAAAGCTTCCGTTTGCAACATGGCACCATAAAGGATGAAATAAGCATAAATGGCCCCTAATGTGGCCGTTAACAATGCCAATTGTTCCCATTCAGGCCAAATGCGTCGCGATAGCCGATACAGCATCCATGGCATCAAGATACCGCTCAATACGGCGCTCAACAGACGCACTGCCAAAGGATGAATGCCGGCAATCTGGTAAACCCCGGACACAAATGCGGTGTAGAGGAAAGACCAGTGTGCAGTAGGCGTATCCGCCGGCACGAAACCGGGATACCACGGTTCCTCAAAGCTGTAGCCATGCCCATCAACCAGTCGGATAGCCAGGCGAGAGTATGAAGTTTCATCCTTAGCTGGGGGTGTGCTGTTTCCCAGGTAGGCGGCAACTCCTAAGCGAAAAACAATTGCTATAAAGAATATAAGTAAAATGGTTAAGAGAGATGAACGAAAGTGTCTTATACTGGTGATTTTCGGTAGCTCCATAGAAGTAGTAGAAAGCGCGTTACATGGCGGGTAATTCGGCAAGTAAACGACGGTAAATTGATTGTCGCGGAAACAGCAGCGCACGGGGTAAATAAGCTAATGTAAGCAGGAATTTATACCATCGTGCGTACATGGCTCCGCCTATTTTACGGAAAAACGCTACTTTACTTCGATATAATTCTAAATACATCTTTTCTGCGACCTGACCACTGCTGGCTCCGCCATAATGAGTAACAGCCGCCTCGGGTACATACCACAATTCCCAACCAGCCTGGTCAAGTCGGTAGCAGAGATCGACCTCCTCCGTATACATATAGTATCGTTCGTCCAGCAATCCTATTTGCTCCAGGGCTTCCCGTCTTAGCAGCAAGCAAGCCCCTTTGATTACTTCAACACGACGGGGCATTTTTGTATCCCAATTTGAAATGGGATAATTGGCTTTGGACCATAATTGATCCATAAATATTAAGCGCCAAAATTCCCGGCCAGGCGTGAGCATTGGATGGCACGCAATCTGCAGAGAACCATCTCCATTGAGGAGACGTGCGCCACAGGCACCGGCTCTAAGATTGGCATCCATAAATGTTGTAAGCTTTTGTAATGCACCGACATGAACCTCAGTATCGCTATTAAGCAACATGATAAAGCGGCCTTTGCTCTGTCGAATAGCCTGGTTGTTGGCTGTGGCAAAACCCATGTTAAATCGGTTCTGGATTAATCGCACATCAGGAAACTTTTCCCTTACCATATGGGAACTGCCATCGCTGGAAGCATTATCCACGACTATAATTTCTACGATTGGCTGTTTGGAAGATTCCCTTTTTCGCTGAAGGGCGTCTAGACAGTTTTCTAATAGATCACAGGTATTCCAACTGACGATAACAACAGAAACACTAATGTCAGGTGTATATTGGTCGGCGGACATTTAATAATGATTGGAGCTATTTTGCAAGCCTATAAATATTATATCGACTGCTTGAGCATTATTTGCTCCAGGGTGATCAATCCACCCAAGAAAAGCCAAACGAGGACACTTGCCTGAAAGCCCGGAAAGCCGATATTGTAAACGAAAGGGAGAATCCAATCAGCAAGCATCATTAGCGTCAATGCTCCGACGCCAGCGCCAATCATGCCATTCACATAACCTGCGGCAAATCCATGCCTAAAATGATGATTCAGGCGACGCCCTAATTTTCCCAATTCGAATACAAACCAGAAAAACAGAGCCAACCCGACAATCCCTACTTGAGAGAATAAGTCAATATAATTGTTGTGGGATGAGATGCGAGGGGCCATCCAAATAATATGTTCATAAACAAGTGGTCTTGTTGCACCATAAAGACGATAAGCGGCCGGACCAAGGCCCGTAATCGGGTTGCGCATCGTATCTTCCACAACACGGCTAATAAGCGCCAGGCGTGACCCACCGCTTTCAAACCACTCACTGTCTCCTCCAGCAAAATCCCAAACAGCCGGGAATAAAATTCCTAATACCAATAAAAGTAAAACTACTGATAGAGCTAGCCAGCGCATCCGTGGCCAACGAAGCCAAACCAAACATGACCCCACAGCAACAATGCCAACCCAATTTGAAGCCGCCTCACGCTGCGCTTCAAATGTATAAATGAAGATTGCCGTCAAGATTATCAACAAAATTAAACGCTGCCCTCCTTTTAGCTGTTCATTAAACAGCAGTTGACCACCAACCATTGATGCTAAAAGGATCCAAAATGGAGCACGTATGATCGCGATTGTAAATATTTGGCCAATTAGATTTGTGCTGAATGGGATTGCCTGCAAGATAGCTATCATGCCACCAAGAATCAAGAAGGTCCAGGTAATGTACTGTAACCATTTTTCCTCAAGCGCAAGATTTGCCATAAGAAAGAAAGCACCTACGGAAAATGCGAAAATTGCCCACTGAGCTAGTTGAACTAAAATGAAATTGGCACTGCGTGGAACAAAATTATCCCAGGTGACGTAGCCGATCAATAGGGAGAGCAATCCAGCTATTAGAAATAGGATTAAAGGCCTGAATGTTGAGGAATTTACTGCTTCAAACTCTTGCCTGCGCAACAAATCCAGAAGCCAGAGAAATAGCATTGCAGGCACCATAAGTGCTGCTAAATTAAGGCTAACTTCGGTTCCGGTACCAATATCCAAGGGCAGAACTAATGCAGCAACGATTATCAAAAAAATACCAAAGACCGGTCTCGACAATAATATAAGACCTGCTAGCCCGGCAACAAGCAAGACCAGGTAACTATAAGAGGCTCTTTGTCCAAGAAAAAGAGCCACCATCAAAACAACAACAACGATTATCGAGTTGACTGACCTTTGATTGATTTGGCGATTTATACCTATCCGAATCATATCGAATATTATTAAGTGTAATAACTTAACTTCATGCGGTACGAATAACGTCCTCAATATGATCTACAAACAACCCGCCGATCATTTCCCAATCATATTGTCTTTCAACCTTTTCTCTTGCAGCGACTTCCAATTGATGGCGTTGGTTGGAATCGTGCAGAAGATTTATAATATTTTTTGCAAATAATTCTGGCCCATCTGCAATCAAAAGATGTTCACCAGCGATCAAATCTAAACCTTCCGCACCTTTTGAAGTGGAGATAACGGCCGTACCCAACGCCATCGCCTCCAATATCTTCAGGCGTGTACCGCCACCCTCTTGGATAGGAACCACGCACACGGCCGCTTCCGACACCGGGATACGCACGTCGTTTACATAGCCCGTCAGTTTTACACTCTCATCCAACCTCAATGCCTTCAGTGCCACGTCCGCTGTCGACCCGGTAATTGTCAGCGTAACATCGTTAACAACCATCTTTATTTTAGGATAGATCTCACTCAAAAAATACTGTATTGCATCATAATTGACACTGTAGGTCAGTGACCCATTGAAAACAAGACTGTTTGGCTTGCATCTTGCCAGTCCCGGCATATTAACCTTTGTATCGACCCCATTTGGAACTATGGTTACTTTTGGTTTACGTTGACCAATTAAAGACTTTGTCACTCGCTGGTCCTGCTCTGAGACCATCGTAACCAAATCGAAACATGAGAATAACTTCGCCTCGTAACGCCGCATCTTTTGCCAACTCGCCCAGCAGCGCAGTCGGTCGAGAGGAGAAGAGGCTTTCAGATACCGTTCGTGCATCCAACGGCTCATCGAATTATGCTCCTCTAAAACTTTGACGCAATCGACCGGCGCCTGCAGCGCGTAGCCGGCCATCATCCCTGTGGAAGCGATAACTACATCAAAACAGTTGTGATTTAATGCATTTGACACAAGACGTCTCATTTCTGGAATCGGCCGTGAAGCCATCGGTCGTGGTGACAAAAAAGTCTCAATACTCCCCGCTCGGTTCACATCAAATGGATCAAGCTTCACGGTATTGACTGACTCGCACCATATTTCCAATGGGCTTACTTCCTCCGATTGAGCCGTTCCGAACACAAACGACAATAAGGTTATCCCGTGCCGCATCGCCAGGAACCGAAGCAGGTGATACACGCGCAGCTTAGATCCGTTATCAGGCGGATATGGGTACCATGCTGAAAGAAACAACATCTTCAAAATTTTGGTTTCAAATTCCTTGTATCAATACAGCAGGTCACGATCATCAAGGTCTTCTAATCGTTGTTTTCCCTTCTTCGTGACTGAGCTCTTGATTTCAGGCTAGAATCTATCTGATTCAATTTCCCGCTTTTCCCATCGTCCAATTGCCGCATCGCGCAGCGCCAAAATTCGTGCGTTTCGATTAGGCAAACGCGCACCCTTGTGTGATTTGAATGTATAAGCCAAAATAACTCCCAGATTGCGGGCAACAATTCGACTGATTATTGCCCCCCGTCTCCGCCCCTTCCAGTAGAGTGAGGCCAAACGAATGTGATTTCGTAACATATAGTAGTCAATAATGGGAGATCTGATACCCAGTGAGGCTGATACTTTGTGCCAAACAACCGATCGTGGAACTGCCACAATCCTAAAACCAGCTGCCTTAGCTCGCAGACTATAATCAATTTCCTCATAATAAAGGAAAAAGGACTCATCAAATAAGCCTACTTGTTCAATCACCTCTCGTCTGATCAGCATAGCCGCCCCGGAAGCAGCGTCAACTTCAAACGCACGCCGCTCTTGCTGATTTAATACTCTATCACCTGCTCCCACTCGGGAAACCATCCCAGTATCCCAATCAACTTGCGCTCCCATAGCCCAAACCAGGTCCCCATTCATACCATTTATTACCAAGGGTGTTGCAATGCCGATTGATTCTGTCTCAAATAACACATCAATTAAGAGTTGAAGAAATCCATTATCGACAACGACATCATTATTAAGAATACAGATCACATCTGCAGCGAGAAGCAATGATTTCCGGATACCTACATTATTACCCCCTGCATAGCCCAGGTTTTCACCATTCTCAACAAGCATGATGTTGGGAAAAGCATCTCTAATCGTTTCAACCGAATTGTCGGTGGATCCATTGTCCACGACAACAACCTCATTATTCGGATAATCAAGATCTGCCAGACTATTCAAACATGCCAGAGTATCGTCAGCATTGTTCCAGTTGAGAACAATGATTGCTGCCTTTGGTTTATGCAATTTGATCTATATTTAGCCTAATTCGGTGTAGCTGAGATTCCAATTCATTTCCCGCACGCCCCCACGTCCAATTACCCTCAACATATTTGCGAGCATTCGCTCCGTATGTAGCCAGTTGCTGCTGATCACCAAGCAATTCATTAATCGCCCGTGCGAAACTCGCGACGTTTCGTTGGACCAGTAAACCATTCTCCCCGTGGCAGACCGTCTCTCGAATACCTGCCTCACATACGCCAATTACTGGTGTCCCACAAGCCATTGATTCCAATGGAACCAAACCAAAAGGCTCCATTATCGGTGCATAAACCGTCATTAACGAACAATTGTATGCTTCTACAAGTCCACTGTCGCTGATCTCTGTCAAGAACTTCACCTCAACGCCCTCGCTTTCAGCCAGATCTTGCAGATAATCGTGTTCTGTTGGAACCGTGAAGTTGCTCACTATTACAAGCCTTGGGCGGATTCTCGGTTCGATCCGCCCAAGGCTACGTACAATAAAGTCGAATCCCTTCCTGGCCGTCAAAGAACCTACGGATATAATCTGTGACTTCTTGGCGATGGAAAGCGGCCGAAACAGGTTCGTGTCTACACCAAGACGACTAACACAAGCAAATATCCCATAAGTTCGGTACAGTGTTTCACGCGAGTAATGCGAATTGGCAAGAATTGCCTTTGCACTCCGAACGTTTTTCTGATCCAAACGGTTCAGGCTTTTTCGGTACAATGTGGGCAGGGGGTCGACTAAATTGCACGCCTTTTGCAACTTTGACAGGCGCATTTCTGACCTTTCCATTGATGGCTCATAAAGCGAACGGGGAGGTTCCTGACAATAATAAACAGACGGATTCTGTAAATATTTCAGAATGCCTGGGCTTGTGCTGAACTGGCAGCCATGCACGAAAACCAGGTCGAAACCACTATTATCAATATCGCCCGCAATTTTACGTTGTAATGCTTCCAGCCGGTATAAATCCACACTGCGAATACCCTGATTGAGACGCCCGAACGGCCGGTTTACGAGGGGTAGGGGCTGAAAAGAATATACAAAATGTTCCCTACAATAAAGACGCAAGTCGCAAAAATCATGCTCAGCGGTCGACAATGTAAAGACCGTTAAATCATGTCTTTCTGCAAGATGGCGCATCATCTCATACAAAGCTCTTTTGCCGCCGCCAGAAGGTAGGTTGTGATACACTGCAATTCGCAAACCCACTCTATTCTGAGATATCAATCTAGAGCCTCATCATAGATGTGTTCGATCTCGCGAACATGGCGCTCCGGCGAATAATGGGCGGCGGTCGTCGGTCCGTTGGCTATTAACCTCGCTCGCAGCTTCGAATCGCCTGCGACCTTGAGAATCGCCTCTGAAAGACTGATGGGATTCCTAGGGGGGATCAAAAGTCCATTAACCCCATCTTGAATAATCTCAGGAATACCACCATTGTCGGTTGCGATTACTGCACAACCGGAGGCAAGTCCCTCAACGACAACGCGTCCAAACGCTTCATTCCAGGAAGGTACAGTCAAAATGTCAATAACCTTCATCAGTGCCGGTATATCCTCGCGAAACCCAGTAAAGTGAATGTATTCTTGCAGTCCATGCCTGTTAATTTTTTGGCGCAGCTTTTCTTCAAACGCTTTTGTCTCTATGGTCATAGAACTGCCGACAATTAAGAATCGCACCTGGCGTAATTGTTGAGTAACCTTTGCTGCGGCGGTCACGTACTCGTCATGTCCCTTAATGTCCTGGATTTGTCCGACGATGCCGACAACACAATCTTCATTAGTTATTCCAAATTCTTGTCGGACACACGCCTCTTTTGCTGGCGATACATCAATGAAGGCATCTACGTCGATTGGATTATAGACAACTCGAATTTTCTCTTCGCTTACGCCTGCATCTCTGCAAGTTTGAGCAATTGACTGGGAGTTCGCGATAACGTATTTCGCATCTCTAAGCGTCCCACCTCTTCCCGGGCCAAACCAGTCTCGAGCGAAATCTCGCACATGTGAAACATAGGGTGTTCGTGTCAGCCGGCATGCATGGCGCACAAAGGGCAAGCTATTGTCACAATTAGTGTGTACAATCGCAATCCTCCTACGCCTAATGATTTGCGCTAATTTAAGGATACTAACCAGGTATGGCCAAGGTCGTCGCCGACTGATCAAGGGAAATTCCTGCTGAAAAACAGTAATCCCCAATGCCTTCCCTGCCTGTGCCAACAGCCCATCACCACTGGTTACAAGCTCCCCACAAAACCGTCCAGCTTCGAGATGAGATATCAAACTCAGCAGACTTCTTTCGGCGCCCCCAAGATAGGTTGGCGTATTCAAATAGAGAACGGCTTGGCCTGAATGACTATTGCTATGCACTCTAAGATGTTTTTGTTGCACTACAAATTTACGCCGATTTGTGTAGGCATCCATAAATAGAGAGTGTTTTTGTTCGTTAAAGATCGATCTCATCGAAAAGAGTGAGGACTTCTGAAATCATGCGCTGTTGACCGAAACGTTTTTTTATGATGTTGCGCATGTCAACTTGCTTTGCATGTCGACCTGATTCTGGTAGTCGTGCGTAAGCAATGAGCTTCTCGATTGCTTCTCGATTGGTTTTGAATATTTGGCTCGACGGCAATATTTCTTCAACACCTCCCCAACAATGGCTCAAACAATAACATCCACTGGCCATTGCTTCTAGTAGAGCTCTTTGTTGCCCTTCCCAAAAGCTATTGGATAAAAAAATGTCAATTTCTCGATAAAATTGAACGGGCTCCTGAATATGACCGAGGAAGATTATGTCTTTTTCAAGTTCAAGTTGCATGACAAGCTCTTGCATGGCCCAGATGTATCTTCGTTCTTGCATATCGTCTTGGGATCCACCAATCAATAGAGTAAATGGATGTCCTTGACAATGTAATTCGTATAATATTAGTATAGCTTCATATATGCGCTTGATCGGCGTTACACGCGCTAACATTCCAATCCTATGTCGAAACTTCTTTTTGGTTGGGTAAAACTTGTCGATATTAATGCCGAGGTTGATAACATTAGAGGATGATGGGGGGGGATGGACAGCTTTCAGCAAACGACGTCTCATCTGTTCAGATACTAGGATCACTTCATCAACTTGTGACCAGTCTACTCGATCCGCGGCTGTGGCTAACTCAATAGAATGTAGTCGCGTTATGATCTTGCATCGCTTAGGAATATGTGTGGCTTTTACAAGAGAATCGCCCGCCCATTCAAAAAAAACAATGTCTTTTGACGCCAAGAACAATCGGAATTGTAATTCAAATAACACTTTGTTAACCGAAAGCCCAATCACGGGTGATCTAATGAATCTGGGTGAGAATCTACTAACTTCGTATCTGTCGCGTAGTGCAGATACAAGAGGCTTTATAAATTGATCTGTTCCATCAACTACTAGACCAATGCGTCTTCTATTTTCGATTACCAAAATCTGATCCGTTTTCTTGTTCAAGTTGCCAGATTCGCGGAAGATTGACCTCACCCCTGCTATTTTTTGCCCGAGTTACCTGAAGAGAATAAGCTTGATGATGCACATCCAGAAGATTGTATTCATATGTCTCAGCAATAATGACGGAAATTTTATAAATTCCAGGTGGTAAATGTAGGTTAAGAAAATCCAGCCCAATACGGCCATCACCACTATCCAGGTTTAAGTCAAGACCATCATACTCTGTGGAACTTCCTGTAAATAAAATTCCTTGGCGATAGAAATCGATGCGGAAGATCGCATGCTCAACTCGATGTTCAGCGGTATAAAGTACTTCTATGCGTAATGGACCTCCACTTATAAACACATCAGATGGCCGATCATCAGTACCCAGGAATGTCACCTCACGGATAGACGCTTTTTTTTCCTTTAAATCCTTCTTTATTTGCGAGTTGGCTGCGATGCCACCTTTGGGCTCTGGTGACGAAGATTGCATTTTGGCAAGATATGTGTTGATAACATCGTCTGGCTCACCATCCTCTATTAATTTCCCTTGCCATAAAAGTAATGCCCGGTCACAGGTGTCGCGAATGGAGGTTACATCATGGGAAACAAGAACTACAGTCGTGCCATTGTTACGCAGGTCGGCCATGCGACGGTAGCATTTTGCTCGAAAGCCAATGTCGCCCACGGCTAAAACTTCATCCACCAATAGGACGGTCGGATCGATATGGGCAGCGACTGCGAAGGCCAACCTTACGTACATGCCGCTTGAGTAACGCTTTACCGGTGTGTCAAGATATTGATCAATCTCAGCAAACTCGACAATGCTATCAAATCGTTGCCTCACTTCTCGGCGAGTCATACCAAGAATTACCCCATTGAGGTAAACGTTCTCGCGCCCAGTCATCTCAGGGTGAAAACCTGCACCCAGTTCGATGAGAGTTCCAACGCGGCCGCGGACTCGGACTAAGCCTTTCGTAGCCTTAGTGATACTCGACAAGAGCTTTAACACAGTGGTCTTGCCAGCTCCATTATGACCTAGAAAGCCAATAGATTGGCCAGGCTCAACATCAAACGAAACGTCTTTAAGCGCCCACAATTCCGGGGCAGAAGTATAAGGTTGGCCGAGTATACGTCGTGAAATTGTTGAAATAGCGTCACGAAGGGTACGCCCTCCCGAACCAATCCGATAACACTTGGACACGTCCTGAAACTCAATCACCGGTTTCATTATTAATACTCAAATTAGGTCAGCGAATTCAGGTTCAAGTCGATTAAAAGTTAGATTTCCCAAGAAAAAAATCACAGCTGATACTATCAAAGCCAAACCGGTATTGCGAAAATCGGGTTGCTGACCATCCAAGAGTGACAGTCGATAGCCTTGGATAATACCAGCCATTGGGTTAAGGAAATATATTGATTGTAGGCGTTCAGGAATTAACTGGACCGGATAAATAATAGGGCTAGCATACATCCAAAGTTGGATTGCAAGTGGAATTAAAAAGCGAATGTCGCGGTAAAGGACATTAAGAGACGATCCTAAGAGTACCACACCAACTGTCAATACAACTTGAATACCTAATAATGGAAAGACGAAGAGTGCCGTCAAATAGATTTGTTCTTGGTAAAACAAAAACATGCAGAATAATATTATAGCTCCGATCGCGAAGTCGACCATGCTAGCTAATACCGCTGCTATTGGCAAGATTTTCCTTGGCATGTGTACTTTAGTCACCAGATTCATGTTATTGACCAGACTGGAGACACCCAGGCTTATAGCCGTGGCGAAAAATGTCCATGGCAGTACTGCGGTATAAGAAAACAAAGGGTAAGGAATATCCCCTGTAGGGACTTTAACTATGAAAGAGAATACAAAAGTGAAGATTAACATCAGGCTAAGTGGCTGCAATATAGCCCAACCAATGCCGACAAGTGACTGCTTATATCGGACTTTAACATCACGTAATGTCCACATTAGAAGCAATTCACGCGAATGGAGAATTCTTTGCACGAATGTTTGTTGATGTCCTGGGCTGGTTTGATGAACATTTTTGCCAAGTGAATTCATAAACGTCCTTAATAGTAGGTTTATCTTTTAGCCAATCTAATCAATATAACGGCCCCGACAACAAACAGAAGTGGCAAAATGAGAGCTACCGAAAAGGTGTTAAGACTTGTAGAAGGATCAATCAATAAATCTCCAAATTCCTCATTGCGCCTGATTCCCGAAGATTCAGGTACTGATTCACCTTTAGGAGATAAATCAGTTATCTCTAAATTATTAGATGATTCCCCAACAACCTTGTTCTGATCTGTGAGGAAATCGATAGGAGCAATATTTGGAGCATTACTGGTTTTAGAGGTATACCAAATCCGGGCGCCATCATTGTCTTTGAAAAGTACACTTAGCTGATTACCCTCCGATACTTCCAGGGTTGAAGCTTCGTTTATCAGACCCAAGTATCCTGATGCTTGTCCTGAAATATCTAGAGGATTTGACCATGTATTCTTCTTGCCATAAACATACATAGTAGCATCGGTACCAACCCTTCCACCCGGTTGCGTGTTCATCACGATGTGAACCATGTTATCACTATCTACTATCATTGCAGGTGGGTTTGTCGACCCACCTCCAAGTTGGGAGGATGCCAAATCCAAGACTTGTGACCACGATCTACCATTATCTGAGGACCACCGAAGATACCGGCCGGCGATATCGGCCTGAGCGTTCCAGGCTACATGGATCGTGTCTTTATCTGACACAACAATATTAGCTTCCAAGAAGCCAGCTCCTGCCAGTTCGATAGGAGCTGACCAGCTATTACCATGATCTGTTGACTGGGCAAAGTATACTCCTTTTGGGGGCCAACCAATAGGGGATGCCAATTCTGTCCAAACGACATAGATATAACCATTCGGGCCTAAATTAAAGCGTGCAAAATCTGTCGTGGCATTAGCATTCACCACATTAGAAATTAATGATGGAGGGGTCCAAGTCTTACCACTATCCTCTGAAGACAAGTATTTGACACCCTCCTCCATCAACGCTGGATAAACTACATGTAAAACCCCATTCTGGTCAACTGAGATTTGCGCATGTGCATTGGAAGAAGCTAATAGAAGAGGAGAAGACCAACCATTGGCTGATGCAGCATCCGTTACATTCGATGAGCTGTAGAATAAGGTATCCTCAGGACCGCTCCAGATTAGGTGGATTTGTCCAAATTGATCTACAACAGCACTTGGTCCTTGTATGCTAGACATAGCGATCACGTCTACAGGATTAGTCCAGTTTTGACCATCCCAGCGGGTGTAAAAGATCGCCATTGGGGAATCTTCTTCTTCGTAAGCCCAAAAAGCGTGAATTTTTCCTGTCTGATCTGATGCCAGTGCTGGCTCGCTCAAGCTCCCCAAACCTTCAAAAAGATTGAGTGGTGTTGACCAGTCGCTGTTACTTGTCTGCGCGGCTGCATCAGCTTGCAATATGATCGCCAGTACTCCAAGGAACACGCCACTAGATATTATTCTAAGAAAAAACAATTGGAACTTAGCTCTCACACGATTCCTTGTGTTACTCTTAATAGGTTGAGCAAAACCGTCAGCAGCTGTTCCGTAATCTTTTTTTGTGACTGATCTTTGCTATTGACTGCTGCACTTATAATAGGTTCGTAAATTTACTGGATTTTCAATCAAAAGTGAACTTCAGTTGTTCCCCTTCGCCAATTGAGCTATACCAATACTGGCGTGCACTCAGTTGCTCCTGCGCGTTATTAACTCCATCCCACAGCTGCATTCCTTCTTTTACATCTCCATTGAGTATAAGCGCCTCCCCATATAACTGTCGCGTGCCGTTATCCCAGGGCATTGATTGGTAAGCTGCCTGCAAATGTCCCCGGGCGGCCGTATATTGCCCCAGCGATAGTTCAATCTGCCCCAACCGGCGGTTGGCCGAGGCATTATTGGGATTTAACTCTAAAGCCCGTTCATATCCAGCGATGGATGGGCTGAGATCAATTTCACGACGGACAGCATCTTGTATGGGCCATTCCGGCCATGAATAAAGACTTAATTCGGCCCGGCTTTGGCGCACGGCGGCCAGGTTAGAGACGGCCGTGGAAACGATCGGTTTCCAGTAGGCTAAAAGCAGGACAACTATGACCAGTCCAGTGATCGCTAAGGCCAAAACAGCGCGCGATTGCAAGCTAACAGCCATTTCCACTTGCGGATGTGGCATAGTGAAGGCCAGGGGAACAAACAGGAGCATTAAAGCCCGGCTGCCATAAAGAGCATCTTCAACCAAACCATGAAGTAAGATGGTTAGCAGGGAGAGAGCAGCGGCAGCCAAATAGGGTTGGATCCGGCCATCATCCATTTTGCGCCACAGCACGATCCCAAATATGCCCCACATCCATAATAAGGCCATCAGGGCGAATAACCCTTGTTCAATGGCGACATCAAAAAACAGATTATGGGCATGAATGATGAAACCGACATGCAGCATATAGGCATAAGTGGAATAGAGCATCATAAAGCTGCCCAGTCCGGCCCCTATAACAGGATAATCCAGGATTAAGATCAAGCTGTTGCGCAAAAGATCCAGGCGGCTGCTGTTCCCTTCGAGTACTGGCATATTCAGTAAAATACTTTGCGGCAGGTCAGGCTGCAATAAGAGTGTGATAATGACTAAAAAACCTGGAATGAGGATCCCGGCCAGGAAAAGCAGCCGTCTCCGCTGAGGCTGTTGTCCTGAAAACAGGGTGGTTAGCCACCACAAAAGTGTCAGACCGACGGCCGCCAACAGAGCCAACCAGGCGCCTCGCGAAGTCGTCATCAGCAAGCCAAAGAAGGTAAAACCCAAAAGTAATGAACCCAGAACCAACGGTTGCCAGCTGCGTCTGTGGGCTGCTACCCACGTTACGGCAGCGCCGAAGGGAATCATCATGGCCAACATCCCCCCGACAACATTGGGATTCAGGCGGTGGCCGGGCAATATGGGCAATGGAGCTTGAATGGCTCTCCCCAATGCATCTATTGGTGCATATTTGGCCGGAAACTGGTCATAGTTATGAGTGGTCAGGAAATAAATGGTGACG
>JANQGC010000050.1 GCA_028277515.1 Anaerolineae bacterium
TGGATCTCCTCCTGTTCGAGCCGGAATCTCCCTGATCCTTTTCGCCAACTGCAATGGAACTGGACCAACTGCAATTTTTGTTTTCCGCCGCTGGCCGGCAGCTGCTGTCAAAAACAGCAAAAATACCCCTCAACGAAAAAAATCATTTGCAAATCGCCAGCCAACTCCGCCGGCAGGTTGAACCGGCCCAGGCTCAAGCGATCCTCGAAACCGTTCTTCTCCGCCAACAGGCCGTCACGAAATTCCGGCGCGCCTCCGATATGTTTTTCACGCGAGCGGCGCTGGAACAAACCTCTTCAGAAATCATCGCCAACTACCGCGCCGCACGGTTCTTTAAGGCAGGATTCCAACAGATCATCGATCTAGGTTGTGGCATCGGCGGTGATGCCCTGGCCCTGGCTGCCGGCGCTGATGTCATCGCCATCGATCGCGATCAGATCAGGTTGATGATGGCTCGCCAGAATGCACGGGTTAACGGCCGCGCAAGCCGCTTTTATCCTCTACTTGCCGATCTGCAAGAATTGGCTCCCATTGCCGGCCAGGCTTTATTCTTCGACCCGGCCCGGCGGGATGAAAGCGGCCGTCGCCTCAAATCGGTTGAATTATACAAACCTCCCCTGTCGTTGATCAGCCGCTGGCAAGCACGCGTTCCCCAAGCGGCGGTTAAGATCAGTCCCGGTGTCGACTATAACGAAATCCCGCCGGAAGCAGAAATCGAGTTCATCTCCCTCTCCGGAGCGGTCAAAGAAGCTGTGCTGTGGTATGGGGACCTGGCTCATGGATCAGCCAGAAGAGCAACGTTACTGCCTGGCGGCCATACCTTGACTTCGGCCGAGCATCCGGGCGACCCGGTTCCGGTCACCGAACCCGCTTCCTACTTATACGAACCGGATGGCGCTGTCATCCGCGCCCACCTGGTGCAAAATCTGGCCCGAAAAATCAACGCCACGCAAATTGACGCCACCATCGCTTATTTGACAGGTTACAAAAAGACAACAACCCCCTTTGCCCGCCGGTTCAGAGTAGAGTCCTGGTTTCCCTTTCAACTCAAACGGCTCCGGCAATATTTACGCGACCGCAATGTGGATCGGGTGACGGTCAAAAAGCGAGGCTCGCCCATTAAACCGGAGACACTTCAAAAACAACTGCGGCTGAGCGGCGACCAAAAACGGATTATTTTTCTAACTCATGTATTGGGGAGACCGGCCGTTATTGTGGCCTTTGAATCTCAACCGTAATACCTCGCCAGAAGGGCGCGAAAAGGATTTCACGATTACGTGTTATCGTAACCGAAAATTCCAATTTTCGCCGGCACGCGCAAAGGATTTAGGGGTTGCGCCATCCTTAATCAGAACCGGACAACAATTCACCAAGCATTTTATTGACCAGGACCGGATTGGCTTTGCCCCTTGAAGCGCGCATCACCTGGCCCACAAACCAGCCATGCAGTTTCTGCTGTCTTTCTCCGGAGCGATATTCCGCCACCTGGTCATCATTGTCTTCCATCACCTGGAGCACGATTTCCTTCAATGCAGCCTCATCTGAAATCTGAGCCAGGCCTTTGGCCTGAACGATTTCTTCAGCGTCCCGGCCGGTCGCAAACATTTCGGCTAATACTTCTTTGGCCGTATTATTATTAATTGCTTTCTTGTTGGCCAACTGGTTGAGAGAGACAAGATTTTGCGGCGTCACTTTAATGTCAGCGATGGTCTGATCCTTTTCGTTCATAAGCCGGAACAGTTCATTGATCACCCAATTAGCCATCCACTTGGGATCTCCCCCGGCAGCAATGGCCGCGTCATACCACTCCGCCACCTGGCGATCCTCGGCCAGCACCTGCACATCATAATCTGGTAGGGCAAATGAGTCCTTATAACGAGCGATTTTTGCATCCGGTAGTTCCGGCAAAGCTTCCCTGATTTTTTCAACCCATTCCTCGGAAATCTGCAGCGCCGGCAAGTCAGGTTCGGCGAAATAACGATAATCATCCGCCTCTTCCTTCACCCGTTGGGAAAATGTGACGCGCTTTGTATCATGCCAGCCGCGAGTTTCCTGCACAACTCGATCACCGGCATCAAGTACGGCCGCCTGGCGATCCAACTCAAAATCGACCCCGTCGGCCAGGGAGCGAAAACTATTGAGATTCTTCAACTCGGTCCGTGTGCCAAATTGAGAACTACCAACAGGACGAATACTGATATTCGGCTCAACGCGGAAAACGCCCTTCTCCATATCCCCTGAATTAACACCCAAATAGCGTAAGATTTGGCGAATCTTAGCTGCATAAACCCGCGCTTCTTCACCAGAATGAATATCAGGTTCGGAGACGATTTCCAACAGGGGTACGCCGGACCGATTATAGTCAACCAAAGAGCCACCCGCGTCCAAATGGGTCAGCTTGCCTGTATCCTCTTCCATATGTACCCGCCGGATGCGGATGCGCCGGGATTGGCCCGAATCCAGAACGATATCCAGGTAACCGTTACGGGCCAGGGGCAATTCATATTGCGATATTTGATAGGCTTTAGGCAGATCGGGGTAAAAATAATTCTTCCGGGCAAAAATATTATGGGGTTGGATTTCACAATTGAGAGCTAACCCAACGCGCAGAGCAAAATCCACCGCCCGGCGATTAATGACAGGCAGCATCCCCGGCATACCCAGGCAAACCGGGCAAACTGCCCGATTAGGGGATGATTCCACGCTGTCCACTACCCGGCAGCCGCAAAACATTTTCGATTCTGTCAGTAATTCTGCGTGTATTTCTAAGCCAATGACCGGCTCATATTGTGCCATTGTCCTCGTTTCCTATATGTGATAGTCACTTTGAAAGTGACTATCACCTCAATACCATTGCCTGTTCATACAGCCTGGCCATTTTCTTGACCTGTCCGGCCCAGCTATAGTCCTTCAAGGCGTATTCTGCGGCGAACGATCCTTTTGTCTTCTTACTTCCTGATTCTATTTCCTCAATGATCGCCTGGGCTAACGCTTCATGATCGCCAACCGGTACCAGGGCACCCACGCGCTCATCAATAAAATCGGGCAAACCACCGGCGTTTGTAGCCACAACGGGTGTGCCACAAGCCAATGCTTCAACCGCAACCAGGCCAAACGGCTCAACGCGGGAGGGCACGATGGAAATATCGGCCGCATTGTATACGCGGGCCACTTTTGGCTGCGGTTGGTGGCCCAGGAAATGAACATTGGCCAATCTTAAGTCAGCACGCAGCTCATGCATTTGATCCCACAACTGTCCATGCCCCACCAACACTGTCTGCACACCCGGCAAAGCCTGTTCATAAATCGCAGCAGCGCGAAGCAGGACGTCAATCCCTTTAAAGTCAGTAAATTTGCCTACAAAGCTGACGAGTGGCGCCCCTTCATCGGGTAAATTGAACTCCGCTAAAACGGCCGATTTCGTTGCATCAGGAATCACCTTAAAAATATCCACATCAAAACCATTGGCAATCAAATGCACTTTTTCCCCTGGAACGCCATAAGTGGCAATCGCGTCATCGCTAACCTGGTGAGAAATGGCGATCAGACCGGAAGCTTTTCGCGCTGCTTCGAGAGCCATGTCATGGTAACGCGGGCCATCCCGAAAACCCATCAAATCCGTTCCATGAATGCTGATCACGTAGGGCAATCCGGTTTCAGAAGCGATATAAGGGGTGACCCAAACATGATGAGCGTGGATGATATCCGGCTGGAAATCAATGACGGCCTGGCTGATATGCTTCCGCCATAAATCAACATAAGCTTCCATTTGCTGGTCGGTCAACTCATAAAAAGTGGTCACACTGCGTGGATGGGTTGTGAAACAAGGAAAATTGAAATCAACCTCAGCAATATCACCATTCTGGCCATTGCTAAAAATCATGGTTTGGGTGGGAAACTCGTAAGTTCCCGGGGGCACGGGTTCATGATCAGGGATGATCACTAAAACTTCGTGTCCCAATCTGACCAACTCCTGGGCAACATTGAGTGTATAAATCCCGCTGCCGGATCCTTGCAAAGGGAAATGGTTAGGCATCAATATTTTCATCATTTTTCCTTTTTTTATTCAGCAATCAACCGGGTGTCATCACCGACGATTACTGTATGCTTGAGACCCAAGACGTGGCCTCGTTGGCCAATAAATGAATTTTCAATCACCGCATCTTCTATCTCGGCTCCCTCTCCTATAAACGTGTTACGCACAACGCAGTTCCTAACCACTGCCCCGGCCTCCAGGTTGACAAATGGGCCGACGACTGAATTTTCAATGACGGCCGTCTCATGCAAAAACACAGGTGGGAGAACGGTAAATTCCTCGCTGTAACTACGCTCAATGGCATCTTCAGAACAATAGCCCAGCTGCATCAGCCGCGCATTGGCATGCAGCAGCCGTTCGGCCGATCCTGTTCCAAAACAGCTTTGAGAGGGCAGGGTTGCGGTCGTTAATCCATGCTTTTTGAGCGAGGTCAGCAGCGTATTCAGATAGGGGTTGGCCTTAAAGCCAGGTTCAGCAACGACTGCCTTTAAATCGGAAGCGGTGCGAAACCAGCAGCATCCGGCCCACATGACCTGGTTCTCACCCCACTCTCCCGTGAAGACACCTTTTTGATCAACAGGGAGCGTTTCAGCCGGAATAAGTTCCACCCCTTCTTGAACCAGGCAAACGACATCAGCCTCTTGCTGCCCCAATCTCCCATAATCTGCTTCCGTCACAAATTCACCTGAAACAAAAAGCAAAGGTTCGGAATCATTTAACAACAGGTCGTGGGTCAACCCGGCAAGGGGTGTTTTACCTTGTCCTTGCAACACTTTGAAACTTTGCTCTGAAAGCACATCTTGAACCCAATATTGAACGGCATCTACATCATCATTCACAATAATGAAGAAAGTATTCACCACCAGATCTTTCAACCTTTCCAGGATATGACCCAGGATTGTGCCGGCAGCCAAAGGCTGAAGCGGGAAAGATCGCCGGGTATGCAACGCATTCTGGCGATCTTCTAATCCACAAAAAGATATGATGACGTTCAAAAATCTCTCCTGCCGGCGGTCAGATTAAATGGGCAAAGGTTGATGATGCCATTCCGTTGCTTTTTCATAAGCATAGGCGGCATTTAATATTGTTTCTTCTTCCAACCTGTTGCCAATAAGCTGTAAGCCAATGGGCAATCCATCTTCATCAAAACCGCAGGGCAAAGAAAGGCCACAACTGGCGCTTAAATTAACGGAAAGTGTAAAAATGTCGGCCAGGTACATGCTTAACGGATCGTCCGTCCGGTCGCCGACCTTAAAAGCGGTCGTGGGACTCGTCGGACAGGCAATCACATCAACTTCCTGGAAAGCGTCCTCAAAATCCTGGGCGATCAGAGAGCGAACTTTCAGGGCACGGCCGTAATACTCATCATAATAACCGGCGCTTAACGCATAAGTCCCTAGCATAATGCGCCGCTTGACTTCCGGTCCAAAGAGGGATCGTGTCTGCTTCACTGCATCGATCATGTTCCGCCCGTCGATCCGGGGTCCATAACGAATGCCATCATAACGGGCCAGGTTGGCGCTGGCCTCGGCGGGAGCAATTAAATAATAAACAGGTAAAGCATAGCGGGTGTGCGGTAGACTGATCTCCATAACCTCAGCGCCCAGCTTCTCCAACCGCCCGATAGCCTCACGAATGGCCGTCTCCACCGCTGGTTCAATACCTTCAATAAAATATTCTTGCGGTACACCGATGCGCAAACCTCTTACATCACCGGTCAGGGCGGCTTGATAATCAGGAACCGGGACATCAATGGATGTACTGTCCCGCCGATCATGTCCGGCAATGACCTGAAACATGGCCGTACAATCAGCAACCGTTCGGCCAAAGGCTCCTACCTGGTCCAGGCTGGAAGCAAATGCGACCACTCCCCAGCGCGAGACACGGCCGTATGTTGGGCGCAAACCGACGACGCCACAGAAAGAAGCGGGTTGGCGCACGCTGCCTCCCGTATCTGTACCAAGCGATCCGAACGCGGTTCCCGCAGAAACCACCGCTGCGCTGCCCCCGCTGCTTCCACCGGGAACCCGTTCCAGGTCCCAGGGATTGCGGGTGACAAAATATGCGGAATTTTCGGTTGAAGACCCCATAGCAAATTCATCTGTGTTGGTCTTACCCAGGATCACCGCTCCCGCATCCTGTAGTTTATCAACAACAAACGCGTTGTAGGGTGGAATAAAACCTTCCAGGATCTTGCTCCCGGCCGTCGTGGGAACCCCCCTGGTGCAAAACATGTCTTTTACAGCGATGGGAATACCTAGTAATGGCGTTTTTTCTCCCGCGGCTAACCGGCGATCAGCATCTTCCGCTTGCTGCAAGGCCAATTCATCTGTGACCGTTAAATAACCTTTCACGGAATTGTCAACAGCGACGATTCGCTCCAACATCAATTGGGTCAGTTGAACACTGCTGACTTCCCCGCTCTGTAGAAGATGTCGAGCGGCGGTTAATTCTAAATTTAATAAATCCATTTATGCTCTTAATTCAAATTTGTGAGTTACACATGCAAAACAGGGCAAATTGCCCTGTTCTTGATTTTGACCTGGGTTTAGCGGGTTAATCTTCTAAGACAGAGTGGATCAGGAATTGATCCTGGTCCTGCTCACTGGCATTAAACAAAACATCTTCCAAAGGCAGGCCCGGGATGATTTTGTCGTCACGCATGACATTTTTTCTCACCGCAGCCTGTTTTGGGGGAATGATCTGGCTTAAATCCAATTCGTTCAACATCTCAGCATAATCAAGAATGGCCGATAGCTGCCTTTGGTATACCTCTTTCTCCTCTTGGGTCAGCGCCAAACGGGCCAGGTTGGCGATCTTCTCTACATCCTTTTTGGTGAGCGTCATGCCATTCTCCATTTAATGTTCCATTTCAGCAGCAGTCTCACTCTCTTCTTCCTTTGCTTTCTGCATTTCTTCAAAAGCTTCTTCAGTCCAAAAATGAGTGGGGTCGGTCAACTTGTCGATGTAGAGCACGCCATGCAGATGATCGATCTCATGTTGGAAAATCCGCGCCGTCCAGCCCTGTAAACGCAATTTTATTTTCTTGCCATGACGATCCTGCGCACGCATGCGAATTGACTCATAGCGCTCCACCTCTCCCAAATAACCAGGGATTGAAAGGCAGCCCTCAATACCATCTAAGCTGGTTCGGGATGTCCAAACAATTTCCGGATTAACGATAACATAAAGCTCACGTGACCCTTCAATCTCACTGCCATCCTCATCTAAATCTGCCAGGGTTTCAATCACCGTCAGCTTGAGCGGGCGGCCAATTTGAGGAGCAGCAAGACCCACGCCCGGTGCGTCACGCATCGTTTCGATCATGTCATCGATCAACTGCTGAAGTTCATCATCAAAACGAGTGACTTCCTCCGCCGGTTGGCGAAGAATCTTATTTGGAATTGTTACAATATCTAAAACAGTCATATTTTACTCATCAAGATCCGGCATGCGCCGTGGAATCCGATCACGCTCTAATTCCTGCTTGTATACATCTAGCAGAACGGCGTACTCTTCACGTCGCATTTCTCCATCTTTCCTGCGTTTTTTCTCGCGACTTTCCTCCAGGCGTCGAAATATATCACTTAATGCCATACTCGGTCGAGGAATTTTATCGAATACAATATCAGTTCCAGCTCCTGCCGTCTCAATATGGACATTGCCATAGTCAAAAATGGTGGCGAAAAAGCCCGGTCTTTCGGCCGTGACATTTTGAATATTATCTAACGGGGCTTGTTTTCGACTTTCTCCAAATCCAAATGGTTTGCGGTCAATGTCAATGACATCGGATGCAGTCAGTTTAAACATGTCATTGCGCCAATCTTCATATCGCCATAGCAACCAGAAAAAGGTGATCAGGACCAATGGTGCCAGGATAGCAAGGATAAGCCCCGCATCAGCAATCACATATCGATAAACAATTCCGGCAATTATAAATAATAAGCCAAGCACCAATACAGGAAGCAATATTTCCCAAAATAAAATGAAGTAATTGCGTCGATAAGTGATGACCCCATCTTCTTCCACACGCCAATTAAACCAGCGTGAAAAAAGATTGCCGAGCGATTGCGGGTTGGAGGCAATGAATAAATCCTCCACCTCTTCCCCATCTTCTTGAATCGGATTGATTCCTGGGTCAATTTGAAAATGGCGCTCCACAGAAGAGCGCATGGTAGATTGGGCAACTGCTGCATCCATGTTTTGTTGGCGCGAACGCAGGCTATCCAAGATTTCTTCCACTTCACCAGGATCATCAATCCCATTAAAACGAATCGTACCAACCACCGAAGCTGTGGTTATCCGCACACTACCTATATTAAATAAATTTGAAAGGAATGTCGGCCTTTCAATGGCCACACTTTGTACCTCGCCCACGGGAATTTTATTTAAACGGGTTCTAAACGATCGCAGCTCAAATTCGCGATGAGAAATATGCTTATTGGTAATCACAAAATAATCATTTCGCCAATCCAGTAAGCGAAAAGCAATTATTGCGGCCATTATAATCGCAGCAAGGCCGGCAAATATGAGACCAAGTGTGCGGATAGCCGTTGAACTTTCCTGAACGAAAAAATAGGTAATTGAAGGAATAAGCACAAATCCTAAAGTCGGCCAAATTAAGCTTTCCAGCAGAACTATCGTGCTGCGCCGGGAATAATATTCTAATAATTCATCAGGTAAAAGTCTTATAGGTCCGATCTTTGTTCGCTTGGCCGAAAGTGGCAGTCTATACGCCTTGTCCCATGCTTCTTCCGGTAATCCACTGTACCAATGATCATCCTCGTCAACCACGGGTTCCAACTGGTGAATAATATTCGGATAAAGGACCATAAATCGACGAAAATCTTCGCCTTTGATCTTGATGATTCGCCCGGCATGGGTTCCGGTCACAGTTGCCGGTTGGGTCCCTGTTTCAAACAAGAACTCCGCGCCATAAAAATCATTGGTCGTGTATTGGCGTGTATTGGCCTGAAGCACAACGCCCTGCGGATTAACTTCCTGGGCATAGAGACGGCCGCTCCTAACAATCACCAACTCATCAGCGACATCTCGCTGATAGGCGATGATCGAATCTTCATCAAATTTATGTTCTTGGGCGATCTGGCTCAATGCGAACAACTGCCCATCGTCCAGATCGGCAAAAATCGGATGGTCTGCCAAAAATTCAAGTTTAGTTGTCACACGTCACGTCCCAGGAACATTTTAACATAATCATCTAACAGGGAAAAGAGGAGGCTTGTCTTGAATAGATTGGTCCAATCCCAACGGGCCAGCTCGGACAATTAGGAGATCTGAGATTGGACCAATCTGTCTGTAAAAGTGCCGCGCACCGCTTGCTTTGGATGTGACACTCATGTATAGTTTGAAAACTTGCGACAAGCCGGGTGCCACTATCTTCTTCGCTGCTAACAAGCACCCACTTACCGAAGTTCATAAAAAAATGCCTTCTATTTTTAGCTTGTTCGACATTCTCGCCATTATATATCTCTTCCGTAGCGTTCAGTTAGGGTTGCAAATCTGGCGAGAGTGGAAAGGAATTAGCAGCGAACCATTCACTGCCCATAAGAAACAACTGGCCAACCAGGCATCTTACTTCATTGCCGTACCCATTGGCGTCCTCATCCATGAATTTGGCCATGCCCTGGCCATTTGGATGTTCGGCGGCCGGGTCGTCGAATTCCAATACCGCGCTTTCTGGGGCTATGTCGTCCCCCAAGGAGATTTTACACCGGCACAATCCTGGTTTATTGCTATTGCCGGCACACTCGGTTCCCTACTTTTCGGCTTAGCCATCTGGCTCATCATGCGCCGCGCGCGCTCAAAAACACTACGCTATTTCGGCCTTCGCGCTTTCCGTTTTCAAGTTTATTTTTCCCTCATCTATTATCCTCTTTTTACGGTCATTGTGCCTATAGGAGATTGGAGGACCATTTACGATTTTTCAGCCACGCCTTTGTTGAGCGGCATGACGGCCGTTCTGCATATTGGAACGTTGCTCCTTTTCTGGAGAGGGGATCGCCAGGGTTGGTTTGAGGCCCCCAGTCATGAAACGATTAGTGAACAAGAACAGTTCGCCAATATTGCCGCTGAAGCTCTGATTGCACCGCAGGACGCACAAATTCAAATCCAATATATTGATGGCTTGCGTCGCGGTGGAGCGAAAAGCAAAGCCCAACACCAACTTCAGCAATTTTTAAAGGACAATCCGCAGTCGGCCGTCGCCTACCTGGAAATGGCAGCCTTAAACAGTACCGGAAACAGGCAAGTTAACAAAAAAGCAGCCCGATATGCGCAGGAGGCGCTGCGGTTAGGGCTTGACAATCCCCAGCAGCGCCTCGTCGCCCATGAGATTCTCGGTCGCTACCAGATGGAGACAGACCAGCTTGACGAAGCCATCTCAAACTTTTCACAAGCCATTGAGATAAGGGGACAATACAGCGGGAGTGACCGCTTCGAGCAAACATTTCACTTAAGAATGCTGCGTAGCCAGGCTTACCGCCGCCAACAACAGTATGAACAAGCCTACCAGGATATTCAGGAGGCGATTAGCATTGCCCAAAAAACTGGAAATCAGACCGCTCTCGGGCGTGCCCAGGAAGAATTGGAGACGCTTGAAACGCACACTGGACGCTCATTTGGGGCAAGCCCGTTAAAAATACCTTGAGATTTGCCAAATTACCTTACATTCGTCGCTCAAAATAGGGAAAAATGTCAATAGTCTCATGAAGTATAAGCGATTATGCTCTTAACAATTATCTGCAATAGGCATAAAATTGGATCAAGGAGGTGAAGATAGACAAAACAACTTTTTTACTATCAGGTAAATCTTGTAACCGCGAAATGGATTTCGCGCCCCTGGCGAGGATGTGAATCCTCGGTTACGTTTAACCATTTATTTTGTTAAGTTCAATGAATAAAGTTAAAGTGTTTGAGGAGAATTAAGAATGAAACAGAAACAATTTTGGATGGTCGTCTTGTTTACATTGATTTTGAGTTTGACCCTTGTGGCCTGCGGCGGCGGTGGAGCTGAGGTAGAAGAACCGGCGGCCGAAACTGAAGCAGAATCCGAATCGGTGGCCGAAACCGAGGCGGAAACGGAAGCTGAACCGGCCGAAGAGGCCCCGGCTGAAGGCGAAGAAGCAATGGATGAAGAGCCTCTCCAAGTCGCATTTGTATATGTAGCTCCAATCGGCGACTTGGGGTGGTCATATTCACATGACCAGGCTCGCTTGCAAATGGAAGAAGTCCTTGGAGACAACATAGAAACCACCTTCATTGAAAACGTCCCTGAAGGTCCGGAGGCCGAGCGCGTCATTCGTGACTTTGTTCAGAAAGGGAATGACCTCATCATCGCCACCTCATTCGGTTATATGGACCCAATGCTGACGGTCGCCGAAGAATTCCCGGATGTCCAGTTTGTCCACATCTCCGGTTTCAAAAATGCACCAAACATGTCTAACGTTTTTGGACGTATGTACCAGCCCCGTTACCTTTCCGGTTTGGCGGCCGGAGCAGCAACCGAGAGTAATATTGTTGGCTACGTAGCTGCATTCCCCATTCCAGAAGTTATTCGTGGCATTAACTCCTTTACACGTGGGGTTCGCGATGCAAACCCGGACGCCGAAGTTCGTGTGGTATGGACGAACACCTGGTTCGGGCCACCTGAAGAGAAGGAAGCGGCCGATGCTCTGGTAGCTGCCGGCGCAGATGTCATTGCTCAACATCAGGACACACCCGAACCGCAGAAAGCAGCGGCTGATGCCGGTGGTGTTTCCATTAGCTACAACTCGGATATGTCGGAAGTCGTTGGTGACACGGTATTGACCGGCCCGGTGTGGAACTGGGGTGTCAAGTACGTAGAGATTGCCCAACAAGTTATAGACGGCACCTACCAGGGTGATGAATCTTACTGGGGCGGTCTAAGCGAAGGTGTCGTTGACCTGGCGCCATATTCGGACCGGGTATCCCAGGAAACTCAAGATCTGATCGCTGAAAGGCGTGCGGAGATCGAATCGGGTGATTGGGACGTGTTTTGCGGTCCATTGATGGGCGCGAACGGAAATCTGATTGTGGAAGAAGGCAAATGTTTATCTGATAGCGAAATGCTGAGCATGGATTATTTCATCGAAGGTGTGTCCGGTGAGGCGCCAAGTGAAGCGCCGGAAGGCTTGGGCGAGTAGTTCTTGACTCGTTAATGCCATGACTGAATCCACGCATCCCATTGCCGTAGAAATGCGCGGCATCACAAAACGATTTCCAGGCGTAATAGCTAATGATCAGGTGGATCTAACAGTGCGTGTTGGTGAAATTCACGCACTGTTGGGTGAAAATGGTGCGGGTAAGAGTACGCTCATGAGCGCGTTGTGCGGCCTGTACCAGCCAGATGAAGGGGAAATTTTTGTGCGCGGTAAAGGCGGTGACCTTAAACCGGCCAATATCCAATCCCCTAGTGATGCTATTGAGCTGGGCATCGGCATGATCTATCAACATTTCAAACTTGTTGCCACCCAAACTGTCGCCGAAAATGTCATTATCGGCTTGCAAGGGACGCCATTTCGCCTGAACCTGAAAGAGGTTGAAGACAATCTACTGGCCCTGTCGAAACAGTATGGTATTCCAGTAGATCCCAAGGCGTATATCTGGCAGCTTTCCGTTGGTGAACAGCAACGGGTGGAGATTTTGAAATTGTTGTACCGGCAGGCCGACATTCTGATTCTAGATGAGCCAACGGCCGTCCTCACGCCGCAAAAAGCGCTTGAGTTGGGCCAAACGCTCCGTAACATGGCCGCTGAAGGCAAAGCCATAATTTTTATTTCCCATAAGTTGGATGAAATTATGGCTTTTGCCGACCGTGTGACAGTCTTGCGAGACGCCACAAACGTGGCCACCGTAAACGTTGCCGATACCAGCAAGGCGCAACTGGCCAATCTGATGGTAGGGCGAGAGGTTATCTTCAGCGTAGAAAAAGATGAGGCTCAAAAAGGGTCGCTTGTCCTGGAAATGGAAAACGTAAGCGCCTTAAATGATAAGGGGCTTGACGCCCTGAAGGGCGTTTCGTTGCAGATCCATAGTGGTGAGGTGTTGGGCATTGCCGGTGTCGCCGGGAATGGGCAGCGTAGTTTGACAGAGGTGGTGACGGGGTTACGGCCGGCGACGAATGGTCATGTTCGCTTGCGCGGTGATGACGTCACCAATTCCACTCCTCGCTTTTACATTCAAAACGGTGTCGCCCACATTCCCAGCGATCGCCTTGGCAAAGGGCTGGCCGGTAACTTACCCGTCAGTGACAATCTGATTATGAAATCATATAGTCAGCCGCCCATTGCCTCCGGTCCATTCCTCAGTAACAGAGCCATCGGCAGCTTTGCCAAACAACTCATAGAGGGATTTCAAGTCCTCACCCCCGGACCGGAAACCCTCGCCCGCAATCTATCCGGAGGCAACCAACAGAAAGCGATTTTAGCGCGTGAGATCACGGCCGGCAAAACGCTTACTGAAGGAGATGAAGTCCCTCTGATCGTAGCTGTACATCCCACACGTGGTCTGGACGTGGGCGCGATCGAAAATGTGCGTGAGCAGTTGCTGGATCAACGCGGTCGGGGTGCTGCCATCTTGCTGGTATCGGGGGAGTTGGAAGAACTCATCGCCCTGAGTGATCGTATTGCTGTTATCCACAGTGGTGAAATCATGGGTATTGTGGAGGCGGCTGAGGCCGATATAGATAAATTAGGGCTAATGATGGCCGGTGAAAGGAGTACGTGATGTTGCCATTTACACTGAAATTTGAAAAACGATTAAACACGTCACGCCGGGCAATTTTTCTTGTGCCCCTCATCTCATTGATCTTAGCCCTCATTTTCGGTGCTGTTTTGCTCTTTTTTGCCGGAGCGAATCCCTTCGAGACTTACAGGGCAATGCTTGGTGGCGCATTTGGCTCCTCGTATAACGTCACAGAAACGCTCGTCAAAGCCGTACCGCTCATTCTTACCGGATTGTCTGTGGCAATTGCCTTTCGCATGTTGTTCTGGAACATTGGCGCTGAGGGACAATTGGTGGTGGGGGGTATCGCCGCCGCTTGGGTTGCTCTCTTTTGGGTAGAGAACCTGGCCTTTTTGCCTCAATCTCCCCTGGTATGGATACCAATCATGATGATTGTCGCCATTCTGGCCGGCGCTTTATGGGGCTTGATTCCAGCATTACTCAAAGCGTATCTCAACGTCAACGAAATCATCACGACGCTGATGTTTAACTATATCGCCATCCTTTTCTACCAATTTCTGTTTACGACGGCCTGGAAAGATCCGGAAGGGTTTGGCTTTCCTGGCACAGCTCAAATAATAGAATTCACACGCTTGCCCCGGTTAAGCGGCCGTCTCCATTTCGGCATCATCATGGCCATCGCTGCGGCTTTTATCGTATGGGTCATCATGGACAAAACTCGTTGGGGATACGAAATCCGCCTCATCGGTGAGAACCGCGAAGCTGCAAGATATGCTGGAGTCAGCATCATTCGCAACATCATCCTGGTTATGGTGCTCTCTGGTGGGCTTGCCGGCCTGGCCGGATTATCAGAAGTTTCCGGAATCTCCTATCGCCTACAGCATGGATTGGCCGTGGGATACGGATTTACCGGCATCATCATCGCCTGGCTGGCCCGTCTCAATCCCTGGGGGGTCGTTGTGGTAGCCATCCTAATGGCCGGCCTTCTTGTCGGTGGCGACCAGATACAAATTTCAATGGGACTGCCCGCTTCCGTCGCTGCAGTTTTGCAGGGCGCAATTTTGCTGTTCGTCTTAGGTGGAGACGTATTCACCCGCTATCGCTTGCGTATCATTCGTCACGAAACCTCTGCACCCACTCCGCGGCCTGCAGGTGACTAATTGAGCTGCCAACCGTTTTAGTTATATTGGCCGCCCTGGAAAAGAGAGAACGTTATGGACCTTGGACTCGTTGTTTCCATATTGACTATCGCTATTGCTGCCGGTACATCACTCGTCTATGCCACGATTGGTGAGATTTACACCGAACGTTCAGGTATTCTTAACCTTGGTGTGGAAGGGATCATGATCATGGGAGCAGTTATCGCCTTTGCGGCTGCCTATCACACCGACAGCGCCTGGGCAGGTGTCATCGTCGCTATGATCATCGGAGGGCTTCTGGGCCTTATCCACGCTTTCCTCACTATCACATTGCGTGCTGAACAAGTGGTAACCGGCCTGGCTATCACCCTGGCCGGTATCGGGCTGGCCAGCTTCTTGGGACAAAAGCTAGGGCCGGAAGGCGGCCCATTAGTTGGGCTAATTGGTCCGCGTTTCCACGATATAGCCATTCCCGGCTTAAGCCAGATTCCTATCATCGGGCCAGCCTTGTTCAATCAGGATATTTTAGTCTATTTGATGTATGTGTTAGCTATTGTGTCTTCGTATTTTTTGTACAAGACACGCTCTGGCTTGCATCTGCGGGCTGTTGGCGAAAGTCCGCAAACGGCCGATGCCCTGGGCGTCAGCGTCTTTGGTACGCGCTACCTTTACACTGTCATCGGTGGCATGTTGATCGCCTTAGGTGGCGCCCATCTTTCATTAGCCTATACACCCGGCTGGACAGAAAACTTAACCGGCGGCCGTGGTTGGATTGCGGTTGCCCTCGTTATCTTTGCGGCCTGGGATCCGTTGCGGGCAGTGCTGGGTGCATTGCTGTTCGGCGGCGTTAACGCGATCCAGTTCCGCTTGCAAGCGCAAGGTACAACTATTCCAGCCAGCTTATTGAACATGCTGCCCTACTTTTTGACTGTGGTGGTGCTGGTTTTGACGACCTGGTTGGAGGCTCTAAGCAAGCGCGTAGGTGCACCGGCAGCACTGGGTCTGCCATATAATCGAGAAGAACGAATGTGATCTAAACGGCTGAGAGGAGCCAGGCGACATAAGAATCAGTTTGTAATTAATCCGGAGAAGCTGAACCCGCTTCTCCGGGTTTTTCATCTCTACGGGTAAAAATCCAGGCAATTAGCAGGATAAATGCCGCGAGCAAACCCAGCCTGGCCAGCTGTTCTTCTCGCTTGCGTACGATATCGGTCTTGCGTTCATCCTCTGTTTCAGCAATCCATTCAAAAGTTTCCAACATACCGGTCTGCAGAGAACGGGTATTCCAGCCCAACTCTTTTCTGGCTTTGTCAGAGCGAGCCATATAAGTTGCGCCCACAAAGGCAGCCCCCTCCTTGCTGAAAGCAGAGTTCAAATCGGTAAAAGAACCGGCGGCGCCAACCAAAGGACTGGAAGCGCGCAATAGGGGCGAAGGCAAGCTGATTGCCGGGGCTGATTTTCCGGTCAAATGAGCCCAAAAGTCCATCATCTCACCTAAAGGAATTGCCGGTCCTGTTAAAATATAACTTTCTCCAATTCGCCCTTTTTCAGCAATTAAAATATGCCCGTCGGCCACATCATCAACATGGGTAAAAGTTGCCACTGTATCTGGTCCTGGAATTGCCGGGAATCCACGATAAAATAGGCGCATCATATCGGCAATAATGCTTTGATCGCCGGGACCGTAAACCGGGCCCGGCATAGCAATGATCACCGGTGCGCCTTTCTCAATGATTGGCAAAACAACCTTATAATGAGCCAGCCATTTCGTTCGGTCATATTCTGTGCGGAAGGGGCCATCCGCATAGTATGTCTCATCGACGAACTGCCCTTTGGTATCACCAAACACATTGACCGTGCTGGTATAGATGATCTTGGGTACGTCTAATTCTTGAGCCAGGCGCAGAACCTTTCGCGTGCCGCCAACATTGATCATTTCCATTTTGTCACGGTCAACACCGCCAATCTCATACATGCCTGCCATATGGAAAACCAGGTCGCTGTCCTGCATCCCTTCACGCATTGAGGCCATGTGTGTCACATCACCCATGACGACTTCAGCGCCCATGCGTTCCAGCTTTGCTGCACTTTCCACTGATCGCGCTAAGGCCACGACTTTAAAATCTTTATTCAATAATTTGCGCACAACATGGCTGCCAATAAAGCCGGCGCCACCGGTCACAAACGCTTTCATTACGATCCCTTATCTCTTTACAAAAAACTTTTCAACTCAGATTACAAATGCTTGGCACATGCAAACATGTATTTAGAATTTTGGAATGGGGAATTAAAAGGCCCCTTGCACCTATTACGATGATATAACAGCGATTCATTATACATTATCTAGAATGAAAGTTGTATAATCCCGCCCATGTACAAATTGGCTACTTATTTTTTGTTCCCCATTCTCCTTATCATCTTTTCTGCCTGTTCGCCTGTTTCCCAAGATCCATCCCTACCTTCCGAAGATGCCGCTTCCGCTTCCCAACCGCCGCCAGACGGACAAAGGGCAGAGGTACTGTTCGTTGTTGATGGAGACACGATTGAGGTGGATTTAGCAGGAGACCCATTCACTGTTCGCTACATTGGCGTTGACACACCGGAGCGAGACAAACCTTTTTATGAGGAAGCAACCGATGCCAACAAGGCACTGGTCGAAGGGCAGGAAATAATCCTGGTACGAGATGTCTCAGAAACGGATCGTTTCGGCCGCCTGCTGCGCTACATCTATTTACCTGATGGTACATTTGTCAATGCCGAATTAATCAGCCAGGGATATGGGCAGGTAGTCACTTTTCCACCCGATGTGGCTGAAACAGAAAACCTTCTTTCCCTACAACAAGACGCGCGAGAAAACAAAAGAGGGCTTTGGGGACTACCGACCATGCAAGATTTACCGGATGATTGCACAACCTGCGCCAAAAATACCTATAATTGTGATGACTTCGATACCCAGACCGCCGCCCAGACTTGCTTTGAAATTTGTCAGGATCAAACCGGGGAAGATATCCACCGACTTGATGGCGGTGGCGATGGTGTTGTCTGTGAATCCCTCCCCTAATAATAATGGGATGAGGATAAAAAACCCTCATCCCAATATCTGAATAAAACAGTTATCGGTAATCAGTATCGCAATATAGCACCGATTCGACCTGCCCCTTCCAGGTCAGGATTGTCAGCGATGACCTCGACGGTTCCTCCTTGAGCTATCGTTAAGCCGACGGCCGAATCAATAACATCATCGACCTCCCTCATCTCCCGGTCGCTCAACGGGCTGCGGGCCAGGTTGGCAACGACAAATCCCGCCTCCTCTTCTACATAACCGGGCACGCGCAACCCATCACTGATAATTAAGGTTTGCACGCGTTTGTCCGATATGGCTTGTAATGTGTCATCAAGCCCGATCATCGCATTGGTTCCTTTAGCGTGATTGGTAATCATCGCATCTACAAGGCGATTCTCACGCTCCTGGTTTGCCTCACGCAGTAAATCTAAAGCGAGTTTACGCACTTCATGCTCACCGGCTGTCATATCAACGGCGAAGGTTCCGGCCATACAGCTTTGTAGCTGTTTAGATAGCATATCTCGATATTGAGCCACATTTTCGGCCGTACCCCCCAGGAACAAGCGGCGTATGGGTTTACGGCTAAAAAATCGCCCGGCAGCATCGGCCGCATCACGCATATTTCTTTGTGCGACCTCTTCTTCACGCCGGCTGCCACCTTGCACACCTCGCGGACCTCCCCGCACACCAACAGCCGAAGAGCCTCCACCCTTTTTCAATTTGCGCACATCTTCGCCCATAAAACCATCTGTTTCCACCAACTCACCCTGGTTATATTCAAAGAAACGGGCGCCCACACGATCAACCAAAATGACGCCATAATAAGCATAATTATCCAGAAGATGGGCTAATGGTTTCACATAAGGTTTTTGGCCGACGCGCAGCCTGTTCCGGAAAGCCACACCGACCGGGTAAACCTTGAAAAATTCATGGGAAGCACATGAAAACAAGGCCAACCCAGGCTTGGTCCAATCGTAACTGTGATCGAGGTAGCGTTCGATTACATCGGCATCATCTTCATTTGACCCGTTAAGCTCTTTAAGCAATCCTTTCACTTGCAATTTTGTCATGTCCGCGGGCTGTTGGGCGCGATCCGTGTCCAGATACATGCTGACTACAGCAGAATTCTTTGCGGAAAAATCTAATAACTCTTGCAAATGATCTTGGGTAAACATGGATACCTCCTACTCCTAAATAATTGAGCCTTGATAAGGTAATAGTTCCAAATAAAGGACCAAATTCCCGGCTCATGATATAAATTATTTATACGCCTGGCAGCGCAACAACAGTTCACAAAACCTGTTTATGGCCGTGCACCCAAAGTTAATGGAATAACAACCTCCTCACCTTCTCTAAGGACAGTAAGCTCAATAGTGTCCCCTACCCTGGTTTCAAAAACAAGATAGGCAATCAGGTCATCAGAATTGTCCACCGGCTGTTCATCGACGGCAATGATTAAATCACCCCCGGGACCATTTTTGCCAACCAAACCGGACTCTTCGGCTGGAGAATCTAGGGTTACTTCGGTGACATAAGCACCGTTTAACTGAGATAAATCTAATTGTTCTTGTAGTTCAAGATCCAGACTAAGCATCCGTACACCCATAAACGGATACTCATACGTGCCATCACTGATCAACTTGGGCACAATCTGCCGCACAGCATTGACAGGAATTGAAAATCCAACCCCTGAATTGGTTCCTGTGCGCGTCGATATAGCGCTGTTCACCCCGATCACCTCGCCATCTAAGCTAAGCAGCGGGCCGCCGGAATTACCGGGATTAATAGCAGCATCGGTTTGAACGACCTCAGGCAGTGAGTAGCGCCCACCGCCCTCGGCAATTCGTTGTGATTGCAGCGTTCGTCCAAGCCCACTAACAACGCCAATGCTCATCGATCCCGCTTCTCCAAACGGGTTGCCGATGGCGATTACAAACTGGCCCACAATAACATTGCGCGAATTGCCTAATGGAATCGGCCGGATATCATCCGGCAAGCTATCAACCTTTAAAACACCCAGGTCACTGTCAACATCCGTACCGACGAGCGTAGCTTCCCGGTGCTCACCATTTGAGAACGAAACCTCAAACCGCTCACCATCAGCAACAACATGGTTATTGGTCACAATGTGACCTTCGTCATCATAAACAAAACCACTGCCCGTTCCTAAAGGCAAAGATGTCTCATCAATTTCGTCAAAAACAAAAATATGTACCACTGCCGGGTTGACCCGCGCGTAAACATTAATTAATGTATCTTGTAAATTTAAGTCGATTGGCGTCAATTGAGTCGTTGTTACCGTGGGCAGTTCGGCAATTGGTTGATCAACCGGCTCTTGCGGTTCAGGCAAGCCGGCTTCTACAGTTGCCACAACTTCTCGGATAAGCGCTTCTTCATCAACTGCCGCACTATTTGGGGCTGAAATATTGGGCAGCCCACAAGCAATGGTCGCCATTAGCAATAATGAAATGAGAATCAAGAGTGGGTGCCGTAATAATCGGGTCATAAGGTTAATTAACTCCAGCTAAAAATTTAAAGTCGCCGGAAAAATGGAATATCAGACTGTATCAGCCAATTGTTGGTATAGGTGACGCTGGTCTGGGCTGATATCCTTAGGTATGCTAATCCGCACACGCGCCATCAAATCGCCGTATTTCTTTCCATCACGCAAAAAGGGCATTCCCTTGCCCTTTAAACGAAACAGTTGTCCCCCTTGTGTTCCGGATGGAATAGTTAGTTGCACGGAGCCATCCATAGTAGGAACTTCAACTTTTCCGCCTAAGACGGCGGTCACTACCTCAACCGGGACTTCAACTTTTAAGTTGTTACCAGCTCGCTCAAACATATCATGTGGTTTGACATTCACAACAAGATAAAGATCACCCTGGCCATTTGGACCAGAATGCCCTTTTCCGCGTAGTCGCACTTTGGTTCCTGTCTTCGATCCTGGGGGAATCTTCGTCGTAAATTGCGAACCATTTTGTTGGATTCTGCGGGTCGTACCCTGGTAAGCTTCTTCCAAGGTAATATCAATTGTTTGCTGCACATCGAGATCAGGTCCTTGTCCCCTCATTTGGTTGAACATACTGTCCTGCCCCATCGTAGCCCCTCGCGATGCACCGCCTCCGAAAACGGCATTAAAAAAGTCAGAAAACCCGCCGCCAAATAAATCGCCAATATCGACATGAACGCGGCCTTGTGCGCCTCCGCCAGCCCCGCTAAACCATTGGGAGAAATCAAAATCAGCGCCATTACCACCCATCTGTTGATAGCGATGATAATTGCGCCCAAGACGATCATATTTAGCCCGGTTCGCACTGTCACCGAGAACTTCATACGCCTCATTTATTTCCTTGAATGTCTCTTCAGCTTTCTTGTCTCCGGGATTTTTATCCGGGTGGTACTTGCGTGCTAACTGGCGATATGCACGTTTAATGGTCTTGTCGTCAGCGTCTTTGGAGACGTCCAAAATCTTGTAATAATCCTTATATTCCATCCGCTATGATGTTAAGCGTCCTTGTATTTTAATCACCTGTTGTGTTTATTATTTTTGGTTATTGTAAATTCGATATCATTATTGTGTCAAGAAGCCCAGGGCATTATTATGCTTCGCTAACGATGAGTCCTTCCCCAAGATAGCCAGTTGGGGAGCGCAGCATGTCGCAATCCGCGCTCCACCATCATTGATGTGGGTTCTTAAAAAAGATCCCACTACCTTCCATCACCGGCCAAATGACCCAACAACTATTTGGCTGAGTTGAATCAAGCAAACAAAAAAAGATGACCTACTCAAGCTCACTGGTCATGATAAATAATGGCTTCATCTCGAAACTCTTGAAAACAGGGCGTAACCGTTCCGTATTATAATGTTTACGAATATCGACAACTTTCGATGAACTGGTGACAACATCCACGGGCATATTATCATATCGTCCATTTTTGAGCACCACCAAGCGTCCATGATTTCCGCGTAGAATGAGATCCAAAGCAAGATTACCAAATGCCATGGGCACGATTGCGTCAATGGCGTCCGGATCACCTGAGCGCACCAGGTAACTCAGCTTTTGGTATATCGTATTCACTCGCCTTCCATTATTGAATTTTGGCGACACTTCTTTTAATTTGGCCGATAACAGGTCGCCAATCCCGCCCAGTTTCATATGGCCGTAAGCATCTTTTTCCTGGTTTTGGAAAACCATCTCACCCCCTTCAAACATGGCCCCCTCGGAAACAATGACCACTGAGTAGCTGCTAGGGTTTTTAGCCCGATCGGCGACCAGCAGTTCAGTGAGTGATTCGACATCGAATTTGTATTCCGGAATGACACAGCGATGCGCTGCACCGGCCATGGTTGGCAGCATAGCAGTAAATCCCGCGTAACGGCCGAACACCTCTAAAATCAAAAATCGTTCATGAGAGCCGGCAGAAGTGCGCAGGCGGTTGGCCATCTCAATCGTTCGTGTCACGCATGTACTAAAGCCGATGCAGTAATCCGTTCCCGGTACGTCATTATCCATTGTCTTTGGAATGGCCACGACCTTTACACCCTCTTTATATAGGCGGACACCATAACTCAACGTATCATCACCGCCGATCGGGATTAAATAATCAACACCTAACCATTCCAGGTTTTTCAGCACCTCCGGCGTCAAGTCATTTATCTCATCTTGATAACTATCTTTCAAATGATCGGGAACATTTTCTTTGGCGACGTGACTGGGTCGGGTACGCGAACTATGCAAGAATGTTCCGCCAGTCCGTCCGGCCTTGTTTACAATCTCTTCAGTAAGGGTGATGAAATTATAAGAATTATCATACTCCTGATCCTGAACAATTTCGAGAACACCGGCCCATCCTCGGCGCAGGCCAATCACCTTGAAACCTTCTCGCAGAGCACGAATCGTAATCGCACGAATAGCCGGGTTCAAACCGGGGACATCCCCACCCCCGGTCAATATAGCAATGACGCCCCTGTTATTATTACTTGTCATCATAAATTCTCCTTATAGTAAATGTTTTTTATCCCACTGTGGCTCAGGCTGGGCCATGATGCGCGCAATTTCTCGCAATCTCATCCACCACTGTTTCTTTGGTCGGGCATGGGCTAAATCAAGCATACGTGGGATGTCACGCAAATCCTTAAACTGAATAATACCACCCACCTGGCCGATGCAAGCGCTTGTATATTCCTGTTCCTGAATTTGTTGCACTAAATATTCAACTGATTTTGCGGCAAAACGTGTCGCCATAATGCGATCATACGGCGAAGGATTACCTCCTTGCTGCAAATGACCTAATATAGCCTGGCGCACATCAAACAAATCTCCCCCCTCTTCTTCAAAAAGTGCGGCCATAAATGAAGTATCATACATCTCATTGGCCTTTTCATTGCGGATGACCAGACCAAGGCGTTTGCCTTTAAGGAAGCCGTCTATTAGTTCATTGACATCGTTCAACATGTCTTGTAAGGTGACTCCTTCCTCATGCAAATAAGCTCGTTCGGCTCCGGTAGCGATAGCCCCTGTCAATGTCAGGTATCCGCAGTAATGCCCCATTACTTCAACAATAAACGCTCGTCGTGAAGCAACGGCCGATTGCTTAATACGATCCACGGCCCAAACAATACTGTTTAACGCTGTGTCAGCACCGACGCTAAAATCAGTCGCCGGTAAATTATTATTGATCGACGCCGGAAGACAAACCATTGGAATATCAAAAGCGGGATAATGGGACCGCTGCTCAAAAAGATCGAGGATTGATAAATAACCGGACCAACCTCCAATCATGAGCAACCCTTCAATCTGGTGCTCTTCTAAAGTCTTGGCAATCGTATAATAATCCCGTCCTCTTGGCATGTATCGGCTCGTTCCCAATTCCGCACCCCCTCTAGGAGCCAACCCGGCAACATTCATCCAAGACAGCTCTTTAATTTCGCCATCAACTAAACCCCTAAAACCACCGGAAACACCAAACATCACATGACCTTTGTCTACACCGAGACGAACGGCAGATCTTAGCGCCGTATTCATTCCCGGTGCCGGGCCACCGGCGTGCATGACAGCAATTCGCAGTCGCCGTTGTCCCGGTTGCGGATCGCGAGGAAACGTGCGCACCAGGGTCCGGTACATGCGAAAATTTTCCTTGAAGCTTGTGCCTCTTAAGATCATCGCTTTATCATAATTCTGTTCTTCGATAGCTTCTGCGACCGCCCGGGTATCTTGTAAACATTTGCTCAACGGCGTCCTGGTGACTGTATTGCCCTGCACACCAATGACAAGTGGTTCTTCTTGCTGCTCCTCACTTAAAACAGCTTCAACAGCTTCAGCTCCCACAAGCGTGCTCATAATGCGATCGTACGCGCTTGGCGAACCGCCGCGCTGCACATGACCGAGAACCGTCACCCGTGTATCTTCCCCCAAACGTTCTTCTAGAACTTTCTTGACTTGATCGCTGGTAATAAGGTTGCCATTTCGGTCTTGTGCGCCTTCAGCGACAACCACAATGCTGTCACGCCGGCCGATTTCGCGACCTTTTTGCAGGATTTCGCACATTTTCTCTTCCCATTCATCAATATCAGGAGGAAACTCAGGAATTAACACCCAATCCGCTCCAGTAGCCAGGGCGCTCATCAAGGCCAGGTATCCACAACGACGGCCCATCACTTCCACTACAAAAGTACGTTGGTGGCTGGCGGCCGTGCTGGTGATGTTAACAATCGCATCCACAATGCGGTGCAGTGCCGTATCCGCGCCAATGGTCATATCCGTACCATGCATATCATTGTCAATGGAGCCAACCATACCGGCGATGGTAAGTGACTGGTTTACATCGGCCATCTGCTGAGAAATCTGGCCTATTTCCACCAATTCCGCCAGCAATCCAGTCCATTCTTGCTGCAAAATGTGCGCACCAGTCAAACTGCCATCACCACCGATAACCACCAATGCTTCGATGCCGTTTTGTACCAAATTATAAGCAGCCCTGCGCCTGCCTTCTCTTTCGCGAAATTCCTGGCAGCGCGCAGAACCTATCATGGTACCACCCAGATGTAAAATCCCCCCAACATCGCTCCAGTTAATGGGCCTTATAAATTCTTCGCCATCAACCATGCCCTGGTAGCCTTCATAAACGGCGAATGTCTCAGCTCCTCTTTCTAAAGCTGAACGCACGACCGAACGTACAGCAGAGTTCATACCTTGCGCATCCCCACCACTGGTTAATACGCCTATTCTTTTCATAATTTTCTACTTTCCTAACCTATTTACCCACAATAAATATGGCCTAGCAGCGGTTGCCATTCATCATTGATCATTACTTGTGGTGGCCGAACAGTGTATCAATTGCTTGCCACCAGTTCAAAATTTCGGCCTGGCGATCCCGAACATAATCTTGCCAGTCGCCGCTAATAATTTGTCGCGACCCATTCACTGATTGAATATCCCCCTCATAGACCCAGGCATCTACCTTTTCCCCGGAAGTCAACCTCACCCCCCTACATACCCGCCGGTAGGTTGATTGGTCAACCTGGTCCGGATCGTATTCTTCCAGGCTGTCAATCCGGGCCAAAATCTTGTCGTAAACCAGGCGATCGATTGTAATTAATTTGCCGGTTACACGACCCTCAAGACCGGCAACTAACATGGGATAATACCCCATATCAAAAATCTGGCTATTATCTAAAAAGGCTGTTTTACTTTCTATAACAAAACTACCCCATAAGCCAAAATTAGGTTGATTGGGGAGCAATGTGCCATAAACAAAAAACGGCAATTGTTCCGATGCTTGAGGATTCATCATCTGTTATAATACCCACAGCTTATTGTAACCACAACACACTGGTTTTTCATGCCCCCGTAGCTCAAAGGATAGAGCAATCGCCTCCTAAGCGATCGATGATGGTTCGAGTCCGTCCGGGGGTATTTTCACTTAGAGGGTGCTCAACGGATCAATTTCCAACGTCCAATTCCGCGGAAGGGGAAAATCCTCCAATAATTCTGCGGGATTGGGCGACCGTAAAATAATCTGCCAGCGATAACGAGCATCCACCCGGCTAAAAAAAGGCGGGACCGGCCCGATGATTTCTGTGGCTCCGGCCACCTTCTTACGAATATGCACTTTTAATTCCCTGGCCAGGCTTTCCGCCTGGCGCTTACCTCGCTCGGCTATCGGATCGGCAAGAACAAGCTTAGCCAGGCGGCGGAACGGGGGCAGCATGTGTTGGGTGCGAAATCCGATTTCTTCCAGGTAAAAGGAGGCATAATCATGCTCGGAGGCCGCTTGAATGGCATAATGATCCGGTTGGTAAGTCTGGATGATGACGCGTCCACCTAACAAACCGCGTCCGGCCCGGCCGGCAACCTGCGCTAATAATTGGAATGTCCTTTCACCCGTACGGTAATCCGGCAGTCCGATGGATACATCGGCCGATATGACACCCACCAGGGTGACAAATGGCAGATCAAGTCCCTTCGCAATCATCTGGGTGCCCACTAATATATCTGATTCCCGCTCAATAAAACTGGCCAACAGCTTTTCATGCGTATCTTTACCCGCTGTCGTATCCCGGTCCCAACGGGTGATGCGGGAATTCGGCCATCGCTTTTGTACCCTTACTTCAACTTCTTCCGTTCCCAAGCCGAAATATTTGATCCGCTTCGAGCCACAGTTCGGACAATTGCTGTGCGGTGGCTCATGCCTGCCGCAGTGATGGCAACTGAGCATCATGCGCGGCCGGTGATAGGTTAAGGGCATGTCACAGC
>JANQGC010000122.1 GCA_028277515.1 Anaerolineae bacterium
TGGTCCGGGATCATGGCTTTCGCATGATGTACATTCACCCCTCACTCCACAAATATTGGCTGCCCATTCAAACACCCAGCGAGGGGGAAAGCTCTAAGCAAATGCTTTATCCCCTCTTTGAAGCCGCCCGCGAGTTAAACATTCCGGTTTATATTCACACCGGGGAGCAGCCCTATTCCCTTCCGGCAACCGTCGATTTCGTCGCCGGTGAATTTTCAGATGTCAAGATCATCATCGGCCACCTGGGAACTCAAGGGGAGATGTTCACTATCGAAGCCCTGTTGGTTCTCAGCCGGCATGACAATGTCTATATTGAGACCAGCTTTGCCATGCCCCATATGCTCATCGAAGCCATCCACTCAGTCGGTGCGGAACGGGTTATTTTCGGCAGCAACTGCCCACCGTTGGAACCTACTCACCAACTTCTGAACATAGAAGAGGCGTTAACCCTGGACCCGCCGGTCGGTATGAACCTGAGCCATGAGGACACACGCAAGGTGATGGGCGGAAATTTGGCAGGATTATTGGATATGCAATTTGTATAATTCCCAGGTGACAGTCACTTTAGAAGTGACTGTCACCTCGATTTTGAAGAGGAACCCATATGAAATACACAGTCATCGATCCCCACTGCCATATTATTCCCCATCGCGAACCGGTCTGGGGCTGGGGTCCCCATTTTTACGCCGAGGAACTGCTCGAAACCCTTGATCGTGGTTACGACGTCATGGGCGAAACCAAACGGGTCGAAAAAGCGGTCGTCATGACCGGCTTAGGCTTAACATCGGTCGATCACCGCAGCATTGAAGAATCGCACCAATATGTCCTGGAAAGTATCAAAAAATACCCGGATCGCCTTTTTTTCAACCCGGTCATCAACCCGCGCTATGATTTGAACGACCAGTTTGATTGCATTCGTGTCTGGAAAGATGAATACAATATTGTCATGCTTAAGCTCCATCCCAGCATGCACAACTATTACCTGCCCACCTACCGCCCCTCTCCGGGAGAAGCCGGCAAGAAGATGATTTACCCGGTGTTTGAACTCTGCCGGGAGTTGCATGTACCGCTGATGATTCACATGGGGGAAGCGCCATACTCTTTCCCGGCGCAGATCGCGCCGGTGGCCGAAGCGTTTCCCGATATACCCATCATTTGCGCCCACTCCGGGGCTAATAATGTGCCCAGCAATGCGCTGGACGCCATATTGCTGGCCAAAACCCATGACAATGTTTACCTGGGCAGCAGTTGGGTGCAGACCCCGGAAATAATTGAAATGTATTATGCGCTGGGTCCGGGTAAAATCATTTATGAAAGCGACTGTTCGCCGGCCGCACTAGGCCAGGCTTTACGCCTGGTGACCAACCTCCATCTGCCTCCCCCGCTTGGTGTGGGCGCGAGCAAGGACGAGGTTTATCAAATGATCGGTGGCAACGCCGCTGAATTGTGCAGCATTCCATTATGAGTTCATTGAGAGACTTTCTCGCTTCTTTGCCGGCCGGCCAGGTTTTGACCCTGGACGAACTTATTGACCTGGACTATACGCCCACGGCCCTGGTCTTAGAACTGGAGAAGAATGGCCGTTTCCCGGTCCTGGAGATGAATAATCCGGAGGGCTTTGCCATGCCGGTGATCGCCAATCTGTTCGCCGACCGTGAACGTATCGCCTGGATGGCCGGTGCGCAGAGTGCAGCCGAATTTAATCGCACCTGGCTGCATGCGGAGGAAAACCCTATCCCGGCACAAATCGTGCAAACCGGGCCGGTACAGGAAGTGGTGATTAGCGGCGATGAAGTTGATGTCAGCACATTGCCGATCAGCCGCCATTTCCAGCAAGATGCCGGCCGGTACATCGGTTCCGGCATCTTGATCTGCAAAGACCCTGACACCGGTGTGCGCAATTTGAGCTACCAGCGATTGCAGATGAAAGGCAATAACCGCTTCGGGGCCAGCTTACATTCGCGCGGCCACATCTGGGATCATCTGCTGCGCTGCGCGGAACGCGGCCGAAACCTGGAAGTGGCGGTTGTCTTGGGCGCTCATCCGGCCGTTCACCTGGCGGCCGCAGCCAAAGTGGCTATGGAGGTCGATGAACTGGACATCGCCGGCGGGCTGCTAAAAGAGCCGGTTGAATTGGTAAAATGCAAAACGATCGATGTGGAAGTTCCGGCCAATGCTGAAATCGTCCTGGAAGGAGAAATCCTGGCCAATACGCATGAGGATGAAGGTCCTTTTGGGGAATACACCGGCTATTCTACCTTCCGTTCCACTCGAAATGTGTTTGTCGTCAAGGCGATTACACGCCGCGCCGATCCGATTTTTCTAGACATCATTCCCGGCTATTCTAACGAGCACCTGTTGTTAGGCCGCGTGGCCAAAGAAGCGCATGTCTTTGAAAGATTGAAGGAAGTCCTGCCGACCTTAAAGGCGCTCAACTACCCCCGGTCAGGCACCCATTTCCATGCCTACTTCTCATTCAAGAAGACGGCCGAAGGTCAGGCGCGCTACGCCTTGATGCTCCTCTTTGGACTGGATGCCTATATCAAACTAGCCATTGCAGTCAATGAGGATATTGATATTTATAATGAAGAAGAAGTGCTTTGGGCCTTAGCTACCCGGTTTCAGGCCGACACGGATATGTTTGTTGTGCCCAAAGTTTTCTGCAACCGGCTCGATCCCTCTGCAGTTGATGGCATGTCAGCCAAGCTGGGGCTCGACGCTACCATGCCACTTGAATGGGATGTAGAGCGCACGTCTCTGCCGGATGAGGCGTTGAAAAGAGTAAACACTATTTTGTCGGCCGTTGGAGAGTGAACATGAAAATAAGAAAAAAAAGAGCTTTAACCTTTGATGATGTCCTGCTCGTCCCCAGGCGATCCCCTTTTGCATCCAGAAAAGATGTGCAGACCGACAGTTGTCTTACCCCATCCATCGCCATGAAAATTCCCATCATCAGCGCCAACATGGATACCGTCACCGAGGCGCCAATGGCCATTGCCATGGCCAGGAGTGGTGGCATCGGAATCCTCCATCGCTTTATGAGCGCTGAGCGCCAGGCGTTGCAGATTAAACAGGTCAAAAGAGCGGAGTCTTTTCAAATTGACGATCCGTACACCATCCATCAGGATACACCCATTAGCAAGGCGCGGGCGATGATGGATGAATTTGGCGTAGGCGGCTTAGTCGTTATGGGTCTGGAGGGAGCCGGCGTTGGTTTAGTGACTCAGCGAGATGTCTTATTTGCTACCAATAATCACACCCCGGTTAGCACTGTCATGACCTTACCCGATCAAATCATCAGCGCATCACCGGATATAACCATGAGCGAAGCGCAAACCATTCTTCATGAACATCGCCTGGAAAAACTTCCTCTGCTGGATGAAGATGGCCGGCTCGTTGGACTTATCACAGCTCAAGATTTAATGAAACAGAAACAACACCCGGACGCGACAAAAGATGAAAAAGGTCGCCTACGTGTTGGAGCCGCCGTCGGTGTGAAACCGGAGGATATGGATCGCGCAGAAAAACTTCTGGCCGCCGGCGCCGATGTGCTGGTATTGGACATCGCCCACGGCCATGCCGATCATAGCATCGACATGGTGAGAAACCTGCGGCGCAATTTTCCCGCCGCTCAAATAGTCGCCGGAAATGTGGCGACGCGAGAGGGCGCCCGCGAATTGACCGAAGCGGGGGCTGATTGCATCAAAGTGGGCATCGGACCAGGGTCCATTTGTACGACAAGAATCGTTACCGGCTTCGGCGTTCCCCAAATCACCGCCATCATTGATAGCGTTCGTGGCGTCAAAGACACGGGCAAAAATATTCCGGTTATCGCCGATGGTGGCATTAGAACCTCCGGAGATGTGGTCAAAGCATTGGCCGCCGGCGCGAGCACCGTCATGATCGGTAGCCTGTTCGCCGGCTGTGAAGAAGCGCCGGGTTCACCCGTCATCCGCAACGGCCAAAAATTTAAAGTTGTGCGTGGAATGGCATCACTGGGCGCTGCCATTGGGCGAAAAAAGGCAGATGAAGAAAACGGCGAAAGCGCCGAAAGTCAGGAGGAATGGGACAAAGTGATTCCGGAAGGGGTTGAGGCCGTCGTTCCCTACCGGGGCAATGTCCATGAGTTGATTTACCAGATGGTCGGCGGCTTGCGCTCAGGTCTCAGTTATGGTGGCTCGCGCTCCATCGCTGAATTACAAGAAAAAGCGGAATTTGTGATGGTTACTTCAGCGGGCATGGCGGAAAGCCATTCTCATGATGTGAACCGTGTCTAACAGGTGCGCGACTCCCCAGTTTGCGCCTGTAACGTAAAAAGCCTTTTTTGCGCAGAGAACAAATTAGGCAATTTGTTCTACAATTTGCGCAGAATTTGTAACGTAAACTTTCCAGTTTGCGTAAGAAACAAACAGGAATGTTTGTTTTACAGGGTTACACCCCCAGGTTTAAAGGAGGTGATTCTAATCGCAGTGATTGTTCAGCCAACATTGAAAACAATGGGTTCATTTGAGGAAATATATTTTTAATTGCAATACACCAAAGAAATTTGACAACTTTTCACTTGATATATGGGCGAAAACCATTTAGTAAAAAGTTGTCAAATTTTAGGTAACACAATATTTAAGCAATTGGGAGAAAGGAAAGATGAAAAATCGTTACGGCTTGTTGATCGTTCTATTGTTGGTTGGTTTGGTATTAGCGGCCTGTGGAGGACAGGCCGCTGCACCTGCTGAAGATGATGTTTTTAAAGTCGGGCTTTTAAGCCCCGGATCGGTTAATGATGACGGCTGGAACAGCATCGCTTACAATGCGATGCTGCGCATTGAAGAAGAGTTGGATGCCGAAATCAGTTATGTCGAATTGGAGCAAGATCCGGCCTCTTTTGAAAAAGCCTTTCGGGATTACGCCAGTGAAGGGTATGACATGATTTTAGGTCACGGCTTTGAATTTCAGGACGCAGCCTTGACCGTCTCTCAAGAATATCCGGATACGGCCTTTTTCATTTCCAGCAGTCGTATTCATGAAGGAAATGTCGTTGGCTTGAATACGGATTCCAGTCAGCCGTTTTACTTGATGGGCGTGATTGCCGCCTTGACTTCCGACAGGGCCGGTTTCGTTGGCGGAATGGAGATCCCCCCCATTTCAGAGGCATTAACCGGTTTTGAAGAAGGGGCGAAAAGTGTGGATCCTGATTTTCCAGTGAGCGGCACGTTTATCGGAAATTTCACCGATTCGGCCGCGGCCAAAGAAGCGGCATTGAGTATGATGGCCGAAGGGGCGACCTTTGTTGTTCCTGATGCCGATGTGGCCGGTCTGGGTGTCTTGCAGGCGGTTGATGAAGCAGGATCTGAAATTGGCACCTTTGGTGCCTTTGGGGATTTCACCGATAAAGCTCCCAACAATATCTACGGCAATTACTTTGCCGATTATGGCCAGGGCATCGTCAATATCGCCCGCCAGGTAAAAGAAGGGACATTTGATCCTGAGAGTAACATCGAGTTCGGCCTGGCCAATGAAGATGTGATGTGGATTGAATTCAATGACGATAATCCTCTCCCTCAAGAAGTATTGGATGCGGTAGAGGAAGCCCAACAGGGCATCATTGATGGGTCTATTGATACCCTGCCAGATGTCGATTAGAAGCCTGAATAAGATGCCAACTAATCCAAGTTGGCATCCTTCTTCTTTAGATTAATGAAAGCAATAGTTAGGAGGACGGATGGCCAATAAAGATGGAAGTGAGGCACAGACGGCCGTCCTCACCCCCGAGCAGCATAGTGACCTGCCTGCTTCCGATTCCCAAACCCGCATTAGCAAGATTCTTTGGAGCATCGGTGCACCTATTGCCGCCATTCTAATCGCCTTCCTGGCCAGCGGGATCATCCTATTGCTGGCCGGTTTCGATCCCGTTCGCGCCTTTACCACATTGATTAGAGGTTCCTTTGGTGACGTCCGGGTCATCACCGAGGTGCTCTTACAGGCTACCCCACTAATCATCATCGGTGCCGGGTTGACGGTTGCCTTCCGGGCCAATATTTGGAACATTGGCGCCGAAGGGCAATTCTATGCCGGCGGTGTCTGTGGCGCTGTGGCCGGCATCTATTTAGGCGATCTTCCTGCCATCGTTCTTGTCCCCCTGGTCCTGCTGCTGGGCATCGCCGGAGGCGCATTTTGGGGGATGATGGCCGGCTGGTTCAAGGTTCGATTTGGGGCCAGCGAAATCGTGACCACGATCATGTTAAACTATATCGCCATCATCGGCACAGGCTACCTGGTAACCGGTCCCTTAATCGAGGAAGCGGGCAAATTTCCCCAGACGGCGCAAATTGCCGAGTCGGCGCGGCTCTTTCGCTTTCTGCCCCCGACCCGGCTGCATATCGGATTCCTCATTGCTATCCTCGTTGCCATCCTGACCTACCTGTTTCTCTTTAAAACCAGCAGCGGGTATGCCATCCGCGTCGTCGGCCACAATCCTGATGCTGCCCAATACGCCGGCATCAATGTCAGCCGCAATATCCTTCTGGCTATGGGTTTGAGCGGCGGTGCTGCCGGATTGGCCGGGGCTATTCAAGTGATGGGCTTAACCTTCCGCCTGTACCAGCAATTTTCACCGGGATATGGTTTCACCGCTATCGCGGTGGCGTTATTGGCCAATAATAACCCTTTGGGTGTGATATTTTCAGGTATCTTATTTGGCGCGCTGCGGTCTGGTTCGGAGGTGATGCAGATCAGCGCCGGTATTCCATCGGTGATGGTCTTCACCATTCAAGGGCTGGTGATTTTGTCTGTCGTCACGTTTGCAGTTTACCGCATGAAATTCGCCAATCGAAGGGGAGCTTGAGTAGATGGAATTAATGGTTCTCATCCCCAGTTTACTGGCCGCCACCTGGCGAATGGCCACGCCATTAATCTACTCCGCCGTTGGCGAGGTTTTCACGGAAAGATCCGGAGTATTGAACATCGGCTTAGAGGGTATCATGCTTATTGGTGCCTTCACCGGGTTTGCCTCCGTTCTTTACACAGACAATTTAATGATCGGTCTCGGCATAACCATCCTGGTGGGCATGATCGCCGGTTTGATTTTTGCCTTGTTCACTGTAACCATCAAAGCCAATCAGATCGTTGTCGGTGTGGCTTTTAACTTACTTGGCCTGGGCATGACCGGCTTTTTGTTCCGCGCCTTGTTCGTGGGTACGGAAAATGCCGTGCGCACTGTGCCCGTTTTAGACCTACCTTTCCTGAGCAATCTACCCTTTTTGGGCGAAGCATTTTTCCGGCAAAATTGGATGGTCTACGGCACGCTGCTGCTAATTCCGGTTGCCTCTTTTCTTTTATATAAGATGGCCTTCGGGTTGTCGGTGCGCTCCGTTGGTGAACATCCCAAAGCGGCCGATACTGTCGGCATCAGCGTAGCTCGCACCCGTTATGTTGGTGTGATCATTGGCACGACCTTAACCGCTGTCGCCGGAGCATATCTGACCATCGCCCACACCAACCAGTTTGTGGAGGGCATCACATCCGGGCGCGGCTTCATCGCCCTGGCGGTCGTCGTATTCGGCCGCTGGACGCCACGCGGCGCATTTTGGGCTTCTATCATCTTTGGATTTTTCTTCGCTCTGGGGTTACGCCTGCAAGCCGTGTCCGACCTGGCGGTTCCTTACCAGGCCTTCCAGGTTCTTCCCTATGTGGCAACGATTGTCGTTTTGTTAACCTTACGTGGCAGGACCAACGCTCCTAAGGCATTGGCTGTTCCTTATGAACCGTAGAGGACACTCATGAACAATATGATTTTGCGCATGGAAAATATAGTCAAAACTTTTCCAGGGACCGTGGCCAATCAAGATATCAATTTAGAAGTCCTGGAAGGGGAAATTCATTGTCTGCTTGGTGAAAATGGAGCGGGGAAAACGGTGTTGATGAGCACTCTTTATGGTTTGCACCGGCCCGATTCCGGCCGAATTTTCTACAAGGGTCAGGAAGTCCATATTCATTCACCAAAGGATGCCATCCGCTACCGCATCGGCATGGTTCACCAACATTTCATGCTTGTACCTACGCTGACCGTCACGGAGAATATCATTCTCGGACAGGATAAGTCCTGGAAGGTGCTGAATGATATGAAGGATCGTTCCATCGAGATCAAGCGGTTGAGCGATAAATTTGGTTTGCAAATCAATCCGGATGCCCTGGTCAGCAGTTTATCGGTGGGGGAAGAACAGCGGGTGGAAATTTTGAAGGTGCTGTATCATGGCGTTGATTTGCTGATTCTTGATGAACCGACAGCCGTTCTCACACCACAAGAAACAGAGCAACTGCTCAAATTCTTGCGCGACCTGGCCGACCAGGGCATGACCATCATCTTCATCACCCATAAGCTGGCAGAAGTGATGGCGATCAGCGACCGCGTAACCGTGCTGCGCGATGGACACAAGGTGGAAACCGTCAATACAATCGAGACGGACACACGGGAACTGGCCCGGCTCATGGTCGGCCGTGAAGTATTGATGGAACTACCGGAGAGGCAGGGTCTCCCCGGTGATGTGGTTCTCTCCGTGCAAAATCTGACCGTCAACAACGACCGCGGGTTGACGGCCGTCGATCACATTTCCTTTGAAGTCCGTGAGCGAGAAGTGGTGGGCATCGCCGGCGTCTCCGGCAACGGCCAGACGGAACTGGCCCTGGCTTTGTCCGGATTACTGCCCGTGGAAAGCGGTCAAATCACATTGAATGGGGATGCAATCCAGGACCTTACCCCCAAGCAGTTAGGGTTGAATGGCTTCGCTCATGTCCCTGAAGACCGCCATAAAATGGCCATTGTTCTGCCCCTGGACATATCCGAAAATATCATCCTGCATGCCTATAATGAGCAACCTTTCTCCAGGCGCGGATTCCTCACATTTGACGCTATTAACGAATATGCACAGAAATTAGTGCAGGAATTTGATGTGCGGCTGAGCAGTCTCGACTTACCTATTTCCAATTTGTCGGGGGGTAACCAGCAAAAAGTGGTTGTGGCCCGCGAGCTCAACCGCCGGCCCCGTCTTTTACTGGCTAACCAGCCGACCCGAGGCATTGACATCGGGGCGACGGAATTCGTCAGACAACAAATCTTGCACACGCGGGATGCCGGATCGGCCGTCTTGCTCATCTCCACCGAATTGGAAGAGATATTCCATTTGAGTGATCGCATCCTGGTTATGTATGAGGGTGAAATTGTTGGCGAACTGCCACCCGATCGAGAGCTTACCGAGGAGATCGGGCTCATGATGGCTGGTCATTCACGAGCAACTGTTTGAATTCTAGACCAAAATTGAATATTATTAGTCCCGTCTGTTAAGATCGCCCATTGTAGCTTCAAATATTAGGAGGAAATATTTTTGGGCCGATTCTCACATTTATTACATTCAATATGGAGAAAAAAATGAACCGAAAACCGCTCATCTTGATTGCATTGTTGTTAATTTCTGTTTTCCTGGTTTCTACCGTAGGCGCTCAAGATTCAATCATGAACCGCGCCGTCGGCCCCGAGGTCATACTCAAGCAAGAGGTGACCCCGGACGGTCTGAATACCGTCATCGAATTACCCAATACCAAAGACACCTTCGTCTCGTCCAATCAGCCAGGTACAAATTTCGGCAGTCGCAGCGACATGTTGTTAGGCTATAGTCTGACTGGTGAAAACCTTGGCGCTGTGCGGCTGCTGTTGCAATTCGACACGAACAGCATCCCCAAAAATGCCGTTATCAACAGCGCCAAAGTACGCATTTATTTGGCCGGGGTAACTCCCAGCGGCGATTCATCAATGGGCTTCAAAGGCCTCTACCTGACGACTTCCTGGAGTGAACATTCCGTCACATGGGACTCACACCAACCGCAATGGGGATCAGAAATCGGGATTGGTAGCGCCAGTTCTCAATTGGGCTGGCATGAGGCAGATGTCGCCTCAATGGTGCGGGAATGGGTTGATGGCGGCCGTACCAATTATGGCTTTATCATCATCGGCGATGAAGCAGTACAAGATCGCCTGCGTTCTTACTTCACCAAAGACGCCGGCAATGGCCTTTATTCCCGTTTAATCGTCGATTATACCGTATCAAATGATACCACCCCTCCGGTGGCCAATGTGAAATCATTACCTGAGTGGTCACCTAGCAGTTACGAGGTCAAATGGGAAGGCTATGATCCGGACAATCCTGACGGCTCACCCGGCTCCGGCATTCGTTATTATGATGTTTTTATCAGCTACGATAATGGCTCGAAATGGAACGACTGGCGCGCACAAGTCACCGAGACAAAAACCAACTTTGATGGTGGTGAACATCTGCACACCTATAGTTTCACCGCCCGCGCGAAAGATAACGCCGGCAACCAGGGTTCAATTACTGGTGTCCAGGCCAAAACGACAGTAGATGCCGAGGCACCGGTCGTTTCCGTCAACCCCTTACCCACCTATACAACCTCACCCAGCTTCACAGTTACTTGGGGAGGTACAGACAGCGGCTCCGGCATCGCCAGCTACGATGTGCAGTGGCGTCGATCCGGCGAACAATGGCAAACCTTGTTTGAGAACACGACTCTCACCACCTACCAGGCCAATGGCGCTCAAGATGGCGTGACCTATCAATTTCGCGCACGCGGAACGGACAAGGTTGGCAACCATCAATCCTGGACCGATGTTCAAGCTCAAACGACTGTTTCCCTGGCTCCTGCTTCGACGATCACCGGGTTTAACCCACCCGGACTGCTGCAGATAAAAGATGGTCCAGGACCCAATGACACCTTCACTGTCTTCTGGGAAGGGCACACCGCTCCCGGAACGGGTCCATTATCTTATACCGTTCGTGTGCGCAAACCAGGCAGTAACTGGGAGCAGTGGTTGCAAGGTGATTCATTAACTTCCGGAATTTACAATCTGGCCATGGACGATCCTGATGGTGCCTATGAATTTGAGGTCGCTGCCCGTAATAATTCGGGACAGCAAGAACAGTTTACCGGCGTTCCGGAAGGGGCAATGGTCGTCGACCGCAATCCACCGTTCATCGAACCCGCAGTCTGGATGCCATTAATTGTGGATACGGTAGCTCCCTAAGTTGAAAAAGATTGGTTCAATCTTGAAGATTGGACCAATCTTTTTAGTTCGATATGTGCAAACTTTTGAACAGGTCGGCCGCATCCTCATGGCGAGTATAAGCAGTAATATGATCACCCACTTGAAAAATGGTATCCCCATGAGGAATGGTCACCCGTCCATTTCGTTCGACGGATATGAGAATGCATTCATAGGGCAGGTTGGGCGCGATCTCTTGCAAGGTACGGCCGACAACAGGGTCCCCTTCCTTTAAAAAGATCTCAACGAACTCCGTTTCATCCGATTGTTCTAACTGCTGAATACGGTTTGTGCGATGCTGCATCTCGTCCCTTCTGCTGAGGGCTAAATCATATGCGCGGATAATATCCTGGCGTCTGATCATACCCAGCAGTTCATAGGGGTCTTGCCGACTGACAACCGGTAGCCGACCCAAATCACCCGTACCCATTCGCGTCAACACCTCGCCTATTGGTTCATCCATAAAAGCCACTTTGAGATGTGGCCAAGTTATTCCAATATCCTTAACCGTCGTTTCTGTGTCCATGCCGGCCGACAAGGCTTTCTCCACATCGGATATAGCCACCACTCCCCACAGCGCGCCACGATCATCAAGCACCGGCAAACCATTGAGGTGGCTGTGTGATAGATAATCGGCCAGGTCGATTAAGGTCATATCTAAGGGCGCCGTTCGCAGATGTGTTCGTTGAGCCACCTCCCTGACCATCACGTTTTGCAAAATATCCTGGTCACGGCCGCGAGAAAGACGAACTCCGCGCCGGGTCAATTTCAAGGTATAGATGGATTCATTGTTGAGCAAACGTTGGGCAAGGAGGGTTGAGACAACGACGGTCAGCATAAGAGGTAAAATAATACGGTAATCACCGGTTAGCTCAAACAAAATAATCACGGCCGTAATCGGTGCGTGCGCAGTAGCAGCGACGACCGCGGCCATGCCCACCAAAGCATAAGCCCCAGGGTCGGCAATCAATCCAGGTATGAGCCGGTCTACAAAATTAGCGAAGGACGCGCCGAGCAAAGCGCCAATAAAGAGAGAAGGCGCAAAAACACCCCCGGACCCGCCCGATCCCAGGGTCAGCACCGTGGCTAATATCTTCAAAAAAAGTAATGTTAAAACAACGCTGAATGTCAGCTCACTGGCCAACACCGCTTCGATTACATCATAGCCAACATTAAAAATATGGGGCACCCGATCCCAGGTGACAGGTTGAGTCAATCTGACTAATGGATAAAGTAATGCCAACATGCCCAACATGGCACCGCCGATGGCCGGATGCGCCCACTCAGGAACCAGTTTGAGCTTATCGAAGAAATCACCACCGGCGTATAGAAAGCGAGTGAAGCCGGCACCCACCAGGGCTGCCAGTATACCCAGCAGGGGATAAAGCAGATATTCCCATAAATTATCAACACCAAATTCACTGGGGATGAGAAAGGCCGGTATATCTCCGAAGGCCACTCGGCCGATGATGCTGGCGGCTACCCCGGCGATCACGACTGAACTAAAATAGCGGACAGTGAAGCGTCCTCCTAAAACGACTTCCAGGGCAAAAATTACCCCGGCGATGGGGGCGTTAAAGGTGGCAGCGATACCGGCTGCGGCTCCGCAGGCCACTAAGTTGCTCAGCCGGCCTTCGGAAAGATTTAACCATTGCCCAATCGTAGAACCGATTGCCGACCCTATCTGCACAATGGGTCCCTCACGGCCGGCCGAACCGCCACTGCCGATCGTTAAGGATGATGCGAGCGCCTTTAATGGTCCAACCAATGGGCGAATACGTCCCCCATGCAGGGCCACCGCTTCCATGACCTCGGGAATGCCGCTGCCCTTGGCTTCTTGAACCAGATGATAAATGAGCAGTCCAACCAATAACCCGCCCAACGCAGGCACAAAAACGATATAAGCTCTACCCCACATGCCGGTAACTTCTGGAATCCAGGTATAACCCACCCACTCTACGATTGTGATCATATACCGGAACAGGATAGCCGCGATCCCGGTGCTGATCCCCACAGCCAGGGCGGTGCCGAGCAGCACCAGGTCCTCCGGCGCGCGCCAGCGACTGGTCAGCTTGCCCAACCACTTATTGTCAGTTGTGAGTGATTCCGTTTGATCTTCCATCTTGGAAAAGGGTATCAATCCCGCAATGGCTCAATAATAACGGATAGTATTCCTTACGTCACACACTGATCAGATACACAAGCAATAATCCAGGTCAAGCTATGTTATAATAAATGAAATTATCCAATAGATACTTGAGTAACAATAGGGGTTACGAATGACATCTCCATTTCCAGGAATGGATCCTTATCTTGAGGGCGATTTGTGGCAAGAGTTTCATGACACGCTTTTAAATGAAATTCGCAGGCAATTACTGGCCAGGTTGCCGAAGAAATATGTCGCTCTCTTAGCCAAAAGATATGTGTTCGACCGGCCCGCTCTAGGCGTATTAGACCTGCCGCCCGACCAACGAATCCTTTATCCTGATGTCAATATCGTGGAAGTTCGTGAACCGGCACCGGCTTACGAATCCGTGAAAACAGCCAGGCCAACCGCCGAATTATCCAGCTCAACTGATGAAGAAGTGCCCATCCTCAGTCTGGAAATACGTGATGTCGCTCAACGCCGGCTGGTAACGGTGATCGAACTTCTCTCCCCGGTTAATAAACGCGGTGATGGCGCACGTGAGTATATGGAACGCCGCCGCGATTTAATGAAAACGCGCACGCATTTGTTGGAAAT
>JANQGC010000176.1 GCA_028277515.1 Anaerolineae bacterium
GATGAGAGCATTAGCAGTTATGCCTATATTCTTGATGACGCCAGCCATTATGTCGCCATGACCTTTTGGTCGTCCACGGACGACCAATTGAAAGTGCCCGGCATAAGAGTCCATGCCGACAGTTACTTGAGCTACGCCAGCGACGACGGGCCGCCGGGCCTGACCCCGCCCCCAGCCAACCGGTGGGAAAGCGTTGAAATCGAAAGCCAGGCGTCCGGTGCCAATGGCGAGGCGAGGATCAAGGCTACGCAAACCGGTTGGGGCGGCATCCAGCGCACCAACGGCATTATCCGTTTGAGTCACCCGGCCCAGCCTGATGAGGTTTGGTACTGGTATTGCGGCTTTCGAGATTTTACGCCGGGCGATTGGACGACGACCGGCGACCTCGCGGCCAGCCGCAATATTCTGATCTCCCAAGAGGCGTTGGACGATTGGCTGGATCAGCAGCAAAATGGGGCGCAAAGCCAGAACATGGCGGTCGCTACGGAACTCAATGTCGGCCTGCCCGCCTCCACCGAAACGCTGCCTTTTGGCGTTCACGAAATTATTGTGCCGCCCGACCCCAACGACCCTAATTTGGTTCCCAATATCTCTGCCCCGGAATTTTATTGGGACGTCGTGGATAAAGATAATGTGAAAGTCGATGCCGAACCGGTCAACTTTCCACTTCACTTCAAAGACTATGCCATCCACGACCCCAACGTCAGGGCCGACCCCTATGAGCCAAACGATCTGCTTATGACTCATGCGGTGGTCTGCCGGATTGAGGTGGACATTCTCGACGAACATTTCCTGCCGCCGGTCGGGGCCACGTCCACGTTATTGGTGGAGTCGGTGGACGAGGGCGGCCAGACTTTAATTTCGCTGCCGTTGGCGGCGGTCATTACCGCTGTGAATGACCAACGCATTACCGTCGAAACCCAACCCTTTGTCCCGGTGCTTTGGTGGGAACATTCCCGCTGGCTCTGGACGTATGGCTATATTGAGGATCGGGCCTATGTATCTATTTTAGCCAACGGTTCGTTTCGCATCGTCTTGCCCGATCCCGATGTGATTTGGTTAAGTACCGCCTGGCTGTCCGAAATAGGGGACAGTGGTTATGAATTGTGTGCCGACCGGCACCGGGACGGCATGATTGATTATCGGGATTTTCCTTAAACCTCCTTTCGTGGCCTAACAAGCCATGATGGCCATCCGCTCAGGGATGGGCGGGTGGCTTATTTGTTCACTGGACGTGAGATGCCGATAGCTAAATATCAAGATCGAATTTTTTTACAAGGACCGCTATCTAACCAAGAAAGGATGGTTGTTATGCAGGAGTTACAACGGGCTGGCGAAGCCAGTCCCCAGCGCATGCAGCCGCTCTGCGAGCGGCTGGCCGGTCGTCGTGAGGATTTGGAGCGGCAGTTACAAGAAGTCAAAGAACTGCAAGAGATTTTGCAAAGAAATCCAGACATGGAAACAATCTTGACGCTTTTAACCAAGGTGGGTTTGCACTACTGATGAACCTGAAACTCTGGCTTATTTTCATTGCCCTCTCAATCGCCGGGTGCCTGCTCTTTGGGGCATCCGGCACTGAATATAGCGCCAGAACCAAACGCTATGTCAATGACCGGTTTATCGCCGGTTCCACCTGGCATCTTGACGATCACGACCTGCTTGGGCGCGGCGGCATGGGTTTTTATCACGGCGACTATCGTGTGACGATTGTTTTTAAGCGGCAGCCGCCCCTCGATAGTTTGTCGGCCAGCACCTTGGCTGAGCATACCATCAAAAACTATTCGTTTTATAATTACCGCAACGCCATAGCGCTGGATGCCAACGATGTCATCGTGGACATCGCCAACCTCGATCCGTCGCACAGTTACCGGGTCACGTTGAGTCTGACAGAAATCGACACCTCGGCACGGCACCGCCAACAGTGGGTGCTGTCCCCTATTACGGAGTAAGTATGGCAAACGATAAAAAACGAACGCAGTTGTCCGACAAAGATAAATATCACTTCTATGACGGGATGCCGATTGACGGTGTCGTGGTATCGTTTAATTGGGGCAGCCGCATAGAAATGAAAGTGGGAGACGCTGTCGAAGGGGTAAAAATTCTGGATATGTACATGATCCGGCAAACCGATTGCTGGACCGTCTTGATCCTTTTTAATGACGGCGAAGAGAGCCTGATACCACTGACCAGCCTGGATTTGGTGATGGTCACGGGCGTAAAAAAATCGACCGCGCCGGAGACGCCGCGTGCAGAGGATACCCAAAACCCAAAACCCTAAGGAGATGTCTTTTGCTTGAGCTAGTCAGATTTTGTTAGATTCGATATGTTGCACCGTCTCCGGCATTTTTTAAGACAAGAAAGGAACCGCCATGCCTGTCAAGGGCGTAATGACATTAAGGGAGCCGACATGGGATCAGGAACATTCCCGCTATACGCTCAGTGCCGATTTGGTCTATCAGGGCCAGATTTTCCAGGCGTCCTCCCATTATACTGAAAACGATTATTTCGACCAGGGATATGATGATGAGGAAGGCGGGATTAGGCTGCTCTACGACCGTATTCGGGAACTGATCAATACCGCCGGGAAGATGGCCGGGGTTCAAAATGGCGACAGCATTGAGGTTAAGCGACTTAATCCCGGCCATACGTTCGTGGAGTTGCTGGACTCCATGAAAAAAAGTTTAAGCAAAGGTATCACCCGCGAGTCTACAAACAAATTGATGGAAGCCGCTTATCAAATTGCCGTGGATAAGATTTGCCGGGTGCTTTTAGATGAACACGATGATTTAGAAGGATATGCCGAGAAAGATACACCACATCGTTATTGATGAATCCCGGATTGAAGTGTCCGGGCCGATATTGGAGCCAATATCTACATCTACTGTGAGAAAATATTATTTTGAGGCAACCGTGGCGAACTATCAGGTAATCAAAATTTGTCACTTTATTGATGTCTCCCGTGACGACCGGCGATTCAAAAGCACAAGTGATTTTGTAAGTCACATTACCGGCCTGATTGCTGGGTTGATGGCCCAACTGGTGTTTGAGGCGGAAATTGGGGACATGGATATGTACCGGGTGTATTTTATTATTGCACCCATTAACTATATTGACCCGCCCCCAACGCAAAAGAGATATTTAGAGTCAATTGACGCCGTCATGTCGGCCATCCGTGACAGGCATAATGGCCGACGGTTAAGCGAGTTTATGGGACATGAGTGAATTTAAAGCAGAATTGGTGGATTGCGAAAACGTCTTATTGCGCGAGATCGCCGACACGAAGACAACCCGCAAGTCCCTGGCGCTCACCTATGCGATGGCGATTTGCAGTCGTGAGACGCCCAATTTTAGTAACATCAACCGGGCGATTATTGACCGATGGAGCGTCGGCGGCCTGAATTACATTAAAACCAGGGCATGGAAGCTGATCGAAGAGAAACAGAAAGGGAAACCATGAAACACTTCGGAAAAATCACTTGGCACAAGCGCGAGCGGTTCAGTTCGCCGGGCCTGCCGGGTGCCAGCATCTCACCGACCACGCTGATGATCTCGCTGAACCGGGAAGCGGTGGCGGCGTTTGACCTCAAAGAAAACCGCACCTCCTTTGTGGTCGGCACGGCAGAGGGAGTGGTTTTACTGAAAGAAGCCGACCCGGAAGATCACGAAGCCTACATCTTTAGCAAAGCACGGCAAATTAGCTGCCGGGTCATTGTGGACGAACTGAAAAAACAGGGCAAGATCGACGCGAACCGGACCTGCAAGCACAGCATTTACCGCGATCCGGCCAGCGGCTTTTTGGTGATCGAACTGAATAATATTTTATCGAAACGTAAATCCAAAACCTAAGAGAAAGGACCGACCATGAAACCAAGAACCATGTGGTTAAGCAGAAACGGTGAGTGGCACAACGACCGTTGTGGACAACGACCGGGATCCGATGAGAGTATCACATTATGGAATAACGAACCCGCTATTGACCATGATCTACTCACCAAGCGCGGCGCGGTGCAATATTGGCG
>JANQGC010000224.1 GCA_028277515.1 Anaerolineae bacterium
GCGTAGATGCAGACCTTGTTGAAGTTGCGTTTGAAGGTCGTGTCCATCTGATTGAAGTTGCCCGGATTGAGCGTGACGGAGGATTTATTGGTCTCCACCTCCGTGTTGTCCGGGGCGATGTCAATCGCCACCGGACCGGAGGGTTGGCTGCCCAGGGTGATCCAGTAGCACGCTTTGTTGACCGGTGTGCCCCCTTCATCGACATAGGAGATGGCGAAGGATTCGGTGATTAATACCTCAGCAACGTCATCATCCCGCAGCAGGACATCGACCGTCTGCTGGTCGTTGTCGAAATCGGGGCCGTTGGTGTTGGCGTAGGAGACGCCGGGTCCGGTCCATGCCGGGGGACCGTCGATGATCTCATGGCTGATGTAAGCCTGGTGGTCACCGCAGACCTCATTCTGGGGCACGGGATTGGGTAGACCGAGCAGGGTGTCGGACTTGTAGGTGCAGAGCTCATTCTCCGGTTCGTCGGTATCGTCGTCGATGGGATAGACGCAGACCCGGTTGGATTTATCCTGGAAGGTTTCGTCGATCTGGTTCCAGTTGTTGGAGTCCAGGTAGACGACATCTTTGCCCAGGGTGACCTGGGTGGGGTCGTCGACGGACATCTCCACCTTGACCGGGGAAGCCGGCTCCTCGGAGAGGGTCAGCCAGTAGCAGGCGATGGCATTGGGGTCGCCATCCTCATCCAGGTCGGAGACGGCGAAGGATTCGGTGAGCAAGACCTGGCGTTCGGAGGCGCGTTCAATATTGTTAAAGGTACAGATGGCGTCTTCGCCTGCGGCCAGGTTTAGCTGCACGCCGTCTGCGATGTCTGATGTGTCGCTCTGGCCACAGTCAACGCTGTCGAGCACCCAGCCTGAGGGCAGGGTTTCGGTGATGCTGAATGTGCCCGATAAGAGTTGTGAAAAAGAGAGACCATCCCCATCATCAAGGGTAAAGCTGGTAGGCATGTCCCCATAGAGAAGGACTTTATCATTATCTTCGTCGGCTACATAAATGAGACCGCCAGGAGATGTGGCCACTCCTTCCGGATCGTCCAGCCGGCCGGGTCTGGTACCTGGAATACCCCACAAATTAATGAAGTTGCCGTTGGCGTCAAACTTCTGCATCCGTGGAATGCCACCATCGGCAACGATCACTTCATTATTCTCATTGACGGCCAAATCTTCTGCGCTTTCGAATTGACCGCTGCCGGACCCTGATATGCCGGCCTGGCACGGCGTGGTGGCACTGATACAAATTTCGAAATTATTAGCGCCGGTGTCAACGCCCCAACCCCACGTACGCTGGAAAACACCTGTACTGGAGAATTTCTGGACACGATCGTTTGCTGTCTCCACAACATAGACATTGTCGCTGCTGTCCACGTCTACGCCGCGCACGCCATTAAACTGTCCAGCCCCGTCACCACTTTGGCCTGCCTGGCAGTCGGGGGCATTGCTGCAAATTTCATAACCGGTGAACAGCGTGCTGCCGTCAACGTCCCAGCCCCAGGTTTCCAGGAAAGTGCCGTTACTCTGAAACTTTTGGATGCGGTAGTTTGATGAGTCTACAACATAGATATTTCCGGCGCTGTCGGCCGCCAATCCACGAACAGTCTCGAACTGCCCTGCTGAAGCACCGAATATGCCGGCTTGGCAGGTATTGGTGCATATCTCAAAATTATTAGCGCCTGTGTCCACACCCCAGCCCCACATCTCAATGAAATTTCCGTCCCGGTCATAAACCTGGATGCGATCCCCGTCCGCAACATAAACCCGGTTACCAACGACAACAATGCCGGTAGGATCATCGAATTGGTTTTCGGCCGAACCGGCAGATCCCCAGGACAATATATGGTTGCCCTGAGCATCAAATTTCTGGATGCGATCATTATCATCGTCGCTGACGTATACATTACCCTCAGCGTCGGTAGTCAGGTATGAGGGACTGTCGAACTCCCCATCCGCTGATCCTTCCTGGCCCCACTCCTTGATGAATGAAGCTGTATTTTCCGGGCCATTGACGACAAATTCAAAATTTTCTCCATTCGGTGGATCGGTATCTTTTTGAATCGTCAATGAACTAAAGCGGATATTAACTAACGTACAATCCGTCTGCTGCCCGACAGGGATTTGTAGTTCCAACCAGTTAGTGCTTGTAACAATTGGCACATTTTGGCAATCAGCCGCGGACAAAATCCAACCATCAGGTAAATGTTCAACGACGCGAGTTGTCGCACCATTGGAGATGAGGTTCGTAAATAATTGGGATTGCCCATCGGCCAAATCAAAAGGTATGACTTGTAAGAGACCAAAAGGGCCTTCATTGGAAACCCCAGTCATAAAAATTTTGCCTGACCCATCAACATCGATTCTATTAAGGTCAAAATTTATATTTTCCAAAGAAAAACTGTTTTCTAAGGTGCCTAGACTATTAAAAATGAGGAGATCATCATTGTTGTCACTTAGATAAATATTGCCGGAAGCGTCACTGGCAAGCGCATTAGGATTACTCACCAATCCGGCACCCAATTCACCAATAAATGCGCCATTCGCGGCAAATATTTGGACTCGGTTGACGGCATTATCGGCGACATAAACCCGGTCGAGCGTCCCGATGGTGAGGTCCGTTGGGCTGTCGAATTGGCCGGCCCCATTGCCAAATGTTCCAGTCTGGCAGTTGGCCGGGATTGTGCAAATTTCAAATCCTGTCCCTCCGGTGCTGTCCACATCCCAGCCAAAAGTGAGCAAGAAATTACCGCTGCCGTCAAACTTTTGCACCCTAAAGTTTAAAGCATCGACAACCAAAACATCGCCGTTGCTGTCTATATCAATACCTCTTGGAGAGTAAAATTGGCCGGCGCCACCGCCGGATACCCCCGGCTTACAATCTGCCGCTACCGAGCATATTTCAAATCCGGTACCACCGGCAGTGTCCACATCCCAACCAAATGTAAATAAAAATTGGCCATTGGCATCAAATTTTTGAATACGGTCAAGATCATTATCAACGACATAAATGTCGTTGGTATTAGGATCGACGGCAATCTCTCTTGCCTCATCAAACTGCCCACCTTGTATTCCGGGTCCTCCAAACTGCAATAGGCCGTTGAGCGTATTATCGTATTTGGTGACTGTTTCAGTACCGGTGGATGAGACCAGGACATTGCCGTTGTTATCGACGGCAATCCCTTCTGTTTCTTGATTTTCCCATGGTTCTTCAATTAGTGAGGTCAACCAGATGTCAAATGGCCCGCCGCTGCTGGGAACGGTTTCTTTAAATATTTGAATGTCTCCTCGAGAAACATTATTAAAGGTGCAGGTGATTTCTGATCCTATGGTGATGTCCACGAATACGGAATTCTGGCCCATTTCCAGGGTCAACTGCTCTCGTCCATCAAAACAAACGATGCCATCGGGGCTCTGCAGCTGCCAGTTATCCGGAAGAAGTTCCGTTATTTCATAAACCCCGGCATTGGCGACTGTGGTTTGCGAGGAAACAATGTGATCGCCATCATCGGGCAATGAGTCGTCCAGGACAAGATCCACGGGGATATACTTACGAATATAATCTCGAACAGGAAAAGAGACAAACACGTTACCATTGCTATCTAGCGCGACACCTTCCGGTTCAAAGTTGGATCCGGTAATGATGTTGGCATTATTGGTGATCAGGGTAATGAAGGAACCTGTTGGTGTGAAGACCTGAATCCGTTTATTTTCCGTGTCAACAACATAGACATTGCCGGAAGCATCGAAATCGAGATGTTCAATGCGATCAAAGAGACCTGGCGCCGTCCCTTGCCCGCCCCATTTAAAGAGGAAATTACCGTTGGGGTCAAAGACCTGGACGAAATTATTCTCACTCGTCACATATACATTGCCATTGGGGGCAACCTCGACATCATTGGGAAAGCGAAATTGGCCATCCCCACTGCCAAGTAACCCAGCCTGGCAGCCGGCGAAGCAAATTTCCGGGGCATTGGCACCGGTGGCGACACCCTGCCCAAACATGAATAAGAAATTGCCGCTGGAGTCATATTTTTGAATCCTGTGATTGGCGCGATCGGCAACATATACATTACCGGCAGCATCAACCCCCAGGCCACTCGGTCCGTCAAACTCGTTTTCGGCCGTTCCTAATGAACCAAACTGATCCAGATAATTGAAACCGCTGTCAAATTTTTGGACTCGTTCGCCGTTTATTTCCACCACATAGATATCGCCGGAAGGATCGACGGCTACATCACCAGGATTGAAAAATTCGCCGTTCCCTATTCCCGAACTGCCGAACTGATCCTGGTAATTACCATTGTTGTCAAATACTTGCACGCGATCATTTTGAAATTCCGCCACATAAAGATTATCCGCAGCGTCAAAGGTCATGCCTGTTGGTAAATTAAACTCGCCATTACCGGATCCATTTTCACCGAAGGTCAAGTCCAAAACAAAGGAGCTGGTGAAATTGAGCGTTGGTGAAATGGCAAAAACGAAGTCGGTGCCATCGCTGGGATCGGCTTCCTTGACGATGGTCAGCAGGCCGCCATCCAGTTCATAGGCACCCATGTCGCACTCTGGTCCCTGCGGGCGAACCACATTGCGCTGGTCAACACTGTTGACCGGATCGCTGGTGCAGGTTCCGGTATTACCGGCATTAAAGGCATCACTCGTTGGCAGGATGGCATGGGTCATCGTTGGCCCGCCGTTATCTGCCAGGGGCTGCAGCAGTGCACTGCCGTTTTGGATGTCATTGGATTCTGTAAAACCGCAGCTTGTGCCGCTTTCTAAATTATGATCGTCGGATTGCAAGGCAGTAAGGGAGGACAAGTTACAATCATCCCCGGAACGCTGGTCGGCGACGATGGAATTTGCGATAGTTACCCCATCCGAGTTGTCGGCCGTGGCCGTGCTGCGAATCCCGGCTCCGATGTCGGCCGAATTGTCGGTAATGGTGACATGAAACATCGACACATTGGCCAAATTAATAGCTCCATCTCCACCGGGAATATAAATGCCACCCCCTTCCTCAGCCTGGTTGCCGCTGATTGTCGTGTTGACAATGATTATATTTTCTGGTTCAAATCCATTTCCAGGACCAAGGTATTCGCCAGCAGTGATACCGCCGCCAAAGCCATTGCTCACATTATTTGCAATAACACTGCCCTCAATGAACAGTTCAGAATTTCCAATGGCACCGCCTCTTACAAAACAATCAATTCCTGAGCATACAAAAACATTATTGGTGATTGTGGAATCAATTAATGATCCAATGATTTCTATTCCTTCGTCCACGTTACAGCCATCGCCATTACAGGTTGTGCTGTTTCCATCCAAGGTCAAACGAGTAACAATTACGTTGGTTCCTGTTGAGTCAATAAGTTCATCGGTATCACATGTTGGGCCTAGGCAAGAGAGCTTGTTATTGCTGACAGAAACATTGGTGAACTCAGTGTTATTGGAGACTGTTGTTGAAAACAGTTCATCAGTGTTACAAGAGCTGCCTAAACCATCGCAATATATGATGTTGTGAGAAATGGTGGTTTGTTCGATTATCAAATTTTCAATGTCGCTTTCTATTTCAAAAATTTCATCTGTGGTGCAATTTTCTCCCGAACAAGATACCAAATTCCTTGAGACATCGCTGTTTATCACCTGAACATTGTCTGTAGATAACACTTGAAATATCTCATCAAGATTACAAAAATCAGCAGAGCATTCTGCGGTATTTTCGTTGACCTCACTATTTTCCATGTAAAAAGAAGCACTTGTTTCGACTCGAATAGCGGCAATGCCGGTGGTACATTCATTATCACTACAGGCGGCTCGGTTGAAGGAGACGACGCTGTTGGTGATGGTCACCTGACCGGTAGTAGAAATAAATAAAGCGCCATTATCAGGTGTATTAAATTCCCCACAGTCGATGCCGTCACAGCTTTGTGTATTTGAGATAATGTCGCTCATTTCGATAACCAGATCACCCAGGCTGTCGTGATGGATGGCCGCCGCCCCGGTTCCGCAGTCTACTCCCGAACAGCCCACGTCCCCATCGCGCACGGTAATACCATTAATGGTGAAGTCGATGTCGCTGCCTCCACCGGGATTGACCTGGAAAATGCGGTCGCCATCCCCCAAGGTGCCCGGCAGGCCATAATCGTTGCGGATGATGGTTGAGGCCGCGCCGGCCCCCTGGATGATCAGGGAGTCAAGGATGTCCAGGTCGCCTTCGACATTGAGATCATCCCCTACCGAACCCAGGTTGAGATCATAGGTGCCGGCGGGTAGGTTAATCGTGTCCAGGCCGACGGTGCCGGCATCACAGTCACCGCCGGTGCTGTCACCGCCGTTGTTGGCATTGGTGATCGCCTCGCGCAAGGTGCATAGGTTGTCACCGGCGATCAGGTTATCGGCGGTGGCGTTCACCGTGATCACCGCCAGGGCGAAAAGCTGCTGGTAGGCGATGAGGATGACCAGGATGACGGCAATGAGCATGCCGGCAAGAATCAATGGGCGAGGATTGCTGCTGCGAATCGAAGTTGTCATGATAGTTCCTCCTGGATGGGGATCTTTAATCAGTGATCAGTAATCGGTCGGCAGTGAATTGTCCACAAGTACAACACGGCCGTATCATGAGTGGATAATAACGATTTTAACGAGTTTTTCTGATTTTAGCCATGTAGGTAAATATTCGAATGATTTGTCAATTTTTACATTTTTTGCACCTCTGGAAATCCAACAGAAAAATTGACAAATCTAAAAACCACTTAAATCCATTGTAAATTTAGCGGGTGAATCTTACGAGGATTATTACGAGGGGGGTGGGCGGGTGGTCCTTCGACAGGCTCAGGATAAACTGAGTGGTGAGTAGGCGAGTTTTCAGTATGCAGTAATCAGTTACCGGTCGATCATCATTGTCGCTTTCGCTATCGCAATCGCGTATCGAATGAGGTCAGGAATCCCCGATTTGGGAAAGGGCATGGTGGAAGCAATAATTAATTGTTGTTGAATTGTTGAATAGTTAATGTTCGTCGGGTAGGGGCGGGGCCGCGCGGTATGGTTTTCAAGGAACCCGACGATAATGACCCCGCGCGGCCTCGCCTCCCAATTGGGAGGCGAGGCCGGCGGGTTGGAAGATTTTAGATTCCTTACCAGGTCCTGGCCCGCCGGCTCCGCCCGTACCTGGATATAAGATTGGTCCAATCTTCAAGATTGGACCAATCTATCATGGTGCGGCGATGATTGGCATGGAGACCTTTTCGTCCAGAATCACGGCCGGGGCGCCGGGGTCCGCGATACGCCGGTTTTGACTCAGATCAGCGTCTCCTCTTCCGCCGTCAGTGAAGGCGATGGCAACCTGGTTGCCGGCGATGCGCGCGCCGGTAGCGCCGTCATATAGGAATTCATACCAATGATCGGAACTGTCATCCGGCGTCGGGCCATATTTATAGTAGGAATCGGGTTGGTAATCTTCAGGCAAAATCAGGTTGACCAATAGGGAGCTTCCGGCGGGCATGCCATTGACGGAGAAGGAGAGACGGCCGAAGGGCAACACAACCCCTGGTGGCGTCGAGCCACTGTTTTCCAGGGATTGCACATCCTTTAGCGTCGTGCCAATCGGCGCGACCAGGGTCATATATTCATTATTTTCACGGCTGATGAAGGAAGCGACGCGGGCCTGCATGCTGTCGGGGATGCCGTCATTGTTGCCGTCGCCCCCATTGGGTGCACCATTTTCTTCCTCATTGTCCGCACCATCGCTGTCATTGGGTGGGATATGTTCAACCGCGCCGATGTCACAATAGGGTGTGCCATTGGAGTCGCTGTCCAGGGGGCGCGGGGTGCCCAACTGATCAACCAGGCGGCAGCCGAAATCGAAGAATAGGGGGTCAGTGGCCACAGAGGACCCGGCATCCACGGCGGGACTGCTGGTGAAGGGATTATGTGCGCCGTTGAAAAGGCTGGTGAGCTGCGGGTCGAGCGGGTTGTCATCATCGCCATTCACATCCCCGAAGGAGTCGTTGAAGTTGCAGTTGCCGTTGATGACGCCGATGACATTGCGGCCTTCCGAATCGAAGAAGAAATCCGTCTTGCTCCAGCAGTCAGGCGCATAATCAGCGTCGAATTTACTGCGGTTATCTTCATTATCGGCCAGGATGGAGTTACCCATATCTACCCGGGAGGTTGAACTGTTGTAAATGCCGGCGCCAATGCGATTAGGTTCGGAGCCACTATCAGGACCGTTAATCTCATTGTCCACAATTGTGCTGTGATTGATGAATACACGTCCTTCGACAGTGTTGCGGATGCCGCCCCCGCCACCATCAGAATAATTGCCGGAGATGGTGGAATTGGTCATTTCCACACGGCCGTCATTAAGATTGGAAATGCCACCGCCGCGGCCGGCCGAATTGTTAATGACGGCTACCCGATCCATTTCCAGGTTGCCGGCGTTGAATATACCGCCGCCCTGCGCGGTCTGGCCGCCGCCACCCTCCGGCAGGCTGTTGCCGGAGATTTCCATATCGATCAAATCCAGGTTGCCCCAATTTTGAATGCCGCCGCCGAACTGGTTGGACTCGTTGTCACGGATGATGCCGTCGCGAAAGGATACGCTGGCCCCAGCATCAATGTCCAGCCCGGCTGTGTCACCAGCGACCGGGGATTGGCCGTTTTGCAAGGTCATGTCCGAGATGTTGACGATTGGTCCTTCACCCGCGCCCACGCGCCAGAAGAGGCAAGAGGGGAAGTTCATGAAAATGTCGCCGCCGGTGATGAAAGTGTCGATGAACGCGCCGGTTTGCCCGTCATAGCGTAAGACGCTCTTATTGCCCCGGCTAATCACGTATAAATTACCGTCCGGTCCAAAGACGATATCGGAAGGTTTGTCCAGGCCGCCGCTGCCAGAGGACACAAAGATGCTTTGGTACGCCCCCGTATTGGCGTTAAATTTGATGATGGAATCCGATTCCTCATTGGCCACATAAAGCGAGCTACCTTTAAAGGCCAGGCCGCGTGGGCGGTCCAGGAATGTCGGTGAACCGGAGGGGAACTTGTCCACAAATACCTCGATGAAATTGCCGTTATCCCCATCATAACGCAGCACCTGGTCGGAACCGACGCTGGTCACATACAGGTCATCATTGTAAAAAGCCAGGTTATTGGGCTGTTGCAGGCCGCCGCCGGAAATGGTGTCCACCAGGTTGCCGGAGAAGCGATCATAGCGCAGGATGCGGTTGCCGGGGAAGAAGTCGGCCACGTAAAAGTCGCGGTTGGGGGCGTTGGCGAAATCGCCAAAGATGCCGTCGGTGGGGGCGAATATGTCGGGCAGGAAATCAGCCGGATCGAGGAACAAACCTAACGGTTTGCCTTCACTGTCGAAGCGATGTACGCCGCTGCTGAAAGCGGTGACGAACACATCGTTTTTATCACCAACCGCAACAGCGCCAGGGATGTCCATGCCGCTGGCATTGGCACTGAGGAAGTCTACATTGCGCAGACCATTAGGATCATAGCTGCCGACGGAATTGTTGCCGGAGTCGCAGACCAGGAGTTCAACGGTGCGGATTTTCAGGATAGGGGTGCTTAGCTGGCCATCCAGGATCGTATCATTTTTGCCGGCCCCGCTAAAGAACAGGCTGTCTTCAATGACGATCTGGCTGTTGAGCAGGTATGTGCCGGCGGGGATATTGATGGTGTCCATGCCCGGCAGGGCATTGGTTTCTTCCACGGCCGCGCGCAGGGTGCATAGGCTGTTGCTGGCCTGGCAGACGCCGTTGCCGGGGTTGAGATCGCCGAGATCGGCCGTGCTATCCACATTGAAGATGACCGAGGATGTGGCCGTTTCCGCTTCCGCCGCGAGATCAGGATCGGGTTCGGGTTGGGCGCCGACGGCCGTGGCCAATAGTAAGAGAGCGAGCATCATAAAGGGAATTAATCTTTTTTGGGACATGGGGATCTCCTGAGTTAGTTCCTCAACAAGTGACAATCACTTGATTCACTACGATCTCTCTGGATAGAAGTAATCAGTGATTGTCACATCATGATATAAACATGTAAGCTGAGTTGTAATTGTTTATAATGAAAACCGGGGTGGCCAGGGCGGCCGCCGGTTTTACGATGTCAGATGATTACGCTTAGATATTAACCGAAGATCGCTGATTGGGCTGTAAACCAGGTTTCACCTGCATTGTAAAATTTAAGGTGAAGAAACCCTGTTTCTCAAAGTGGCAGTCACTTTTCATGTGCTTACTTGAGAAAATACGTCAGTTAAAGTGACTGTCACTCAGGGTAATGATTTGTGATGGGGGATCGAAGATGAGACCATTTTGCTGCGGTTGCAAAAGGTAGGTTCCGGGGGGTAGATCGGGGAATTTGAAACGGCCGTCATCACCTGTGCCAACCTGAAAAGCGCCGGATGAGTCTGCCGGGGGTTGTGAGACCAGGTCCTGATTGTCTTCAAAAGCACCCCCTCCTTTCGGTGGCGGCAGCAGCGATTCCGGGGTCAAATCAGAAGCATGATAGGCCGTCATCCGGTATGAGGCCGGATTTGATCCCTCAGGGAGGCTCAAGATATAGTCCCATTGGCCCGGCTCGGCCTCAATGACAAAGGTAGTCAGAGTTGAAGATGGTCCGCGCAATGTGTCTTGCATGATTTGCGGATTTTGGCGCAGCATTTGGGCGTCGAGCACCTGACCGCCGGGGCTGCTCAACGAAAATACCGGCTCACCACCCTGGCTAACCAGGCTGAACACGGTGGTTCCGCTCCAATCGATGGTGAATGAGCCAACAGCTTCCTCGCCACCATCCAGCACCCCTTCCGCTGCAAGTAGCGGCGGGTTGAATTCCGTTTGCCGCGGAGCGAGGAACTGCTCAGTGGGTTGGGTTGCCCATTCCGGACAGCTCTCCTCCCGGATCCCAATGATGTCTCGAATCTGCTCCCGGTAGGTGGTTTGCGGATACACATAGGATTTCAGGTTGCCCAGGCCAAGACTATCTTTGTATCCGTGAAAATCATCATTGAAATAGAGACAGGTCCGGGGATAAAGGTTTTGAAGTAAGGGGCTAAAGGCCAGTGATCCCACGCTGCGCAAAGAAACGACGATATCTCCAGGATAATCGTTGTAGGGGGCGTAAAGGAGCCGGATGGCCAGGGGCACGGCCGCTTGCTGTAGAAAATCGCCGCCAAAGAGATGATAGCGCACGCCATCCGGTTGGTGATGCAGCATATTGTAAAGATCCATGAGCACGCTGTGCAGTTGAAGGGCGCCCAGGAATTCATGGCGGTCCGCAGGGTCCAGTAGATGGTCGCTGATGATGGCCAGGGCTGCCGGATAGATTTCCGTGGGGATCATGAAGCCGCCATGAGGCGTTCCCAGGGTAACCAGGTTGTCGACCTGAATGCCTATTGTCTGGTCTGCCGCATAATAGGATGATTCCAGGTAAAAACGGGCCAGCAGCCCGCCATAGCTGTGGCCGATCAGATCAAAATGACCCGGCCACCGGGGATTATTGGCCAGCACCTGCTGGTATGCTCGACGTATATGCTCCTGTATGGCTTGCTGGTTGGCCTCGCGTGATTGAAAGCCGGTAACGTTGTCGGCGAAAAACAAGTTGCAGCCTTCCAGGTAACCATCGGCGCGCATCCAGCGATAGATATGGGCCAGGCCATCACTATCTTCGCTTAATGATGAGGAACCGTCACCGCCAGGGATTAACAGCACCGGCTGTTTGCTAAGGTCGCAGGCATTGATGGTGACGCCGGCAAGGGGTCGGCCGTCTCGATCAATCACCTGTCCGGAGATGGTGTGTTGTTCGTCCTGGCCCATCGCCTGGAAAATGGCCCCGGCCAGGAGGAACGCCAACAGAAACGGCTTGGTCAGGATAGAGGGGAATCGGCCGTTGCGCAGTTTTGTTGACATAACGGCATAAAGTATGGTTCAAATATGAGATTATGTCAAACAAGTGACAGTCATTTCATTACTAAAATTGCCACTTAAATAATGACCAAAGTGACTGTCACATTGTTATTTGTTTAGAAAGCAAACCAGTAACTAATATGGATTTCTTGACATATGCAGGATGTTCGACTAAAATACTTAACCGTATGGTTAAGTATTTTTATTGATAAGGAGATAATCATGGCAGATATATTGCATCAAGTGGGAATTCAAGGGCAGCCGGAGCAAATTTATGATCTATTGACGACAGAAAACGGGTTAAAGCGTTGGTGGTCAGAGCACAGTCAATTAGAACCTGGGGTGGGATCTTTGGCCAGGGTCAGCTTTTATAATGACATGGTCATCTTTGAACTGCGAGTGAAGGAACAGGTAGCCAATGAAAAAGTGGTCTGGGCTGTCGAGGGCGGACCGCCGGACTGGATGGGGACGGAGATCACCTGGACGATTGGTGCAGATCAAATGGGTCCTTATTTACACTTTGCCCACCGGGGTTTCGAGTCGATGGAGGGTAATTTTGCCAGTGTTAATTACAACTGGGGTTGGTATATAACCAGCATCAAGTTCTTGATGGAGAAGGGGGAGGGGATGCCGCATACGGATGCGGATTTGGAGGGGTGAGTATGCGAGTGAGAGTTATGAGTGGCGAATATGCGAGTGGTGAGTTATCAGTAAGCGGTAATCAGTTGACAGTGACTGACCTACTGCCTACTGATAACTGCCCACTGCCCACTGCCTACTGATAACTCAATGTCATTAAGTTAAGAAAAAGTGTTACTATCCATCCATTTCAAACAGGCTAATGACGAAATGGAGGTAAAACACTGGAT
>JANQGC010000261.1 GCA_028277515.1 Anaerolineae bacterium
ATATGGCGCTCTTCAGCAAGCATTCGATATGGCCGGGGGTTATGGCTATGAGGTGGAGATTAAGCGCGTCTTGCAGGGGCTGGGCTTTCCACCGGAGGAATGGGAGATGCCCCTGACTCATTTGAGCGGGGGGCAAAAGACACGCCTGCTCTTAGGGCGACTGCTGCTGGAAAAGCCGGATCTGCTGATCCTGGACGAGCCAACCAATCACCTGGATATGGCCGCCATCCAATGGCTGGAACGCACGCTGCGTACCTGGATCGGGTCGCTGATCATCGTCAGCCATGACCGCTATTTCCTGGATGCTGTAGCCGGGCAGGTATGGCATTTGCAGGACGGCCGTGTCAACTCTTACAAAGGCAATTACAGCAGCTTTGTACGCCAACGGCAAGAGTCGTGGCAGCGTGAGAGAGCTTTGTTCAACAGCGAGAAGGCGCGCATGGAAGGGGAGTTGGATTTCATCCGCAAGCATATCGCCGGCGGTAAGACAGACATCGCCAAGGGCAAGCTGAAACGATTGACGCGCGATATAGTGCTGATCGAACGGGAAGGCGTGGGCGCGATGGAGCAGAAAAGCTGGATCCAGGTCGGCGAGCGGGTGCGCACGTTCAGCGCCAATGAAGCAGCGCGGCGCTTGCGTGCTTTGAAACCACCGGCCGATGGTCCGCCGGCCTTGAATATTCGCCTGCAGCCGGAACTGCGCAGCGCAAAGGGTGTGCTGCGGGCTAAGAATTTGACGGTTGGTTTTGAGCATACGCCGTTATTCACGGCCGATCCTTTTATCCTGGAGCGGGGCGACTGCGCCGCTTTGTTGGGACCGAACGGCAGCGGGAAGAGTACGCTGCTGCGCACGGTGATGGGCCAGGTCCCGCCATTGCGAGGATCGGTCAAGTTGGGCGATGGTGTGGAACCGGGCTATTTCGCCCAGGCGCATGAGCAGTTAGACGTTGATAAGACGGTGCTGGATGAGCTGTTGAGCTATCAGCCGATGTCGCCTGAGGACGCCCGGCATTACCTGGCCTCCTATCTATTTCGCGGCGATGATGTGTTCAAGAAAATCAGCACCTTGAGCGGTGGGGAGCGCGGCCGCCTGGCATTGGCTTTGCTGGCCGCCGCTGGGGCTAATCTGCTACTGCTTGACGAGCCGACTAACCACCTGGACATCCCCTCGCAGGAAATATTGCAAGCGGTCCTGGAGCAATTTGAGGGGACGATTTTGCTGGTCTCGCACGACCGCTACCTGGTGAGCAGGCTGGCCAACCAGATTTGGGAAATCGACGGCGACCGTATGAGCGTTTACCAGGGTGGTTATGAGGATTATGTGCGCTTCCGGGAGGAAGGCGGCGAGTGGGTTATGCCCGGCAGTGTCGCCGACGGTGGCTCGAAACTGGAATGGGTGGAGGATATCGTCGTCCCACCGGTGAGCGAGAAGAAGCAGCGTGAATTGGTCCACCGCCGTTATGCGCTGCAAGGAGCGATTGAGGATGCTGAATTCCAGATGGAAACGTTAAGGTCAAGGTTGGGGCGGTATGCGGAGGGGACGGCCGCCCATGCCCAAATTCAGGCCGACATTCGAGCAGCCGAATCGGCGCTTGAACAATTAAACACCGAACTAAGTACAGTTACATAAGTTCTCATGGAAGGAAAGCGACTCGGTGGGGAGATCGGTCGCAGCCAATCCCTTAGAATTTGCTTTGTTGCACTTAGAAAGTTTGAAAACAATAGTCTAGTAGTCTGACCAATATCGCCTGGCGGATAGTTCGTAGTAACTGCTTCAGCGGTTATGCGGCTAATTAAGCTTTACAAAATAAATGGGTAAACGTAAACGAGGATTCCATTCCTCGTTACTAGAGCGCGAAATGGATTTCGCGGTTACGAGGTTTACCCATTTAAATAAACAAGATTCATATGCCGCTACTACGAACCCGACTCTGAATCAGGGAACGGTTACGGTTGACAGCATGTGAAAATCCATCGTGGCCCTTTCGCAAGCCACATCCGGGCATGCCGGCAGGATGTGTCCACCATCCGCAGCATACCAACCTGTGCGCAGCTCATAAGAACCAGGGGTGATGCCAGATAGATCCAAGGAAAGGCGATCAGCAACCCGTTCCTGTACCCCCCAAATAGTAGTCGGGTAAGTCCAATCGCGCGGAATGGCATCCTGTTGGGCCAGGATGCGGCCGTTCGCGGGATCAACCAGGTGCACAAAATGTTTGAAAGACGTCGGCAATTCTCGCCCGGTCTGCCAGTAAAAGGTGAGCAACA
>JANQGC010000164.1 GCA_028277515.1 Anaerolineae bacterium
ACCTGGGACAAGGCCGGCGGGCATGGAGGCTTTAGATATCCCGTAAAAACATAGTCCGCCGGCCCTGCCCCTACAAGCTCGTTTGTTATGGAATCGCGATTACGGTTGCTCGGCGTAGCCGGGCATATTTTGGACGATCCAGACTTCCCGGCCGTGTTCGGTGAAATCCAAATACTGGTCGTCCCACTGGTCCTTTTCATCCCAACGGTGAATGATATAGGCTAAACCTTCGGCGTCGGGGTGCAGCGGTACTTCAAAAACGAGGCCGAAATCATCTTTGCCCTTCGGCGGCAGCGGCTTTTCCCAGGAGGTTTCCTGTTTGCAGCCATGCCAGACGTGGATGCCCCAGCCATCGTAATCGTCGTTGTACCGTTTGAAATGGAGGACGGCCGTTAATGAAGCAGCTTCATCGACCTCATCTCCTTCGGCGACGACAACGGCAGCGGCGGTTCCGGCGGCAATCACTTCTCCATCTTCGTTTACGCTTACGGTATCAACTGCCACATCCTTTTCGATGACTTCGTTTTCTTCATCATCTTCAGCGGAGGTGACGGCGACAGTGGCTGCTGCGGCTGCGGCGGCAACAACATGGCCATCTTTGTCAATGGCTTCTGCCTCAGCGACGGCCGTTGTTTCTGCGGCGACAATCTCGCCTTCTTCATTGACGAGAACTTCTGCGCTTTCTTCAATATCAGCAACGGCGATTTCATCTATACCGGCGTCTTCATCCACAGCCTCAACAACGGCCGCAGTTGCCGCAACGGTGGCTATTTCTTCCACTGGTGAGTCGTCATCCATAACTGTTACTTCATCTAACTCTTCAACCCCTTCCACATCGGCCGCTTCTTCCAGCTCCTCCATTTCGGGATCAGGGACATTGTAGCTCTGCACCTGGCCGCCCTGGCTACTTAATTGGAATTTGGTCGGTTCGACTTCATCATCGTCGGCCATGACGGCCAGGGCTGCGCCGCCATCTTTCAAATGATTGACCAGGCGGTCCTTGTCTTCGTCGGTCATGCCGATTCTCTTGTGAAATAGAGCACCAGCGACAGTTCCTGCGGCCAGGCCGGCAATGGCGCCACCGATAAGGGTGATACCGCCGGAAAGGATGCCGGTGGCGGCGCCGACGATCAGACCCCATTTAGCGCCGGTGCCTTCAGCGCGTGCGCCGACTTTATGGGTCTTTAGTTTACCGTCTTCGCCGGCGGTCATAATGCCCATACCACCCAGCTTGAGATTGAGATGCTGTTTGTCCCAATGCTTCAAATCTTCTGCGGCTTGTTCAGCCTTTTCGCGAGAAGGGAAATAAGCGATGATTAAATTTTTGTTTTTGTTGGCCATGAGGTTGCTCCTTTTTTTATTGAACGCGAAAAAAATTGAAAAATGTAAGGCAATTTGCCGAAATTGCTTCCGCAAATCAGGCAATTTGCGTTACGAGGATGTTAAGGTTCCCAGGTCAATTATATTGTATTCTGCTCAAAATGTCGTTTATTTTCTGTTAACGATTTGTCAAGGATAACCGATAGCCATCCATTTTTCTGTGATCAATCGTCCAAAATCACGATCTGATCGACTCGCTCCAACAGAACATCTGCGTAGGGTTGGAGCAGCAAGGGATCGCCTGTGCTGCCGGTGATGCCGATGCAGCCGGCAACGCCGGCATTATGCCCGGCGCGCATGTCGTTGACGGAATCGCCTACCATCAGCATTTGCGCCGGGTCGATGTCCAGATCACGGCCGATGCTTTGTAAAACGGCCGCATCCGGTTTCTCAGGCAGATCATCATTGCCGCAAACGACGACATCAATAAATGAACGGATGCCCAAAGCGTCCAGAATCTCACCCGTAGGCTTGCGGTCATCCCCGGTGGCGATTGCTATCGCCATTCCGGCCTCCTTGATCGTTTGCAAGGTTCCAACCACATCACCCAGGGGCACGATTTCCTCATCCTGAAAATCGGCACCCAGGGTGGAAATCATCGTTTCGACGACAATGGTCTCCGCATCATGCCAGTGCAGCCCGGCCTTGTATAGTTCTCCTGCGGCCAGGGCGACCAGTTTAACGGCCGTTGTGACGACCATTGGCCCCTCAGGCAATACAATTTTTTCTTCCCAATCGTAACCAACCGTCCGGGAGATATTTTGCGTAAGGTGATCGTTGTTGTCGACGCGACTGATCATGGCTTCTATCCAATCGGCCGCCCGTTTGGACCAGGTTTGGTTGAAATCGATCAGCGTACCGTCCTTGTCGAAAACAATACATTGTACGTTAAATAGATGTGCTCCAGCCTTGATCGTTGGCATCAGGTTCCTTATGTTAGCCCCAAAGGGATTGTTGTTTATAACAATTCCATAATTTACCAGAATCAATCTAAAGGTAAAGGATTACCCTCTGCTAAGAAACAAACGGTCTCAAATTGTCATTCCAGCCTGCCCTGAGCTTGCCGAAGGGACCGAAACGAGGAATCTTATGCCTCATTATGTTGAGAACGCGAAGATCCTTCACTCCGCAAGCTCCGTTCAGGATGACGAACTGATGTTTCTTACCCATGGAACAGAGCTTGCGATGTGGTGGTTCTCGGAATCAGTTAATCATATTATTGTATAGAATTCCCTTGACAAAAATCACAAAACATATTAGACTTAAGCAACAAAAAATTTAGGCTTGCCTAAATTATCAATTTGTAAACTTTAGATGGAGAATTACTAATGGCTATTTTTAATAGAAAAAATCTGTTACTATTACTGTTGTTAAGCCTAATTTTGGTTGCATGTAATGATGCAGGTGATAACAGCGAAGCAGATGAAGCGGCAAGCGAACAGGTAGATTTACCAACGGCCGATGCGCCGGAGGAAAGCGAAACGGTGGACCAATCGGATAGTCAAGTGCGCGAGGACGGTATATTTCGTATTGTGACCACCACAACCCAGGCCACCGACCTGGCCAATATTTTAACTGACGGCGTTCCGGATGTGCAGATTTCGGGCTTGATGGGTGCTGGAGTGGACCCTCACCTCTACCAGCCAACGGAATCGGACATTGCGGCCATGAACGAGGCTGATATGGTTATCTACAGTGGTCTGTTCCTGGAAGGGCAGTTTGACACCGTCTTC
>JANQGC010000238.1 GCA_028277515.1 Anaerolineae bacterium
CAAACTGATGCTGTAAGCATAAGGCCAGTTGCGCATGAAGGCCGCGTTGCCGGCATGCCAGACGCCACGTGCATCTTCTTCCTGGTAGCTCAAGATGCCTGGCGGGCTGATCGTATCCACCCAGCCGGCGGCGCGCTCAAAGGCATCCATGGTTTCCGGATTGTTGACCGAGATCGTGCCGTCCGGGTTGACAATCGACCCACCACCATTGGACACTTGCCATTCCAGGGCATTGGTCGTCAATCCTTCATAGGCATTGCCTTGCCAGACAAAGCCCCAGAACTCATCGTTGCCCTCGGCCCGTTCCCCTTCCTGGATGGTCGCTGCCATCATCTCCAGTTCCTCCCAGGTAGCCGGCGGGGCATCAAAACCGTATTTCTCCAGCAAGTCCGTCCGGTAATAGAGCATGCCGAATCCGATGCGCAGCGGCAGCGCCACCAGTTGCCCGTCCACGGTGTCGTTCTGCACCAGGGCCGGCAGATAGGAGTCGATTTGTTCCTGGCTGGTGAACTGCGACATATCGAGCAGGTGCTCGGCCAGCAGACCCGGCCAGATGACATCAACGCGGATGACATCGAAGTCATCGCTCTGCGCTTCAAAGGCAGTCAAATAGGTCGCCAGCAGATTCTGCACATTGGCATCCCCATCGATACGATCCACGGTGATGTTCGGACAGAGTTCCGCAAAGCGCGCGATGGTCGCCGCCTCCGCATCAGGATGGCTGCCCGCCGGATCGCCGATGTAAGTAATCGTCACTTCCTCATCCGTACCGCAATCAACTGCTGCTTCTGCTTCCGCCATATCCTCTTCGGCCGGTTCTTCTGCAGGCTCCTCAGCCTCTTCTTCCGCCGGTTCCTCGGCCGGTTCTTCAGCCGGTTCCGCAGCCTCTTCTTCTGCTGGTTCGGAAACAGCTTCTGCTTCCGTTTCAGGGGTTTCAGCTTCCGGCGGGCTGGAGCATGCACTCACAGCCACGACAAGAAGCAGCGTCATTAGTAAAAAAACTAAAAAATAATTTACGCGTTTCATGAGTTTCTCTCCTCAAATTTCATTGACTATTGGCAAAAGATGAACTGGAACTGTTCAATTCCATACAACCTCCTTTTGTGCTAGCTTATGCATGCTCGACGTCGAAGCTCTGCAAAAACCGATAGACAGCTCCAATGGCCGCGACTCTCGACCCGACCATCATCGCGGATTTAATCACCAAATGATTGCTGATTAGCTGCGGCAAATTGAGGCGGATACGCTTTTCCATGTAGGTTCTTAGTGAATCCGGCAAGTGACTCAGCGCCCCACCAATAATCAATGACGCCGGTTGCAATATTTGAATCAACCCTGATAATTTTTCGGCTAAGGAATCAATCACGTCGATGACAATATCGCGGCAGATAGGTTCAGACTCGGCAGCATCAAGAATCGCCTGGAATTTTTCACTGCGGTCACTCAGGCTTTCTATGAAGCGTATCGTTTCATTCGGCTCATCTATATCGGCAACCCGGTGGTCAAAAGCCAGACAAACCCCGCTCACCGAGGCTAACTCTGGTGCCTCGCCAGGAGCGGCAACTATGCGGCCGATGATTCCGGTGTTACCGAAGGGGCCTTTGATCGATTGACCTCCAAACAGCATACTAACCTTCGCTCCCTCGGAGAATCCGAGATAGAGTAGGTTCGTTGTATCGGGTATTTTGGCCTGTGCCAGCTCGGCGAACATCATGCAGTCTACATCATTTTCAATCGTGACCGGCAAGCCTAATTTATTTTCCAGGCGTGTTTTAAGCGGAAAGTTTTGCCATTGTGGGGCGCGAATGGAATAGAGGATAATGCCAGTCGCCGGATCAATGAATCCCGGCATTGCCAGGCCAACTCCGAGCAGCCTGCGTTTTGGGTAGCTTGCACCGATTTGGTTAACGTAGTTGACTATTTTACTGAGCGCATCTTCGGGAAGAAGTGTTTCCTGATCGGCTAGATGAACGCGGTCAATGATGTCCCCATTCAGGTTTGAAGTCACCATATTCAGGGTTGGAATCTCCAGGTGAATGCCAATAATCAGGTGTGTTTTACCATCAAGGCCAAACAACGTGGCCGGTCGCCCCCCGGTAGATGAATTGCGACCCACCTGACTCACCCAGCCGGTGTCTGAAAGTTCTTGCAAAGCCTGCCGCAGCGTCGGCAGGCTAACCTGGGTCATGGCTTGCAGATCGGCCGATGTGCGAGTTTCCTCGTTTAACAGCGATACAATCATTGATTTTAAAGAATTAGATTGATTTGCGGCCATTCTTCCAAACCTTTAGTAAATGCTTTTCAAAAAGTATATCAATAATATACTGTCAATGTAAGCGGTTTGTCAAGGGTTGGACGAGATTTGGTTGCGTTGCAAACAATTTTAGAATTTTTATGGCATCTTTCCGTTGTGAATATATAGAAAAATCCTCATACGTTTTATGTAAATGATTAATCGCGTGTAGGAAAAAGTGCATATGATTCAGCTATTGATATCTTTGATTCTAAAAGGGGTCGGTATTGATATCGCGCCTTTTATGATCTGTGACAACAATATTCTCACCAATGGAGTACTAAATAATGAAACATCAAACCCTTGCAATTCCATTAATTGTACTTGGAATATTTATCATTCTTGTTGCCGGCCGTTCATCTGATTTTATTCCTATAGCGGCTGCGCAGGGAACAACCACCTGGACACACCTTTCAACAACAACCGGCGACCTGGATAATCCTTCAGGAAGCACAGAACAAACAGCCACGCTTGTATTAGACATTGACAAAGACGGCCGCAACGATTTCGTCGTTGGCGCTCGCAAAAGTCCCGGACCATCTATGGTTTGGTACAAACAGCTTGACAATGGCTGGGAGCGCAAGGTCATCGACAGCACCGTGCTTAGCATTGAGGCCGGTGGCGCTTATCACGACATAGATGGTGATGGCGACCTGGACATTGTCATGGGTGGCGATTATCAATCGAACCAAATGTGGTGGTGGGAAAACCCTTACCCCAACTATGGATCGGAATGGACCCGCCGCTTGATCAAGAATAGTGGAAGTAAAATACATCACGATCAAATTTTTGGTGATTTTGATCACGATGGTCAAACCGAGCTTGTATTCTGGAACCAGAGAGCTAAAAATCTATACATAGCAGAGATTCCTGCCAACCCTAAAACTTCCGGGACCTGGTCATTCACTTCCATCTACTCCTGGACAGGGGGTGTATGGGATAGAGAAGGGTTAGCGTCGGCCGACATTGACCTCGACGGCAAAGAAGACATTGTCGGAGGAGGG
>JANQGC010000053.1 GCA_028277515.1 Anaerolineae bacterium
CAGTTCCAAAGTCAGATTCGTAACCGCGATTTCACAATCGCGTTCTTGTGCATACGCCAGAGCGCGAAAATGATTTCGCGGTTACGGTACGATAATTGGTGACTTTGGAATCGCCCTGGAGGGATGAGATTGAGTGGAATGTAATTTGGACCTTTGCACCCTTCCTTGATGACAAATGTCGTCAAATCAGCACATAGACACTGGTAAAACCAGATGGAAAAAGGCATAATGGATTCCATCTCGGAGGAATTCAAGTGGCTCAAGAACTTTTTCCAATTAATCGCATTCTTATTGTCGATGATAACTCTTTCTTTCGCGAGGGAATGAGAGGTTATTTGGAACGGAAAGGATTTGAAACGCTTGAGGCAAATGATAGTGCGTCAGCACTAAGATTGGCACACGCCAATGAGCTGGACGCGGCTATTGTCGATATCGTTTTATCGGCTCAGCATAACCCCCGGTCAGTTATTTCGAGGATTGAGGGTATCAAGTTGGCGCAAGAGCTTAAATTAACATTTCCATCTATGGGTGTCCTGATATTTTCAGCATTTAACGATCGGGGCAATGAAGTGTTGGACCTGGCTGCAGATGGCATCCGTGGTCTTGCTTATTTGGTCAAGGGGACACACCCCCTCAAAGTTCTGAATGCGCTAAAAGAGGCTTGTACAGGCCAGGTGATTCTCGGCCCCCAGGTTCAAAACAATGCGAATACATTGGGCCACGAATTGTGGGGTAAACTGACACCTGATGAGTTACCCTGGATACGTCAGGCAGTTGAACTATTTCCCACTCTAACGCCAAGGGAACAAGAGGTTGCCCGGTTACTGGCTGCTTCTCGTACAATACAAGGGATTGCTGGTGTACTCAGTATTTCAACCAAAACCGTTGAGAAGCACACCAACAGTATTTACAGCAAATTATATCTAAAAAAGGTTGATCGTTTTGATCCGCCGATGCGCAAGGCTTTACTTTTGGCTAAGGTTTGCTGGCTGATCGATTTAGAGGGCAATATCCGGTGAAGTTGCCGGCCTGGCTGCGATCTTGGGCGGGGATTGCCGTCCTTATCTCATTTGCATTGGGCATTTCCGGCATACTGTCGCTGGCATTCAAAATTGGTACACCCTTTGGCGGATACATCAGCTACAGCGTGGCGCTTGATGATATTGGATTTGTTGCGGTTGAAACGCCGGGTTGGTGGCCTATATTCCAATTAGGTTATTCCGGATTTAGTCCATTGCTAACCATAAATGGCCTTCCCTATACGCCGAATGCACGTGCCATATTTGAGCAGACCTATCTATCTAGTGATGTCCAACTTGAATGGATTTCTAGCGCCCAAAATGCGGAATTAATGTTAAAAGTGCCGGTTTTGCCCTTCACCTGGGAACACTTTTTAGACCTCAAGCTACCGGAAATAATTGTTGCGACATCGTTCTGGATTCTCGGCCTTATTGTCCTAAGGGCAAATCCACAAGGACCAACGAATCGTATATTTGCTCTTATTACCGCTCTCATTGCCGCGCACCGTTTGTTGAATATCCATTCAATTTTTCTGGATAACCGCCTGGTCCCAAACCTATTTGAGGCTGCCCTTTTAATTGTTTCTTCTTTACTTGGCCCGGCCGCCTTCCATTTTGCCTGGCTCTATCCAACGCCTGTGCCATCACGGCCACGAAAGATTATTGGCTTTATTTATGGCGTAGGATTTATTATAGCCATAGCCCTGGTTGGAGGAAGAGTGATATGGTGGCCGCCGGGGGTATCACCACCCAACGTCACTTTAACAACAATAGCTTACCAGGCGCTGCTTTTTCTGTATTTGCTAGGACTATTGACGTTAATCGGCCGGTTGATTTATTTAGCCGTGCGTCAACATAGCTCGCGTCGCGAGCGACGGATCCTCGCTATTACAATAATAGGCATTATGTTTGCCTTGCCCTTTTTGATCCTGGTTGCCGGTGAAGTCATTCCGGTTTTACCAACACAATTATATTGGAACAGCCTCGATATTCGAGCGCTTTTGATCGCCGTCCCTTTTACGCTGGCCCTGGCCATTGTTCGTTATCAGACGTTAGGTGCTCCGTCGCGGCTCTTTATTTTTGTAGCGGTACTGGCCGGCAGCGCGTTGATAGCGAATGTAGCGGCGTGGATATGGCTGTTAGCGCAGCCGACAACATCCTTTGGGAGCACGCGCCCACCTTTTATTCCTCTCTTTATATCCATATTTATTGCCAGTTTATTCTGGAGCATGCAAACGACCTGGCGGGGGTGGTTGGGGCGCTTTTTCCAACGGGATGTCTTGAATTATTCATCCACGCGCAATTTGGGCCGCCGTTTACGAAGGGTCAATGATTTACGCGCCTTACCCCAATTTTTAGTCCAGGCCATTGTTGATGAACTTGAACTTGAATGTTCGGCCGTTTGGTTGGCAGCAGTAAATGATGATTTTTTTACCCTGGCGGCTCAGGCGGGACAGGTAAAGGAAAACATTCCCGACCGATTGAAAATCCCGGAGATTCCACCGACGAGCAAGCCGCTTCACCTGCCAACGACAGAAAAACTTCCACCCGGGCTGGCGCCTTTAGCAAACCAGCGGAGTATAGAAATTGTTGTCCCTCTTTATAATGATGATGAACCTGTCGCGCTGTTGGGTTTCGGCCGTCGCTGGGATGAAGAGATCTTTGATGAGCGAGACCTGGTTATTATTGAGTTGATCGCCCAGCAGGCATTATTGTACTTGCAGGTTATGCGCCAGGTTGAGGAACTGCGGCTGGTGCCACAGAAGGTCAGCACAGCCCAGGAAAGAGAGCGAACGCTGCTGGCGGCCGAACTTCATGATACGATTCAACAATTCCTGGGCCAGTTACCGTTTTTCTTGATGACCAGTAAGGAAGCGATGACCGATGATCCACAGGAAGCGGCCGATTTGCTGGAGCGTAGTATTCAAGATATTGAGGAAGCGGCCAGAACAGTGCAGCAGATCCGGTACAACCTGGTCCCTAACCAACTAGAGCATAGTTTGACCCTCTCTCTTAATGCCCTCGTTTCTCATGTGCATCAACGCCATGGGATAGATATTCCGCTTATCTTAGCGGGTGATATTGATGGTGTCACGCCACTGGAAACCCGACTTACATTGTATCGCGTCATCCAACATGCGCTGGACAATGCGGTGATGCATGCAGAGGCCGACACCATTCAAGTTGCCTTAAGACATGAGGACAGTCGGGTGACATTCTCTGTGGTGGATAACGGCCGGGGGTCAACGCTCCAGGAGCGCCAGCAAGCCCAAGCCACAGGTCACTTCGGGTTGCAAGCCATGCAAGCCCGGCTTGAGGCTTATAATGGTGAATTTTCCTTTCAATCCACCGTCGGCAAAGGCACCATTGTGTCGGGGTGGGTGCCGACTCATCAGAACGCCACAAAATAGAAGAAATCCCCCATAGGCGGGTAGGGTTTTCCAGGTTGCTCCTGGTACCTTAAACCTTACAATGCATTATGGAGGCCAGGGTTTTTCAGTAATTGCATTGTGACCGCGATTTCCGTTCTTACACGTGTAATAGAACGCGAAAAGGATTTCGCGGTTACAGTGAGGGAGTCAATAACTTCTGACACAACGTGTTGTGAAGTATGCGCAATTTGCATATGGTGGTTGCTGGTTGAGGGCGGGATGTTTAAACCAAGCCAAATGATTAACCCATCTGATAATCGAAAGGCAATCCTATGACTACTCGGCTAGTGGAGACATTTATGAATAATCGTTTGTTCACATCCTTGTCGCTAACTTGTATATTTTTATTTATTCTTTTGCTTGGACAGAGTTTACGTGCCGGCTCTGAGGATGGTCAACAATTTGCAAATGCAAAAGGCAGTATTCGAATTAATGAAGTCATGTTTAATCCAAGTGATGGAAATTACGAATGGATAGAGTTAAAAAATGTTGGCAATAACCAAGTTGATATCGGCGGTTTTGGCATAACGGATGAAGATGGACATTGGTATCGAATACCCAGTTCGTTATCACCTGTTCCAGAAGGTGCTTTTGTTGTTGTAATCTTTGATGGTCTTGGAGCGGCTAGTGATGAGCTCGACTTTGATGATGATTTGGTTACTCTCCATACGCCACCTGGATTGGTTAATATTTTCGACGACCAGGCCGATCAGGTAGCTTTATACCAACAGCTAATTTTCGCCAATTACTTTCCCTTAATTACAGGACGGTCTGGCTCAGTCTTAGAAACTGAAAATTCTATATTTGCTCAACCAACCGAAGATAACAGCATCATTGACTTTATCGCCTGGGGGGAACCGCCCGGAAATGATGCGAATAATGCCCTGAAAGGCAATATATGGTCTGAGACTGATTACATTTCTCTATTTAGGGGATTTGGTTTTAATTCCCCTGAAAGTGCGCTGGCAATGGATGAATCTATAGGTTTATTATCCTATTTTCAAAGCAAAGGGAGCTCTGGTTGGATACTGAATCTTAAAGGAGAGGAAAGCCAAGGTTGGGATAATGAATGGCCTAGTATTGAAGCATTTTACCCTCAGGATGGTGCTACATTATCTTCAAATACAGTTGGTATTAGTTGGGTAGGTAATGGTGCCGAAAGTTATAGGTTTCAACTGGATGATGGTATGGATTTCAATTCCCCAATAGTAAACACTGAGTTAGAAGAAACTTTTTACTTAGCAAGCAACTCGATAGATCCAGGAGTTTACTATTGGCGAGTTCAGGGTCGAATTATAAACAATATTGCAAGCGATTGGTCTAAACCAAAAAAAATCATCATAGAATTTGTGAATGAAGCAAATATTGACGATCACGAACTTTTAGTGAGTGAAATTGCCTCGAAAAAGCTAAATGTTACAAAGTTTTCCCAGTATAAAGACACAAATATGCTTGACCTGGATGGTAGCCCAGAAGATTCCTGGGATAAAACATTAATAAAGGACATAAGCAACCAGTATTGTGCTAGAGCTACAATAAAGATGTTGAATTACTATTATGGTGGAAATCTTTCAATGGATAGGATTTCCTATCAGATTTATGGAGGTGGCTCAGCTGAAGGCGATTTCGTACGGGATGGTTTTAATCATGACGAAATTACAAATGCTCTAGAATGGGCGCTTGGTACAAAAGCTGAGAATCGCACTGTAATAAGATTGGGCTTCAATAAAATAAAAGAATCAATTGATAATAATCAGCCCATAATTGCTAATGAAGTGAGCCATAGTCTGGTAATAACCGGATACAAGATCTTGGATATCGATGGGAAGGAGGTGAAATACATTTATTATCACGATCCAGCAATTGGTTCACACATAGAATTAGAACAGAAATTTGGTTCATTACTTCCATATTACGGATCATATCACATAGGTCCTAAGCTGGACGATCCAAATCTATCGCCCCAATCGGACGAGGATGAAAATAATAACAAGAATTCAGATCTTGTTGATGATAGTGATGACGATAATCTTGTTGATTTTGATGAAATTTACCGCTTTGATACTGATCCAAATAATCCTGATTCTGATGGTGACGGCATCAACGATAAAGAAGATATCAGAGGGTATGTTTTTAATAATTCTGGTCAGTATAGTCCAAGAAGCGCGGATATTGACGGGGATGGGCTTCGGAAGGAAAAAGATAGTGATAATGATGATGGAGGGACATCAGACGGGTGTGAAGATACGAACCGGGATGGGAAATATCAATCAGACCTGGGAGAAACAAACAATTTTGATGCTTCGGATGATGCTGGTTGCCCAACTGCTACTCCAACAATGACAAATACTCCTCCGCCAACAGTCACAAATACCCCTTCACCAACACCAATGAACACCCCGATGCCGAGTGCAACACCAACCAACACTCCGATTCCCACACCCACCAATACCCCGGTTCCAGAAAACGAGGTGACCCTGGATATTGCGGATACGGAGGATTATTTTGCCAATGACACGGATAATTTTCGGCCAGGAGAGGTCATTGTACTAAAGCTGGCCGCCACCAATCATACGAATGAAGATTTGGAGGTTCGTTACAGTTGGAAGGTCTTCGGGCCCAATGGCACACAAGTTGATTACCTTTCCTTTGAGGACTGGACCGTTACCATGCCTCCCGGCGAAGATGATTGGTATCTAACGCGTGGAATCAGCAGTGATGCTCCAAAAGGAGTTTATCGGTATCAAGCGGAGGTCGAATATGGTGGCAAAAAGAGTGTCAAGCAAACGACCTTTTCGGTCCAGGGATCGTCGATCCCAATGAGACTGCTCTATTCAGTTATGGCGGAGGACATTAAAAATGGTAATCCTGTGGGCATAACGGATGATTTCAAACAGAATGACGATTTTGCATACGCTTACTCTGAATGGGAGGGCGCTGATGGAAAACATGAGGTTGAATGGAAATGGTATAAGCCTAATGGCGGCCTCCTGGGGAATGTCAAACTTGACATCAATGAATCTTCAAGCTACGTCTATCTTTGGAGTTGGATTTGCATTAAAGGGTGTGGGAGAGCGAACGGCCGTTACGAAGTGAGGACCTATATTGACGGTTCCTTAAAGGAAACACAACATTTCGATATCAGTGCGAATTCAGCTACTGATGGTGCCGGTTCAGTATTTGTTGAAATGAGTTCTAATTCGGCCGATGCCGGATCAATCGACTCACAGCTACCTCCAATGAGAAGAGCGGATCGTTGATTGTACTTTTTGTAGAAACTTTATGCTGGAATGAAAGATATTGTTGCGAACCGCTACCAGATCGAGGAAGAACTGGGACAAGGCGGGATGGCTACCGTTTTCCGAGCCTACGATCAAATCTTTCAGCGCGATATCGCTCTTGAGCTACTGTCAATCAAATATGTAACCAATCCAAATGTCAGTTCCAGGTTTGAAGGGGAAGTCCAGATCATCGCTTCCCTGGAACATCCCGCTATTGTTCCGGTATATGATTTTGGATATTGGGAAGAGTGTCCCTATTTAGTGATGCGCTTGATGTCCGGGGCACGCTCATGGAGCAGATGGCGCAGGGTCCTTTTTCATTAACGACGGCCGTTAATGTGTTGGAGCGACTGGTTCATGCGCTCGATTATGCGCATTCCCGAGGGGTTATCCATCGCGATCTGAAACCGCAAAATATATTGCTCGACCAGTGGCAAAAAACATATTTATCTGATTTCGGTATCGCAAAGTTGATCGCTCAAGAATCGACGCTGACAGAAATGGGTGTCGTCATCGGCACATCGGCCTATATGAGTCCTGAGCAAGTTCAGGGTGAAGAGATCGATTATCGCAGTCAAGAGATTGTCTTAGATGGCACCTTTGAGGAACCTGGTAATTGGGCATTACCAACCACAGCATTGTCGGCGGAGATATCGACGGAATTAGCCCATGAAGGAGATCAATCGTTGCGATTGGGAGATACGAGCGCAGGAGATAGATTCTCAAGTTATTCATCCGCTTATCGAGTTATTTCAATCCCGGCCGAAGTCACCAATGCTACACTTTCATTCTGGTATTATCCACTTTCGATGGATGAAGTATCGGCAGATTCCCGGGGAATGGTTTTGTGCATAGCCGTATTGCTATCCTCCGCAAGCAGCTTCTGTACCTGGGGCAGCGCGGTATCTGGTTTGTGCTGTTCGACCCGGTGCAGCGCCTCTATTTGTATTTCCGGGTTGGAGTTGGCTGTCAGGGCCAGGATGTGCCCAGGAAAGGTAGGATGTTCGGCCGATTCCAGCAAATCCAACCCCAGTAGACATAGGGTAGGAAGGAGGCGCCGTAATCATTCAAGAATAGCGCATTTCCTATGATGAGCACCAGCGCCGTTAATATCCCAAAGGTGAAGGATTGGCCTAAGAGCAGCAACAGTCGGGTTCGTAGTTTGTTATCTCCACTCTTGATGTTCAGAAATAGCTGCATCATTCTCTACTATTGTGATCTTTGGGGTTAGTGTTCTATCTCAATGATCGTTGATAAAGTGACAGTCACTTAAAAGTTACAGGCTTGAGGCAAGCACAAATCAAAGTGACTGTCACTTTCGTTAAGAATAGTAACAAAGAACAGATAGGTGAGCTAAGTCAGGTCATAAGTTGGTATAATGGGGCAAAAAGGTTGGGTTATGTGTCGAAATATTAAGAAGTTACGTTTTGCAGATCGAGGTCCGACGGATGAAGAGTTAGAGTTGGCCGCTTTGCATTTTGTGCGCAAGGTGAGCGGCTATCGCCAGCCATCGAAGGCTAACGAGGCCGTGTTTGAGCGGGCGGTGCGGGATGTGGCTGCTGCGACAAAGAAGATGTTTGAAGGGTTGGTAGTGCGGTGAAGTGACAGTCACTTCAAAAGTGACTGTCACTAGAAGGTATGGATATGAATTTAGGATATTTAGAACTGCTGGCTGAGCGATATCCTTCGATTCGATCGGCCGCGCTTGAGATGGCATCATTGGAAGCCAGCCTGCATTTGCCAAAGGAAACGGAACATTTTCTTTCCGATCTGCATGGCGCGTACGAACCCTTTTTACATCTGCTGAAGAGCAGTTCCGGCTCGCTGCGGCGACGAATTGATGAATTGTTTGGTGAGGAATTATCGGTTGAGGAGCGCAGCTCTCTGGCCGTGTTAATTTATTATCCGCAGCAAAAACTATCCCTGGTTTTTGATGAGGTCGAGGATGGGGATGCCTGGTGCCGCCGGATGCTGCCCTATCTCATACGGCTGGCGCGCGTCGTCAGCTCGAAATATACACAGTCTCAAATCGGCCGGCTGCTGCCCCAAGAGTATGGGCAAATAATCACCAATCTGCTGTCTGCCCCAGGGGCGGAAGCAATACAGCAGCATTACTATGAAGCGTTAATTGAGGCCACAATCCAGGTTGGGCAAGGGCGTGGGCTGACGGTTGCCCTGGCCCAGTTGATCCAGCGGGTGGCGATCGGCCACCTGCATATCATTGGCGACATTTATGATCGTGGCCCGGGCGCGCATATTATCATGGACGAGCTGATGAATTATCATTCAGTCGATATTCAATGGGGCAATCATGACATTGTCTGGATGGGCGCGGCCGCCGGAAGTTGGGCTTGCATGGCCAATGTGGTGCGAATTTCTCTGCGCTACAACAATTTGGAGACGTTGGAAAACGGTTATGGTATTAATCTCATTCCCCTGGTTTCTTTCGCGCTGGATGTTTATGGGGATGATCCTTGCCGGCAGTTTATTCCCAAATTGGAGGATGATCCGCTGCGCATTGATCGGATGGATGAGACGGAACTGCTGCTGCTGGCGCGTATGCAAAAAGCGATCACCATCATCCAGTTTAAGTTGGAAGGACAGGTTATCAAACGCCGGCCGCATTACGATATGAGCGACCGTCTGTTGCTGGATAAGATTATTCATGAGCGGGGCACGGTGTGTATTGACGGCCGTGAATACGAATTAATCGACACCCATTTCCCCACCATTGATGCGGATGACCCCTATGCCTTGACGGAGCGTGAAATCCAGTTGATGCGCCGCCTGGTCCTGGGATTCAAAACCAGCGCGGCATTGCAGCGGCATGTCCGTTTTCTCTACTCACATGGTGGCATGTACCGCGTATATAACAACAACCTGCTCTATCATGGTTGTATCTCTTTGAACCCCGACGGCACTTTCACGGAATTAACCATGGGAGGGGAAAGGTATAGGGGCAAGTCGTACATGGACCGCGTGGAGCGTCTGGCTCGTCAGGGTTATTTCGCCGCCGGCCGGGAGGAACGTCAATACGGGCAAGATGCCATGTGGTATCTGTGGAGCGGTTCGCGCTCGCCTTTGTTCGGCAAGAGCAAAATGGCCACTTTTGAACGTTATTTTGTGCGGGACAAGAAGACACATCAGGAAAGGCAAAATCCATATTACAATTTTTATGACGATGAACGGGTAATTGGCCAGATTTTCGATGAATTTGGCATTAACCCGCAGCAGGGCTGTATTGTCAATGGCCATGTGCCCGTGCGCGTAGTTAAGGGACAAAGTCCGATTAAGGCCAACGGTAAACTGCTGATCATTGACGGTGGCATGGCCAGGGCGTATCAGAAGGTGACCGGCATCGCCGGATTTACCTTGATCGCTAATTCGCGCGGCCTGCTGCTGGCCGAACATAAACCGTTTGAGTCGGCCCAAATGGCGATTGAGGAGAACCTGGAATTAGAATCGAAAACAGAGATCGTTTTCTCTTATGAACGGCGGCAGTTTGTGAAGGACACGGATAAAGGGTCCGATGTCAGGCAGCGGATGGATGCTTTGGGGGCGTTGGTAGAGGCGTACCAGGCGGGTTTGATCAAAGAAAAGTAGCGGGAACGATGGTGCCAACTTTCAATGGTTGGCATCTTTAAGGTGTCATTCCGCTTCTAAGGTGGAGATCGTTCGTTCCAGAGCCGTGCTGCCACCGAAGGTATCCATTAAGGTCTTCAAACCATCCATAAATTTCTCAGCTTCGGCAGGAATAGTGATATCCCGCTTAGCCAGTTCATTCATCATGTGGTAAACGCTGATCTCCGCATATTTGGCGGCCGCGCTGAGATCGGCTTCACCTCTTTTGTAGGCGATGATTGCTTTTTCCAATCGTTGCTCAGCTATACCCTTAAGGACGAAGCGTTTTAATAAAGCCGCTTCGGAGACACCCTCATCCTGACTAATTTGCTTTAATTTTTCACTATTGTCTTCATCTAATCGAATGGATTTGGTTACTGACTTAGTTCCGCTCATTTTTTCCTTCCTTGAAGCGCTTTAAAGTCTCTAATGCAATCATTGCGGTTCTTCTTAACTTTTTACTAACTTGAATTTTTTGCATTGATTCGATTGCCATTTGGTATGTAATTTCACTTCGCTCATAAAGAAAAACAATAAAATCGGCCGTCCCTACTATTTTTATTCCTACACTTTTGGATCGATGATATGGGTTTGCGTCATCTATCAATAGAAAATAATCGTTTTCAATGGCAAGCGCAATAGCCGCGTTTTCACCGCTTTGAAACCAGGAGAGCGGCCGTTTGGGATTTTGAACCTTGATAATTTTTTGTTCTACCCAATGTATGAATTTCAATGCACTATTGCTTTGAATTTCAAACACATCGAATGGATATCGAATTTCGGAAGCAACTGCATCACATGCAAATAACTGAAAATAGTCAACCACATGCTCTTCAATTTTGCCTGCGCAAACATTTATCCAAAATGAAGCGTCGAGCGATGCATTTTGCTTCATAATTGTATTGATTTTACACTATTCTTCTTGAGTTGTCTATCGTTTTCTCTTTAATAAATGAAACTGTGAAATCTTTGATTACCAATTTTTTCCGAACTTTCATCAATCACGTACAGGGCTGGATATAGGCTTTCTAGCCCGATTGGCGATCAGGGTGGTCGCGTTCACGGAAGCGGCGCAGCCCTTCGGCCGTTTCCGGCTGGTGAATCGAATGGTTGAAGCATTGGGCTTCGATGCGCAGTCCTTCATCCAAAGGCCGGCCAAATCCGCGCACGGCCGCTTCTTTATCGCTCAGCATGGCCGGCTGCGGCAGGTCGCAGATGAAGGAAGCCAACTCAAGGGCGCGCGCCAGGGATTGCCCTTTGGGGACCACCTCGTTGGCCAGCCCGATAGCCAGCGCTTCCTGGGCATCAATGATCCGGCCGGTGATGATCAGATCCATCGCCCGGCCCATGCCGATGATGCGCGGCAGACGCTGCGTGCCGCCATCCCCCAGGCCGATATTCCAACGGCGGCAGGTGACGTCGAAGGTGGCCTGCTCTTCGGCGATGCGTATGTCGGCAAAGCAGGCCCATTCCAATCCCCCGGCATAGGCCACCCCATTGACGGCAGCGATGATGGGCTTGTAGATGTCGGTCCAGCGGGTGGGACCGATGATGCCCGGCGCTTGACCCTGGTTGTGCAGAGCAATCTCCTCCGCTGAACTGGGGATCAATGCTTCCCCGGCGTAAAGATCGCCACCGGAGCAGAACGCTTTATCACCCGCGCCGGTGATGATAGCCACTTTGGCTTCATCGTCGTCGCGGAAGTCACTCCAGGCGGCGATTAGCTCACGGTGCGTTTGCGGGCCGATGCAGTTGTGGGCTTCCGGCCGGTTGAAGCGGATGATGCGGATGTCATGATGTTTACGGTACTCGATTTCTCTGAACTTCATGATTTGTAACTCCTTTTTTGCGCGAAAGGGATTTCGCGGTTGCCTGTAACGAGTTGCTTTCCAGCTTGTAGCTTGAACAAACTAGAAAGTTCGTTCTACAGTCTCGTGGCTTGAACAAACTAGAAATTTTGTTCTATTTTTGTTAGAATTGTTTCAGCAGATGGTATTATTTTTTCAATAGAATCACAAAAAACTTTATTTAGAGGTAGTCAGGATATGAATACAGAAGCTTTTAGACACTTCTACGCTTATCACTTCGCTGAAAACCGCAAGATTTGGGAGAATTATGTCACTCAATTATCCCAAGAACAGTTTACCCAAGATGTAGACTACTCGCATGGCTCTGTTCGCGATCAGATTTTTCATCTGATCAGCGTTGACGCTGCCTGGTTTAGTGATCTGAGAGGTACGGCATTCCCAGAAACGCTCGATCCGGTGAAATTTTCCGACTATGAAAGCATTCGCACTTATTGGGATCAAGTTGAACAGGATATGATCGATTACCTGGCTGCGTTGGACGATGATATGTTGTCTACGAAGCCTTTATTGGGGGAAGATGAAAATCTCCTTTTATGGCAGGTTCTGCTGCATGTGGTTAATCACGGCACCGATCATCGGGCGCAAATTCTCAGGGCGCTGAATGATTTGGGTGTGGAGACAAGCTATCAAGATTACATATTTTTTGTCTATGGCAATCCTCTCTAGGACAGGACGCAGGCGAGAGCTGAGAGTTTTTTCTGAGCCGTGCTGCGGTTGTTCTTATCGTGAATAAAAGGACGCGGACCTACGCAGATAACCGCGGATATTTGACTGGGTTTTTACGGATAAACAGGGAAGGAAAAAACAAAAAAATCCGCTCTAGCCTGTGTTGAGCCTGCCGAAATATCTGCTCTCGTCCGCGTCCTATTCAGCATAATGGATATTAGGTAGATAGATCTTCTCTATCAGTTGATATTCAAAAGCGCCGGTGTCGCAGGCGGAGCCTTGGGGACGGGAAATGCCGCGCTGATCGATGCTGATTTGGCCATTGCTACAGCTTCCATTGTCTATGGCCGGGTGGCCGGGCAGCAAAGCATGAGTCGGTGTGGGACCGCCATTGTCTTCTAATTTACCGAGGGTATATTTCAGCTCAAATGAAGAGACTAACCGGTCACCAATTGCGTTAAATCCGCAGCTGCTGGAATCGAACAGGTTGTAACCTTCGGAAGCAAAGATCGGCGTGGGCACGTTGATTGGATGCACGCGAAAACAGTTGGGACCGCTGCGGTTGGCCAGGATCGTATCGTTAAAGATTGCCTCTATCCGACTTTGCTCGTTTTCGGAGGCTAATTCAATGTTATAGCGGCCGTCGTTGATGAGGGTGCTGTTGCGCACCTGGATGAGCAGTTCGCTCTGGGAATTGCCCCACCGTTGGGCGAACAGCGCGCCTTCGTCGTTGGCGCTGAAGGTGCTGTTATTGATGGAAACCTGCGTGTCGCCAGTTTCGCCCGGTGGGGTGAGGATGGCCATGCCGCCGCCGTTAGCGGCCTGGTTTCCGGTGAAGGTGCTGCCGCTGATGCTCCAGGAGCCGCAGCCAGCCAGGACAGCGCCGCCGTCATTTTCGGCGCTATTGTCCTGGAAGAGGCTGTCTTCGATGGTGATGGTGGCATCGCAAGGGGCATTCAGGCCATTGAGAGCAGCCCCATAGGCGGCACGGCCGTTTTGGATGGTCAATCCGCGCAAGACGATCCGGCCTTTTCCATTCTCGCCAACCTGTAGCACGCGCGATGATCCCTGGCCGTCTAAGAGGGTGCGCTTTGGGCCGTTCCCTTGAATGGTCAGGTTTCCGCCGAGGAGTAGAGGGGTGTCCAGGAAAATCGTGCCCTCAACGGCGAAGGTGATCATGTCTTGTTCAGTGGGCGAACCGGCGGGGCAGGCGTCTACGGCCGTGTCCGTATTGGCTGCGTGAACGGCCTCGCGCAGGGTGCAGCGGCCGTCGTTGGCGATCGTGTCGGCGAGGGAGGTGACCTGGATTTCGGCCGTTGGGCTGGCGGTGGCTAGAAAGTGCAGAATGGTGATGATGAATAGAATTAATTGCATGGCGTTTCATTATACAGCAATTGATGCTGCCAAAACCTGGCCGTCGATTGAAAGATTATTCGGGTCTCACCCTTTTGGGTATGCGCTTTGGGTTGGAAAACTGTATTATTTAAGGAGGGATGAAATTGTTCAAGATCGGCGCGATGCAGGAGGAAAAATATGGCATTCACCCTGGATGATTGGAAAAAACGAGTACAGGAAAATCTGACCGGCTGGAAGGGGCGTATGGGGCAGGCGGGAGTCAATTCCATTTATGCCTTTATATCCGCAGCCAGCGTCTGGCCAATAGTAGAGGCTATGAAGCAAGGGGAGTGGGCTGCCATGTCAGCTCTGGGAGGCGTAGTCACTTCTCTGGGCACCAATTTGCTGGCCAATACGATTCAAGGCTGGAAGGATGAAGCAGATGGCGCGCGACAATTGCAGCATGAGATAGTCAATAATGAGTTCTTACGTGATGAATTAGATGAGATTCTGGATGAGCTGAGCGCGCTGGGACAAGCACGGGAAGATGTGCGTGAAGACCAGCGAGAATGGTTTGCAGAGACCTTGTCCCAGGAATTAGCCGTGTTAGGCAACCTGTCCCGTTTTGAAACGGTGGTCACCATTGGTGGCGACTTTGCGCAGAGGGATGTGATTAAAAAAGAAGGGGGCGTGCACTTTGAAGGGGGTGAGGTCAGCATTGAGGGATCGGTGTCAGGCGACAGGGTTGTCCAGGCCGATTTTTATGCTGAACATTACTATGAAGCGCAGAAAAGCGATGATCCGCTGCAGAACTATTTGGTTAAGCTGTTTGACGATTGCAACCAGCTACACAGCCTGACCGCACTCAGTTTTGATGTGGAGGATACGACGCAAATTACTTTGGACGATGTTTATATTGATCTGCATACTACGGATACCGTGCCAATCAGTGAGGAGGAAAAGGACCGAGACAGATTTCGCTACCGAGACGAGCGACCATTGCCGGCCGTTGAACCCGCGGCCGAAGCCGGGGAGTTGGTGTTGTTGGGCGATCCGGGGAGCGGTAAAAGCAGTTTTGTCAACCATTTGACCTTGAGCCTGGCTAAAACTTCATTGGCTCCGGAAAAGTTCCCGCTGCCTGCAGGGTGGGAGCAGTTGAGCGAGAAAGGACCGATTCCGGTGCTGACGATTTTACGGGATTTAGGACCCAAGCTGGCCAGGTTGGAGCTGGAGGGAAAGGAGCCGCGCAAGCAAAAGGCTTTGCTGTTAAAAGCGGTGTGGCGGCAGTGGGGAGAAGATTTTGAAAGGCTGCAGGTACCTGCATTTGCTGAGAAGTTGGAAGAACTGCTCAATAAAGGAAGGGCGTTACTTATTTTTGACGGGCTTGATGAAGTAGCCATCCCCATTCGGAAGCGGCTGCACCAAGCGATTTTAGCCATTAAAGGATCCTACAGCGGAGCACAGGGCATCGCCGGCGAGAGCGGTCCGGGCAACCGCATCATCGTCACCTGCCGCATCCGCTCTTATCCCCTGGAGGATCCCCTGCTGCCTGGCTTTGAAGTGCGTACCCTGGCCCCGTTCACAGAGGAGCAGGTTCGCAATTTCGTCCAGGCCTGGTACAACGCGGCACGTGTGCCGGCCGGCCAGCGCAAGGAGCGAACAGCGGATCTGCAGCGGGCAGCAACGACGCCCGATTTGTTTCGTTTGGCGCGCAATCCAATGCTGCTGACGACGATGGCCCTGATTCACC
>JANQGC010000251.1 GCA_028277515.1 Anaerolineae bacterium
ATCGGTTACGAAGGAAAACATTTCGATATCTACCTCTACGGAAAAAACATCTTTGACACGGAATACAATTCCGTTGGCGTGTGGGGCGGCTATTTTACCGTTTACAGCGATCCCGGAGAGGTTGGTGTGCAACTCAATCCGCGCTTCTAATCATTGAACCTAACTTTCTCGTCGCGCAATGGCTTTTGGCCGCAGCGCAACCCCGGCTTGGTAAAAACGCGGCAAAATGCGCGGTGCGGGGACGCACTGTGCATCCATTTCAAGAGGAGAGCGCCGGTGCAAAAAGCGACCATCACAAACGATGTTTCAAAAACCCTATTCATCAACATCGCGATGAAGGCTTATGAACACGAACGGGCGGATGGGATATTGAAAGACCAATTCTCCCCGGAGCTGATGGGCAAGTTGGACTACGATTTCTCCAGGTTCGCCTCCACCGGCATGCCCGGCATCGGGGTGGTGGCGCGCGTCCAGTATTTCGACGAGGAGACCACGGCCTTTATCAAGCGCAACAAGAACCTGGTTGTGGTGCATGTAGGAGCAGGACTGGACACCAGGTTTTTGCGCATAAACGGTGCAGACAGGCCGGCGGTTTTTTATGAACTGGATTTGCCCAAAGTCATGGATCTGCGCGAGAAGGTCCTGCCTCCAGCGGGAAACGAACGCTTCATCAAGAACTCAATGTTTGAAACTGCCTGGATGGACGATCTGGCGGCCCAGCATCCGGACGGTTGTTTTCTCTTTGTGATCGAGGGCGTCACGTTTTACTTTCCCGAAGCAAAGATCCGCAAGCTTTTTTCTTATCTGGCGGAGAGGTTTTCCGGAGAGATGCTCTGCGACCTGATCAGTGTATGGACGAGTAAGAACTCCAAAAAACAAGATGCCATTAAAAAAATGAAGGCCAAATTCGATTTTGGCATCGATGATGAGAAACAGATCGAGAGTTGGCGTCCAAGAATCCATCATTTGAAAACCACGCTGCTCATGAAGCAGCATCCCGCAAGATGGGGATTTTTGGTAGGCCGGATCATGGCAAATATCCCGCCTTTTAAGAATTCATCCAAATTGGCGACCTACGGTTTGGGATGAACCGGCTTTAGATTTTGCCGGTTTTCATTCTTTGTCACCTGAGGTCAATAACATTTTTTTGGTAAGGCATCAGCGAAGTACAGATGCGATGGTTTTCACAGCGTCTTATGTGTGGTTTGCAACAGGCGGGATGAGGCCGGTGGGCGAAATCCGGACTAAAGGCACAGAACATTGAAACTGCAACTCAGAAACCCGCAGATGCGGCAAAAAGCGATTCTTTTGGGAGGCCTTTACACCTCCCAAATGCTGGGTCTCTCCTTTATAGTAACCGCTTTCCCGGTCATCCTGCGTCACTCCGGGGCCGGGCTCAGCCAGCTCGGCTGGATCTACATGCTGGGTTTTTTATGGTCGTTCAATTTCCTTTGGGCCCCTCTCGTGGACCGCTTTGGCTCCCAAAAGCATGGCCATTACCGCAGCTGGATTCTGGTCATGCAGTCGCTGTTGATCCTGATCATGATCGGGGCCTCATTTTTCACCGTACCGGATGATTTCGCCATTCTCATGCTGCTTTTCGCCTTTCTGGCAACCTTCTCAGCCACCCAGGACGTTTCCGCCGACGCCTTGGCCACGACCATCCTCAAACCGGAAGAGCGCGGCTTGGGCAACAGTATTCAGGCGGCAGGCAGCCAGATCGGCTGCATGGTCGGCGGCGGCGTGGTGCTTATTACTTACCAATGGCTCGGCTGGCAAGGCAGCATGCTGGCCCTGGCGGCAGTCACCGCCCTGCCGTTGATCAGCGTCCTGGCTCTCAAGGAAAAACCGGCGCCCGCCGATTGCCGCAAAGAAAAAGTCGATTTCAGGGCCTTGATCCATTTCTTTCTTCGTCCCGGCATGTGGCGCTGGATTACTATTTTAATGGTGTTCCGGATAAGCAATACGATCAATTACGGCTTGGTCCTTCCCATTTTGGTCGACTTGGGCTGGAGTCTTGGTCGTATTGGTTTTGCCATAAACATCATCGGCACCTCTTTCGGTGTTGTTGGCAGCGCGCTGGGGGGCTGGACAGTGAGCCGTTGGGGCCGCAAGTCCGCCATGCTAGTTGCCATGCTGCTCGTAATCCTGGGCACCATTGGTTTGCTTGTCCCCGCCCTGGGAATCGAAAACCCGGCAATAGCGTACGTTGCCATTGGGTTGATTATGACCGCTTATGGATGCAGTTTCGCTGCGATGTACTCGGTGATCATGGATAAATCAGACCCAACTTCGGCGGGAACGGATTTCACCCTGCAGCTTTCTTTAAGCAGTTTCTCGGCTGTTGCCGCCATGAGTCTGGCCATGAAACTGGCCGAAGCCATCGGGTATGCCGGCGTGCTCACCGGCGCTGTGGGGATCGGGCTCCTTTCCATGGTTCTGATCTGGCTCTATGACGATTTTGAGTTGGTTTCCTCCCCAGCCACCTAGCGGGAAAAGGATCCGGACCAGGGATCGATCATTTGCCTTAGTCATTGCGCCGCCACCCAGATATGGTTTGAGTTGATCAAGAAGGCTTCCATCTGCGGTAGGTGGGTTGGACCGGATGTTCTCAAGTTAATCCAGTAGTGTTGTCTCTTAACAAGATCCTTGACTCTGTCGCAAAGACTCTGACACCGAACATCTTATCGATTTTTAACAGTATATTATCTACATTCTGCCAAACAGGCGTGTTATGTGGTTCGCTCGGCTAAAGCGCCCCAATTCCAGAAATGGCCATAACCGGTACTCAGAACCTGCCGACAACCTCCAGTCCGACCTCTCCGGGTGAGCTATAAACCGTATAGAAGCCGCTCCCATAGCCGTCAGAATCATATTCCTCGTTGAAAATGTTTTTGCCGTACAGATAGATGTCGAAATGTTTAGTTTCGTATCCGACCTTGGCATTGACTAGTTGATAGGCACCTCGCGAATACTTATTGGCCTTGTCAAAGAACATCTTTCCGTACCCGATGATATCAACCCTGGCAAAAATACCGCTTTTGTCACGGTATTGGGCGCCAATATTAAACGTATATTCCGGAGAAAACGGGTTTGTATTGCCTGCGTAATCACCGAATACGTCGCTGAATTCGTCAAATTCGATATCCGTGTAGCCAAATCCGCCCATCAAGGTCAAGCTGTCGGTAATCCGGGCAATGAGTTCCAGTTCAATGCCCTTGGAAGTGGCTTTGGCCGCATTGGTGACATAATTGGTGTTGATATCAATATCAATCGATTCCTCCACCTGCATATCACTGATGTTCATGTAGAACAGGGCTGCATTCAGCATCACCCGTTTATCCATGAACAGGCTCTTCAGCCCGATTTCATAGGACCACAATGACTCCTCATCGTAAGTAAAGTATTGCGGGTCCAGGGTCAGCTCATTAAAGCCGCCGGTACGGTAGCCTTCGGCAGCACTGACATAGGCCATCACGTCCGGTGTAAAATGGTATTCAACGGCAAATTTAGGAGACACCCGCTCCCATGAATCATCGAGCTTTCCTGCGGGAAACAGCCCCTTCAACTCGAAATCCTGGTGCTCATAGCGCAGCCCGGCGATGAGCTTGAGTTTTTCGGTGAGTAAATAGCCGATCTGGCCAAACACCGCATACGCATCGCCGGTTAATTGGGTGTCGAGTCTATAATTATTCACCGGTATCATTGATGTCTGCACATATTTTGAGTCCCGTTTATCACTATCGTAATACAAACCTACGAGCCAGTTAAGCCGGCCTGTCGCCGAGTCCAGCCGCAGCTCCTGGGATATCTTTTCCGTCCCGGTACCGTCCAGGTTGGCATGTATGATATGCATTGGGCTGTAGTCAAAATCTTGTTCAGCATCTATGGAAGTTTCCTTACGGGCGGTAATTGAAGTCAGGTTGATGCTGTCGGTGAGAGCATAGGAAACCTTCAGGGATTGAATATCGATTTTGGCCTCCTGCCGACCTTTGAGATCAGAGAAGGTTTTATACCGGGGCGGTACGGGGAGGCCGAATGCGGGGGCACCATCTTCCCCCAAATTCCAGTTGTTGCCTCCATCCTGC
>JANQGC010000339.1 GCA_028277515.1 Anaerolineae bacterium
ACCGCTCATATAAAAACCAATCTCTCCAAACACATTGCCACTGCCGCTGCTTTCCAAGCGAAATAGTCCACGACCTGGAATTTGAATCTGAGCTGTCAGCTGCCCAGATTCGATAATGTATAAATCGTTGGCTGCCTCCCCCATAAGAATTAATCGTTTTCCGGATTCAATTTCAACTTTATCGAAATTTTTCAATAGGGCGTTGACTTTTTCTGCACTTTTCTGAGTCCCAAAGATTGTAAAGAGGAGCTCAGACAACTGTTCCTGAAGGGGTGGTTGCTTTTCAGACACTATGCCGGCGTTTTCCAATATGTGATTTTCACACCACTCGATACCAATATCTAAACTGGGAAAAATGCGCACCTGTTGGCTATCTTCATGCAGCCCTCCTTTGGCCAACTGATCTAAAACTCTGTGGTTAGGAGTGGTGAAGATGAGGGTGATCCCGGCTCCATCAGTTAGTTTTTTTATCCGGCTAAAACTGAGCAATCCAGTGGAATCGAGACCGGTCACGCGTTTGAAATCCAAAATAATATAGCGTGGCTTGTTTTGCTGCGAATCTTCAAGACGATCGCGCAGTCGGTCGAGCAGATTATCGGCCGTGCCAAAAAAGATAAAACCTTGGAGCTGTAAGATGTGAGAAAAGTGCCCTTGCTGAATCAAAAATTTTTCTTCCAGCCGGGAACGAGCCACGCGGCTTTGTAGTGCTGCTCCATCCATTTCATATTTAACAACATCAATCTGACTATAGCTGACCACGAATAAAATGACAGCGAGCAGCAGGCCCAGGCCGACGGCTTGTAGGAAGCCGGCGCTCATCGTCACTAACAAAATGACCAGGACGATGGCATAATCAATTTTTGGCAGTTTAAAAAAACCTTCAATGACCCATTCAAAAAGGAAATTGATGCCAAGGAGCAACAGTAGGGAGCCGACAATAATTTTGGGGAAGTAAGAAAGCAAGGTCATCCCGGCAAACAAAGCTATTAAGCATATAACAGCGCCGATATAGCCAGGAATACGGCTCTTCCTTCCCAATTTGAAGTTGAGGGTGGAGAGGCTTAAAAGTTTATAACTAACCAATCCGGCTATCAGCCCGGCCACGATGTTAGCAACCCCGGCAATCTGCAGTTCTTGATTAACCTCTACATCTCTATCGGTAGTGACTGCAAGTCCTTCTGCGTTAAGCAGCAAACTGATGGTACTTACAGAGATGATGGCGATGATGTTAGGGATTTGGCTGAAAATAACAGGCCAGTTGATCTGGTTAAGAATGGACAGCGATAAAGTGGACAGGGTCCCACCTTCATTATCAGGTGGGTAAACCAGAAGCCAACCACCTTCACCTAAACCAGCCAGGGTTAAACCGGCCGCCCAGGAGATGACAAAAAATAGGATTATCGCAGCGACCAGGAGCGAGGGTAAGATGAGGAAGTGGTTGCTTTTTCTTGTCGCCAGAAACATGAGCAGGGCCAGGAATAGACCGGGCAGCCAATGCCAGATATACTCAGGTTGAAAGAGGCGTGTAAGTGTGCTCAATGACACTGGCATTTCCAGCATCACATCTAGCGCTCCGGTCACAAAAAGCCAGCCGGTCGCCGCCAAGAATCCACCGGCCACCGGATAGGGTAAGAATCGAACAAGTCCCCCCAATTGAAAACGGCCCAACAGCCAGAAGAACAGCCCGGTGAGCAAGGTTGCGATGCCAATGGCAACTATTACGGTGATAAAGCTCTGGAGTGAAGATCCGCCTGTGGGAGTTTGAGAAGCGATAGCGGCCGCCATGACGGCCGTAATGACGGCCGGTACACCTTGGGCGCCACCAATGATTCCAGGGAGGGAAGTGAAACCGGCAATGATCAGTCCAGTGATAATCGTGCCTGACAGCACTAAAATGATGCCCTGGTTGATATATTGCGATAGATCGCCGGAGAAGATCAGTGCGGCATAAGATAGAGCCTGGAATATCTTGAGAACCCCAATGATAAGACCCGCCGTGATATCCGGAAGCAGTCCCTCTGAGGAACTCTTGGGTGCCATTGCCTGTTCACTCATGACTTGGAAGTCTCAAGTGTCAATTGCTTTTCGATTTCAACCCTTCCCATTCGCTAACTATGCCTGGACTATCGTTAATGGAGCCTAACTTCAAAAGGATGGAATCCAGACATTAAAAATATTACAGCTTGGGATTATATGGTAAGGGTATAATGTTTGGTATACGGAATTGTAAATAAAATGTTATCGTTTAGACTGATTGGGGAGAATTAAAAATTGCTTTTAGCTCTAGCTATTCGACAGTTTAGAAAAAGGACGCGGACAAGAGCGGATTTACGCGGACAAAAATAATAAATTCAGCGTCATCAGCGTGAATCAGCGTCCAATTAATCTTCTCTTTGTAAAAGTGTAGGGTTACTAGTTTTTAGCTAAGTCATTCAAATCACTTGTTTGATTGTTTCAGATAACTGGCTCAAACAACTTTTGGGTTAGATCATTCACAAATTTCCCATCCGGATCATGAATCCTCATCATTTGACGAAAGTTGTCAAGCTTTTCTCCGTGAACCTCCTGAAGATATGACCGGTTGATGCTCTTGCAATATTTACCTAAATGGGGACGTGCTTTAATTTCCTTGATCAGGTGCATGGCCGCTTCATAATAGATTTCCCAGCCCTCGGTATCCAGGCAAACCAGGTCGATCCAGGTACTGGCGCGCTCACGTCCAGCACCTAAAAAGGTTCTGTTGTGGCCGGACGGCGTGAAGCGCACTTCAAAAGCAGTGTATGGTAATCCCTGGGGGTACAGTTCTTCGTATAGCGATATAAAATCATAACATGCAGTGAAAGTATCTTCCAGGGGTACGGTAAATTCCAACTCCCAATGCAGGGGATAGATGGAACGATTAAAGGCGCTGTTACTCTCCAACACCAGGTTCTTACCGGGTTTCCAATTATGCACGAACCTGCTTGTTCTTGGTAGAAGCCCGGTGTGAGCTAGCAAATCACCGATCCAGGCGACGCCGAGTGAATCGGCCGCAATGGCGAGATACTCGCGCAGTGGGGCCAGGACAGATTTCCTGACCAATGTTGGATTCCAGATGTTAAGCTGGCAAAGGGTCGTGAAGGGGAAGAGGTAGAGGCTTACATGATAATTATCATTGAGTAGACGATTAAATTGTTTTTTAACATCGTCCAATTCAACAATGGAAGTTTGTTGGATCACATTAAAACGTTCGACGGCTTGAATCGTGACCTCACTGATGATGCCCACAGCGCCAATGCCACCGATGGCTGCTTTAAATAAGTCATCACCGGGTGTACATTCATGAACCTGGCCGCGGCCGTCTATTATTTTCATCTTGACGATGGATTCGCTCACATGCCCCCAATCTCGGCCGGTTCCGTGGACATCGGTGGAAATGATGCCGGCAATGCTTTGCGCATCATGTGAGGGGAGCGCGCCGAAAGCCCAGCCCCTTTCCAGGAGCGCCTGCACCACATCACGCACGCGCATGCCGGCGCGTATGGTCAACTGCTTCTTCTCATGATCCTGGGAAATGACACCCGCATACTTATCTAGCGAAACGACGGTTTCTTCGCTGATGATACCCTCGTTGAATGAATGCCCGGAACCGATGACACGGATTTTGCTTGCGGCCTTGATAATATCAATAAGTTCCTGTTCGCTTTGCGGTTGGAGGAAGTTGGGCGGCCGTTGTTCAAAGTGCCAGCCCCAATTTCGCAGGACACCGGTAATCATCCGCCCTTCAAGGAGCAGGAAACGGCCGAATGTGACTCCATACAGTACGGCGTTAAGCGTTGTCAGCAGAACTGAGCGCAGGTATGAACGAATCATGTCGCCACCTCCTTAAGGAAATTCTTGAAAAGGGCGTGTATTCAGAAAGACATAATTTGTATTGTATTATCTAAAATTTGACAACTTTTTAAATGATTTTCGCCCATATATCAAGTCAAAGTTGTCAAAGCTTCAGTATGAATAACAGATTTCGTATAATGTTTTAATCGCTTGTTTATTCTCAGAAAACTGGCAGTGGGTTTGTCGGCGGCGCTCGAAGTACTTCCCTGTTACCTGTCCGCCTTCCGAACCCGTTGACAGCCAAACCGGGGTTTGTGCACCGGCATCAGGAGATTGAGAGCCGCCAAAACCCAAATCGTTGCTCAAGTTAGAGTTAACATCCCCCGGATGGCAGACATTTACTGTGATTTCAGACGGCTGGAACAGTTCGGCAAAGGCTACGGTGAGCATGCGGTTGGCTTGTTTTGATTGCCGGTAGGCGGTCCCGTTATTGTAGCGACGTCGTTCAAATTCGAGATCATCTAAATCAAGATCACCGGCCCAGTAGCTGGCTACATTGACCACCCGGGCCGGGGTATTATCTTTAAGGATGGTGCTGAAAGCCTGGGTCATCCAGACGTAGCCCAACACATTGGTCGCGAACTGCATTTCGATACCTTCAGGTGTTTCCCGGCGCCGGCGAGGTGTAGCAGCAGCATTATTGATTAAAACATGCAGTGGTCCATCCCAACTGGCGGCAAGTTGCTCAATTTCCGCCTTGCGGGAAACATCAGCGAGAACTAAGCGAACGTTGGGATTGCCTGTCGCCTGGCGGATTTCTTCGGCCGCCCGTTCCGCTTTGTTGCGGTCACGGCCGTGTAGAACGACGTTAAACCCAGGTTCGGCTGCAATCAGGCGGGCAATCGCCTTACCGATTGCTCCCGTTGCGCCGGTGACAAGAACAGTTCTATATTCTGATTGTTTCATTTGTAATTCCATTATTATTGACCCGCTTCCACGTAAATATCGTCCCAGTAATAATATTCATCATCGCCGGTGGTTTTTGCTCGGATAACGAATTGTACCATGTCACTGCTTAAGCCGGAGACTGATACTTGTTGTGCAGAAACATTGCCGGCCATATTGAAAAATAAGGTTTCTGTTCCATCGTCAAGACGGTAATACAATTCGATGAAATCGCGGTTTTGCCCGCTTGTTTCCAATGTGCCCTGGCTGTCGACTTGTATTGAAATATTGATGGTTCCGGCTTCGCTCGTATTGATCACTTCCGACATCCAAATTTGCTCGCCGCCGTTGTTATTGAGTTGGAAACGGCCGTTTTGTACACTACCCGGATAGCGAGCGCGGCTGGAACTCCATTTTGTGTCCCCATTGTCTTTAATTGTTCCATCGGAAAGGCCGCTGAAATTTTCTAGCCAGATCGTCACCCCAGGAGAAGGTGTATTTGTTGCCGTTGGCGGCGTATCCAATACCTGGAAAATTATGGACAGCGGAGTTCCAACAGAGCCTGACTGATTACTACCGGAGTAAGGTGTTGCCATTAATATGTGACTGCCAGTTGAATAGGACCAGGGGTTAAAGTTTCCATTTGAATCACCGGCGAGAGCATAAGGGGCAACATTTTCAGTTTGCACATCATTTCCGTTGAGGTTAAAGACAACGCTGCCCACCTGCGTGGGTGAAGTGTTGGCGCGGATACTGATATTTTGCAAACCCAGGTCGAATAAATTGATGGTGGCTCCATCAGGAATGGGATCAAATGCAGGCACCGGCTGGTCGCTGTCGGCATCAATTAGAGTGAAGCTGACGACAGCATCGCCGGGCGGCGGTGTATTGGTTGCTGTGGCTGATGGATCGGGTGTGCTGGTCGCTGTTGGCAAAGGGGTTGGCGTGCTGGTTGGGCAAGGTCCGCCACATTCGGCCCGGCGAATGAGGGCTACCCAATCCTGATTGGTGTCATTGGGAGGTTGGCCGGTGTTAAAACTTGAGCTGTTGAATTGGATTGTATTTCCAACGAACACGCCCGTCCGTGGGTTAAACCAGTCCAGCCTCCAAGGACCACTATCACTGACTGTGATAGTGGTTGATCCGCCATCCCGCAGATAAACAGCATAAACTTCACCGGCTTTGGCAAATACCCAATCATTGCTGTTATCAGAAATCGTGTGCATCGGTGCCATCTGCCAATAGGGTAAATGGTCGCGGAAAAATTGTAGAGCAATCCCCGCATCCAGGTACTTACTCTCCCGCGAACGGTGGTTATCGCAGGTCAGGTCCGAACAAGATTGGCCATTAAAGGTTGTCTGGTAACCGTAGTAAAATTCCGTGCCCGCGCCGCCGTTCATCAACGTGCCCCAGGTGACTAATTCGCGCACTTGCTTGCGTGATGCTGTCACGTCGTCTGAATTCACTCCTGTTTGGGCGCCACCTTGCTCATCGTTGGACACAACCCATTTCACACCGCTGCCGGCCGAATTTTCTACCCAGGTTTGTACGTCCCCTGGCACAGACCCGATTGCAGTTTGCAACGATATCCCTGACAAAAGGGCTTTTCCCTGGAAAGTCTCACCCAAGAACCAACCATACTTTTTGTTTATATCTCTACCAAAAGTATGAAAAACACGCAGGTGATTATATGGGTCCGTGTCGCCGATATACTGTAGCGTATTGCGGATCAATGTCTCTTCCGGGGTTCCATCCGGATTATTGGCAATCGATATCTCCTCGGCAAGATTCCAATTTAAAGCTAAATGGTGGCTGTAAACGGCAATAAGCATGCGATAATACAGGCGGCGCTCATCCCAATTCATCAGATGATCGTTTTCTTGTTCTAAGGTTTTGAAATGTAGAAAAACACCTTCCTGGTCGGCATACTGCATAATCCGCTCCCACTGGCTCAATT
>JANQGC010000345.1 GCA_028277515.1 Anaerolineae bacterium
ATCAATTGGCGACTTTGGAATTGCCCTGATAATGTAAGAAAAGTTGGTTACGGCACAGTAATAATGTGCTATAATTGCAGGTCGTTGAATGATATTTTGCAGCAAGGATTGCCAAGCTCCCCTGCAAATGAAAACAAAATGGATCATAAATTTGTGGTCACGACCCGGAATTGTGCGTGGCCGCTTTTCATGTACGGTTAACTTATGTCTTTAAATGGAAATTTAAGCGAAAATATCGCGGCGCGGCGCACATTTGCCATCATTTCTCATCCTGACGCCGGAAAAACCACCTTGACTGAAAAGCTGCTGCTCTATGGTAACGCTATTCACCTGGCTGGAGCGGTTCGTTCACGGCGTAACCAGCGCAGCGCGACTTCGGATTGGATGGCTATGGAGCAGGAGCGCGGGATCTCGATAACGTCTACTGTTCTACAGTTCCCTTACGAGGGACACGTGGTCAACCTATTGGACACTCCCGGCCACCAGGATTTTTCCGAGGATACCTTTCGCACGCTGACGGCCGTGGACAGCGCGGTCATGATCCTGGACGCCGCCAAAGGCGTGGAGGCGCAGACGCGAAAACTGTTCGAGGTTTGCAAGCAGCGTGGCATTCCAATTTTCACGATGATTAACAAGATGGATCGGCCGTCGTTGGAAGCGTTGGAGCTGCTTGACGAAGTGGAGCAGGTGTTGGGCATGGAAGCGATGCCGATGAACTGGCCCATAGGCGACGGTGACGATTTTATCGGTGTGTATGACCGGCATACAAGACAAGTTCATCTTTATGATCGCACGGTGCGTAACCAGACCATTTCTCCGGAGACGGTCACCACCCTGGATGATCCGCAGATTGAGGCCCGGCTAAACGACATTCAAATTGATGACATGCGCACCAATATCCCACTGCTGGATGAATTAGGGTTGGCGTTTAATTTGGAAGCATTTCATGGGGCATTGCAGACCCCGGTTTATTTCGCCAGCGCATTGACCAATTTTGGCGTGCAGCTATTCCTGGATGATTTCGTGAAATATGCGCCATTGCCTGGTTCTTATCCCAGTGACATCGGACCTGTACCGCCGACTGACGAGGAGTTTTCCGGGTTTGTGTTCAAGATTCAGGCCAATATGAACCCCAAACACCGCGATAGTGTGGCCTTTGTTCGCGTTTGCAGTGGCAAGTTTGAGCGCAATATGCCGGTCAATCATACGCGGACGGGAAAGACGATCCGCCTGCCACGGCCGTACAAATTTTTTGCCGATACCCGCGAGGTGGTTGATGATGCTTACCCGGGAGACATTATCGGCCTGCCCAACAAACGAGATTTCCATATTGGCGATACAATCAGCGCCGGTGAAGCCTTTAATTATAAGGCGATCCCCCGCTTCCCACCGGAACATTTCGCCCGGCTGATTAACATTGATGTCAGCAAACAAAAGCAGTTTTTGAAAGGGCTGCGCCAGTTGGAAACTGAAGGGGCGATGCAGGTTTTTCATGAAACTGACGCCCAGCGGCGCGAACCTATTTTGGGTGTTGTCGGGTTGCTACAGTTAGAAGTAGTCCAGGCCCGCCTGGAAAATGAGTATAGTGTCAAAACGCGTTTGAATATGCTGCCGCATAGCTTGTGCCGCATCGTAGAAGGGCCGGAAGCGGATATTGCGGCCCTGCCCTGGCGCTACAGCATGGTCCGCGCGGAGGATAGGCAGGGTAACCTGGTGGCATTGATGAGCACGGAGCATGAATTGAATTTTTATGATGGGAAATATCCTGATTTGACATTTACAGAGATTCGTTAAATTTAGAGCAATTTGCCTATATTGCTCATGTCGGCGGGTGGCGAGTGTGCGAGTGGGAAGTGGGGGCTGTAGAGCAATCAGCATGTCCTGTGAGTATTGCCTAAATTGCTCATATCCACAAATTAGGCAATTTGTGTTACGAGATTGCGTTACGGGGCAATTTATGTTAACTTTTAGCTAAGAACAGTTACATAAGTTCTCATGGAAGGAAAGCGACTCGGTCGGGAGACCGGTCGCAGCCAAACCCTAAGAATTTGTTTTACTGCACTTATGTTGGTCCGACCAACATTTTTTTGACCATTTCAACGAATCGACCCTCTGGAGGTTAGGTTGGAAGGCGCAACCGAACCGGCATTTGTCCATCCAATTGAAGCAGAGTTTGCCCGCGTGTTGGATTATTACGGCATTCGCTGGCAGTATGAACCACGAACGTTTGATTTGAAGTGGGACGCCGAAGGGAGGGTGACCCAGGCGTTCACCCCTGATTTTTACCTGCCGGATCAAGATCTCTACGTGGAATTGACCACGTCCCGCCCGAAACTGGTTACTAAGAAAAATCGCAAAATCAGGCGCATGGCGGAACTGTATCCGGATGTGAATGTGCAGCTTTGGAAACGGGCTGATCTGCGCAATTTGATGCTGCGCTTTGGAATGGATGACCAGGCCGCCAATATTATGGGCACGGAGGCTCAAAAGTAAGGCATGACGATTACCCATGCTGCAAAGGTATATGGTCCATTGGCTGATGATGTCGGCCAAATTTTGTATTCGGCCGAGGATATTGGGGAGCGCGTCTCGCTGTTGGGGGCGCAAATTTCGGCCGATTATGAGGGTAAACGGCCGTTGCTAGTCGGCGTGCTGAAAGGCGTCGTCCCTTTTATGGCTGATCTAATGCGGGCGATCACGATTCCCTTGCAGGTAGATTACATGGCCATCACCAGCTATAGCTCAGAAAGCCGGGAGCAGGGTTTCGTTCGTCTACAGAAGGATTTGGAGGAACCGCTGGACGGCCGTCATGTCTTGTTTGTGGAAGACGTCATCGACACTGGCTTGACCTTGAATTACCTTTTGAAAATTTTACGAGCCAGGGGACCCGCAACGCTCGAAGTTTGTACCTTGTTTAACAAACCTAAAAGGCGGCTGGTGAATATTCCCATTCGTTATAAGGGGTTTGATCTGCCGGAAAAATTTGTGGTGGGTTATGGTTTGGATTACCGGGAGCTTTACCGTAATTTGCCGTTTGTCGGGTTGTTGAAGGCGGAGGTTTTTCAGCCATAAAAAATGGACCAATCTTGAAGATTGGTCCATTTTAATTGTTAAAATAAGAGGAGCCCCAAGTAACCATCCGGCTCACTTTCCTCGTCTCCAGCTTCTTGTTGGTTAATGGACGTCTGGTTAATCAACCGCGTCGGCAACAATTTACCTTCGATTCTCTCGAAACTTCTTCCAGGTTCTGGGCTTCAACTCATCAAATAAAGATAAAATCAGAGTCTTCCCAATGCCCGGCGTCACCCTCGAAAGTGTCTCTGCAATCGCTCCGGTGGCCGTCGAACGGCATATCGCGTTTGCTTTGACCTTAGAAGGATGCCTTCCAATTTCTTGGAGCTTCCTCTCCGCAGACGTTTGAATTCTATGATTCAACCATCCTTTGGATACAACACATTTTAGCAGAAATTTATGCTCAATGTCAACAATTTTTAAGGTTTGGGGTGCAGTTACAAATTGGGTAAAACCGGAGGGTTCGACTTGGGTCGGCCGTCCAATGGTAGATTCTCTCATAAGAGTCAAGAGGAATTTACTGAATTTAGACTATGAAAACTCGGGTCGAAGATAGTATCTTGCCTAAATATAGCCCAAGAC
>JANQGC010000356.1 GCA_028277515.1 Anaerolineae bacterium
AGGATCGCTGAAGGGCACACCCAGTTCAATCAGGTCGCTGTATGGGGCGATGGCTTCTATGATATCTAATGACGTCTCGCGGTCGGGATAGCCCAATGTGAAATAGGGCATGAGGGCCGCGTTCCGTGAGGCGAGCGCTTTTTTGAAGGCCAGGGAAATTTGGCCTCGGCCGTTATGGTTATTGTCTCCCATCATTTCTCCAAATTATTTGTTCAGTTCAGGCCGCAAACAGGAAAGCTTACGGCACAAAATGATTATCATTCAAACCGGCCGGTTATCCAAATTTACTCACTGCCAGAGATTCAGGATTGGTCTTGCGCCTCGGCTTCTAATATCTGAATAAGTTTTTTCCGGCGGACGGCGCCGCCCAGCGTTTCCAACTGGCGCACGCCAAGAGGATCGATCACCTGGCGCAGTAAAACCAGTTCATTCTCGTTGGGTGGCTCGGTAGTTGGCAGGGGTTGGAAGACCTCAAATTCAAAGCCGGTCTTGGCCTGCAAGCGTTGCCTCGAAACGCCGGGATGAATGGAGATCAATCTCATTCTGTCGCCCTCACCTGCATAATCAAATTGTCCTAAATCGGATATGAGGTAGCGTGGTCCACTGCCGGCCGTTCGTGATGGATGATGGCCCAGGCCGCTTAGGAAATCAAGGGAATGAACAAAGGTGTGACGGCCGTGGCGGGGAACATAAAGGTACACATCATCCGAAAAAGTGGTCACATCGGGAATCCCCCCGCTGCCGGGCAAACGGAGTCGTGGATTTTTATGACTGCCCCCCATAAAAACATTGTTGAAGTTGCCAAAGGGATCGACCTGTCCTGGACGAAAAAACTCTTTCGGCCGATGAGTTGGTAGAAATTCACAGACGGCCGTGGCAAAACTAAAGCTCTTTAACCCCTGCTCAATCCACAGATTTTCGATACTGGCGACCCCCAATGGAGCCGGGTCCTGGCAAATGGTTTGGCCGATGGCAGAGACAAAGATGAGGTTAGGAGCGTGGGTATGCTTGGCAAGCAGATAGCCTGCGGCGACCAGGGGAGTAGCGATGCCTTGAGCCACTATCTCACCATCCACGATTTGACGGCTGATGCAGACGGAAATTAATTCATCAATTGTGTACATATTGTTGGAATTGATTTTCATGGCAGGCGGTGATGTAACGTAGAATCTCCTGCCCGTCGACGGGGTAAAAGGGATGACAGGATGTAGGCCAGGCGCCATTCGGCAAGGAAACTACGGCCGTAACCATATGCCCTGGGATGTCGATCGGTCCGGGCAGAGAATCCACAATGGATTCGGCAGTAACAATCACGGTATCGGAAACCTGGGCCAGTTCCAGATCGATTGTTGGATTGCCGCCCAACAGGGTATTGCCAAAGGGATCAGATTTTAAGGCGTGGATAACGGTGGTGTCGCAGGAAATGGCCGGAAAGGCGGTTAATTCCTGGCCGGTATAAGGATCGACTATCGTTTTAATATCTGGACGGACCTTAAACATGTCGGTACCAATCCAGGCCGAACTGGGCATGAAGCCAATCCCGGCCATTTGGGCACGCAGCCCGTTGACAATGCTGGCTTCGCTTTCCTCAATGATTTCTAAATCTCCGCTTGAGGCAGCAGCGGTGAACATGGGAGCCAGGCCAAACGTTTCCAGGCCAAAGTAACAACAGCGGGTGCGGGTGACGATTCCAGCGCCAACCAGCATGTCGGCGGCCAACCCGGCGGCGAAGGATAGTAAGGTCAGTTGGCGGGGCGGCCGTTGGCGCCGTATTAAAGCTTTCACGAACCCAATCGGCCGGCGATATATGGTCATACCTCCCAGGCCAAGGACTTGATTGTCGGTGACGAGATTGACCGCCTCTACCAATGTTGTCGTTTTGTCAATCACAGTGGCTGATCATGCTGCGGTGAAATGTAATAGTTATATTCATGAACAAACTGGAAAGTTCGTTCTACATTCTACATGGTGGGGGGATTGTAACGAAGGGATATGATCCCGTCCAGCAGCGTACGATGTCGATTGAGGCTAACTTTTTTCTAGTAACTGCGGTTTAGAACAGTATCAATTAAGGATAACAATTCCGACCGGGCCGTAGAATGGGGGACTGATGCCAATGCCTGGCGTGCCCGGCGGCCCATTTCCTCAGCCTGTATGCGCGCGATTTCCACCGCACCGGATTCTCGCAGGCCGGCCATCATTTGTTGGATAGGATCGATGGCTTCTGTTTTAACAGCTTCGGCAACGGCGATTGTGGAACCATCACCATCGACAGGCTGCCCATCCTGGTGGGCGGCCAACACGCCGCGCCCCTGCAAGAGGTCGGAGCCAACCGGTTTACCCATCTCTTCCGGATCACCCACAATGTCCAGAATGTCGTCAACAATCTGGAAGGTAAGTCCCAGGTAGTAAGCGTAATTGGCTAAATCATCAATTAATTTTTGATCGTCGGCAGCCAGTTGGGCGCCCATGCGCGCTGCGGCTTCAAAAAGGCTGGCGGTTTTCAGCGAGATTATATCTTTGTAAGTTTCGCGGTCGATCGTTCCCGATTTCGCGGCTGTCGCTTGCAGCGTTTCTCCCTCAACCAGGCGAGAGCAGGCGCCGGCCATGATAACGTTAAACTCCGGCCCGTATGGAGCCATGAGTTCATACACCTTGGTGAATAAATAATCGCCGGTCAGCAGGGCGAAGGTGCGACCCCACACGGTATGAACGGTCGGCTTGCCTCTCCTGGTCAGGCTGTGATCATTGATATCATCATGCACCAGGGTGGCCGTATGCACCATTTCTACGGCCGCGGCAATGGGCACAACCGTATCAATGTCCTCACCCCCAGCGGCTAAATAAGCCAGTAAAGCCATTTGCGGGCGAATGCGTTTACCACCCGAAGTAAGAATATGCTGGCTGGCATCATACAGGACAGCAACCTCGCTATTGACGGCCGCGAGGAGATGCCCATCTATTGCTTCTAATCCTTCTTGAATAATTTCTATGCCCATGAGGGTTGCCTTGTTCACAACTTTCAATATTTTTTGAACGATCTATACCCAAATTATAAAAAATAGATCGGCGAAGGTCAAGCTGGTTGAGATTTCTTTCACAATCTATTCTTCTCAACAACAACGTTGGCATCTACGTGGCTGCTGGCGCATAATATCGCTGTTTGCGAACAAGAATCATATAGGATATTTGCCATTTGACAATGGTATATATCAAGAACCTTGATAAGGTTTAGCTTATTCACACATACAAGGGAGTTAACAACAAAAAATGGAGATATTAAAGCAACGTATCCGCTCGGAAGGGAAAAACTTAGGTCGCGGCATCTTGAAAATAGACAGCTTCCTTAATCACCAGGTCGATCCGAACCTGATGGAGGTGGTCGGTGCAGAAATCGCCCGCCGCTTTGCCGGGAGTGGAGCGACGTTGGTGCTCACCGCCGAAGTTAGCGGCATTATTCCGGCCACGATGGCAGGAAAGGCGCTTGGCAATTTGCCCGCGTTATACGCTCGCAAACATAAACCGATCACCATGATGGAGCCGGTCCTTGTGGACAGTGCACCTAGCCATACAAAAGGTGGGGAAGTGCTGCTGATGGTGTCGCCGGAATTCTTGAAGGAAACGGATCGCGTCTTAATCGTCGACGATTTTTTGGCCAGCGGGCGCACGATTGATGCCCTGGGACGCATCGTGGCTAACAGCGGCGCTGCTTTAGTGGGCATCGCCACTGTGGTGGAGAAAACCTTTGAAGGGGGGCGAGAATTATTGCAGCATTGGGGCGTTCCCATTGAGGCGATTGCTCAGATCTCTGATATGAGCGAAGGTCAAATAGTCCTGGTATGACGCAAGATACGATTGTCGTTCTTGATTTTGGATCACAATATTCACAGTTGATCGCCCGGCGGGTGCGCGAGGCGCAAGTTTACTGTGAGTTGTTTTCCTGGCGCAGCGATCAGCAGCAAGTGCTGGCCCACAATCCCAAGGGTTTTATTCTCAGTGGTGGGCCGAACAGTGTATATGAAACGGGCGCGCCAACTCTACCAGATTATGTACTTGCCAGCGGTCTGCCTATTTTGGGCATTTGTTACGGTATGCAGCTTCTCGCTCACCGATTGGGAGGGGGAGTCAGCGGCAGCAAGCTGCGTGAATATGGCTCGGCAGTTATTGAAATACAACGGCCGGAGAATCCACTTTTTGCCGGCTGGAAGCATGATGATTCGGAATCGCTACAGCAAGTGTGGATGAGTCATGGCGACAAGGTCGAAAGCCTACCTGCCGGTTTTGAGGTGATTGCCTCAACGGTGAATGCTCCTTTAGCCGCAGCCGCTGACGTCCAGCGGGCTTATTACACTGTTCAGTTTCATCCGGAGGTTGCCCACACGCCGCAGGGGAAACGAGTGTTAAGCAATTTTGTGCATAATATTTGCGACTGCCGGTCCGATTGGACGCCGGCCAATGTAATTGAGGAGCAAGTTGGCCAATTAAGGGAACGAATTGGTGATGGCCAGGTGCTGCTTGGCTTGAGTGGGGGTGTGGATTCGGCCGTTTCAGCAGCCTTAATACACCGCGCCGTGGGCGATCAATTAACCTGTATCTTCGTCGATCATGGCCTTCTGCGTGCCGGGGAAGCAGAACAGGTAATCGAGACCTTTGATCGTGAAATGGGGTTACGCCTGGTGTCGGTTAATGCCGTTGAAGAATTTCTGACAGCGTTAGATGGTGTTGTCGATCCGGAACAAAAACGGCGAATAATCGGGGAAAAGTTCGTTCGCATATTTGAGCGGGAGGCGGAGCGTTTGGGCCAGTTCGATTTTTTGGCTCAAGGGACGATTTATCCGGATGTCATTGAGAGTGCCGGTAAGGACAAGAAAGAAGCACATCTGATCAAGAGCCATCATAACGTAGGCGCTTTGCCGGAGGATATGGAATTTGAACTGGTTGAGCCGCTGCGTTTGTTATTTAAAGATGAGGTACGGCGCATCGGGTCTCGTTTAGGGCTTCCGGATGAAATTACCTGGCGCCAGCCATTCCCCGGTCCTGGGCTGGCCATTCGCTGTTTAGGTTCGATCACCTGGGAACGATTGCAGCATCTACGCCAGGCGGACGCTATTTTTGTAGGTGAACTCAATAGAGCGGGCATGCTGCGCCAGGATACCCAACAAGCGTTTGCCGTATTGCTGCCGGTGAAAAGCGTGGGGGTGATGGGTGACGGCCGGTCCTATGAGGAAGTGATTGCCCTGCGCGCCGTCACTACGGAAGATTTTATGACCGCCGATTGGGCGCGTTTGCCATATGATTTACTGGCCCATGTCAGCCGGCGCATTGTCAATGAAGTGCCGGGAGTGAACCGGGTTGTTTTTGACATCACCTCCAAACCACCGGGTACGATTGAATGGGAGTGAGCGGGTAATATTACAACCTTTGCAGGGTATACCCGTATAGATGATTACGACGCACCATCTTATGATGGTGGAAATTTTAATAGACTTCTTTAACTCTTCTCTACGGAGGGAAACATGGATTACGGAAATATTTTACGCAGATCCTGGAACATCATTTGGAATAACAAATTCATGATGGTCCTTGGTTTTTTGGCTGCTTTAGGTAGTGGTGCCAACTTCAGCGGCAGCGGAGGTGGAGGAGGCGATTCCGGCTCTACCTTTGATGGCAGTGAGTTTGGCGCGATTCCTGAAATTAGTGAAAATATCGGCGCTATTTTGGCGACAGCCAGTGTCATTATTATTGGACTGCTTTGCTTCTTCCTGGTTGTGGGGATTCTTCTCTGGCTCCTACGCTTAACGGCACAGGCCGGGTTAATCGATGGCGCAGCGCGTCTCGACGCCGGTGAAAAAGTGACCTTTCGCGAGGCTTTTTCTGCCGGTTGGAAGAAGATTGGCCGCATGGTGGGGATTGATCTCATCTTGTTTGGCGTTTTTATACTATTCGCCATTGTCGGAATAATCGTATTGTTCGGGGCAGTCGGAGCCACTTTTGCCGGGGCCGCAGGTGGCGGCGAAGATATTTCGGCTGTACTGGCCAGTGTAGGCGTTGGTCTAATAGCACTCATTTGCTGCCTGTTTTGCGTATTATTTATTTACGCGCTTGTCGTCTCTGTTATCCATCCTTTTGCTCAGCGGGCGGCCGTGCTGGAAGATAAGGGCGTCATGGACAGTATTCGTCGTGGCTGGAATGTGATTAGAGATAATCTGGGACAGGTCATCGTCCTGTTTATCATTTTTATCCTGATCGGCTTCCTCGTTGGAGCGATTACTTTTGCCGTATTTATTCCAGTAGCTGCCATTTCCTTCGCCCCCATTGGGTTGAGGCTTCTTGGCGGTGAGGTTATCGAGGTGTTGGATGTCATTTTGGCGACTGGTGGCTTTTTATTCTTGATTTTGTTGGGAGCGGTGATAAATTCTGTTTTTATATCTTTCCGTGAAACAGCCTTTACGTTGGCTTATGAAGAATTTGTCAATAAGAACCTGGAAAGTTAATCAATTCAATGCCTGGCAGGTTTTATAAGTCTGCCAGGCTTTTTTTATGAACCGCACCGGCACTGATACAGGGGGGACTTTCACTGATTTTGTCTGGTTTGATGGCGACGGCCGGCTGCAAATCCATAAACAGCTCAGCACCCCACAGGACCCGTCCCAGGCCATTTTAAGGGGCTTAATGCAACTGCATCATGTCCCCAGTGAGGCTGAAATCATTCATGGCAGTACCGTCGCCACGAATGCTTTATTGGAAGGCAAAGGGGCGCGAACGGCCTTGATTACAACGGCCGGATTTGCCGATGTACTGGCCATTGGCCGGCAGGACCGGCCTGACATTTATGCCCTGGTTCCGCAGAAAAAAGCGCCGCTTGTGCCTAAACATTGGCGTTTTGAGGCAGAGGAACGAATCACAGTCCAGGGGCAAGTGCTGGTTTCGTTGAATCTGGAGAAATTGCGGCCGGTTCTGGAGCAAATAGCGGCCGACGGCATTGAGTCCATTGCTGTGTGTCTCTTGTTTTCCTTTTTATATCCTGATCATGAACGGTCGATCCGCGAGTCGATCCGCGAACATAAGCAGTTACAACAGGTGTACGTCTCTTTGTCATCCGATATTTTGCCGGAATACCGTGAATATGAACGAACGGCGACGACCGTTATCAATGCCTACGTTAGCCCCTTAATGGATCGTTATCTAAGCCACCTTGCTGAAGGGTTGGGGCAACGCCGCCTGACTGTTATGCAGAGCAATGGTGGGGTGATTAACGCCCTGGTCGCGGGACGTGAGGCAGCGCGGACTGTGCTGTCCGGGCCGGCAGGTGGCGTTGTTGGCGCTCGGTTTGTGGCAGGATTAGCTGGTTACGATGATTTGATCACCTTTGATATGGGAGGAACCAGCACCGATGTGGCGCTTTGTCCGGGAAAACTCCCCACAACCTCCCGCGCAGAAATTGGCGGTCTGCCGCTGCGTCTGCCGGTGATCGATATTCATACCGTGGGGGCAGGAGGCGGCAGCCTGGCATTCGTTGATCCCGGGGGGGCTTTGCATGTAGGACCACAAAGCGCCGGTGCCGATCCTGGCCCCTCCTGCTATGGTAATCCCGCAAATGGCTGGCAGATGATGGTTCAGGGGCGACGATTGACTTATCGAGCGACCACAACAGATGCTAACCTGGTTTTAGGCCGCCTGGATGCCGGCAATTTTCTTGGAGGAACGATGACCCTCGACCAGGAGATGGCGCGGCAGGCGGTTGGAAGATTGGCTGCTGAAATGGGGGTGGCGTCAATTGAGGCGGCGGCTGCCGGCGACATCCGAGTGGCTAACGCCAACATGGAGCGCGCCATCCGGCGTATTTCCGTGGAACGTGGCTTTGATCCACGCCGCTTCACTTTACTGGCTTTTGGCGGAGCAGGACCATTGCATGCTTGTGAACTGGCACAGCATTTGGATATTCCGCGCGTGCTCATTCCCCCTGTGCCAGGCGTTCTATCCGCCCTAGGCATGTTAGCGGCTGCGCCAACAAAAGAATATTCTTTGACGGTCATGACCCTGGCGGGCAGAGATGAGGCTCAGTTAGGGCTGTGGTTGGCGGATCAATTTGGTCCGCTAAAGAGCCGTGCGCAACAAGATATGATTGGTGAAGGGCATAAGCGCCAATCGCTGCAACTCAATTACAGCGTTGACATGCGTTATCGAGGCCAGTCTCATGAATTAACTGTGCCCTACCGGCAGGAGGGCTTAATCAATGACTTTCATGAGGCGCATGAAAAGCGATTTGGCTATAAACGGTTGGAGGCCGAAGTAGAGATTGTGAATTTGCGGGTTTCGGCCGTGGCTAAAATCGCACCAATCCAGTTGCCAACCATCCCGCAAAATGCCCATGATGAGGATGATGTTGTCCTGGGCAGCAAACCGGTCTGGTTTGATGGCCAAATGACATCCGCGACTCTCTTTGATCGGCAAAAACTACCGGCAGGTTACACTTCCTCCGGCCCGGCAATCATTTTCCAGTATGACACGACGACCGTTGTTCCACCCCACTGGAATATGAGCGTTGATACCTATGGAAATCTGATGCTTGCCAAAGATTTATCATAAGCTAGGTGAAAACAACTTTTTTGCCGGCCGTCATTTCGAGAAATTACACGTCGCGCGTGATGTTCTATGAGAAAAGAACCATTCCCTCGTCATCCTGAACGAAGTGAAGGATCTTTCATTCCTGCCGACAAAAGATTCCTCACGCAGTTCGGAATGACGGTTTTAGAGTTTATTTCTTAGCAGCAGCAAAGCGAGAAATCCCTCGAGAGATGCCTCGACAAGGTCGGCATGACATATGCAACAATTATTTATACTTAATTGAGGGTGATGACAATATCCGAGTAACTGCCCTGGGAGAGGCGCTGCATGTCATAGGGGAGTTTGTTAAACACATTGATTATTGCCACATTGTCATTCTGGATATTGGCCACAATTCTCTTGTAACCTAGCACTCTCGCTTCATACGCAATCAATTTCACAAGCTGTGTACCAATGCCCTGATTTTGAAAGTCATCACGAATAGAGATGGCTAATTCCACTTCCTGGGGGTTCAATTCTACTATTCGAACTGCGCCAACAGGGACCAATCCTTCTTCCGGATGATTGGCCAACGCTAATAAACCCCGGTTGGTTTGGGGATCGGCCTGAGCAATATTCTCCGCTTCCTGACGGACCCGGCTGGTGGACACATTGTCTAATGTTTGGTGAAAGCGCCGGTAGCGGCTTTCCGGAGTCATGTGATCGAAAACACTAACCAGAAATGGCCCATCTTTTGGCATGAGCCGACGCACCCAGATCCTGTTTTCTTCTTTTGACAAAAAGCTGTAATTGGTCTCTTTTTTAATCATAGGATTACTCCTTATGACGCACTGCGTCACGCAAAGGTTAGCACAACCAAACCGGGAATTCAAGCTTATTATTAATAATGCAACCTTTCTCTTAATGATGCGTAATGATGAGTGTGCAGGATAGTTGACACATTTGCTATGATATGTTTGAGGGAATATCCCAAAAACCTGCCGGCTTTTCTGAAAGTTGGCCTTTTTATATCTAATAAAAAACTAACGTAATCATTTGTATGATATAGGCATTACCCACAGATTGAGATCAAAGGAAGTAAAAATGAGTCCAAAAAAAGATGAGAAATACGCGGATTTGCGAGTTTCACTGGAAACTCTACCGCATATTAGCCAGGCTCAGGTGGAGACCTGGGTCGATTTGCAGAAGTCGATTGACAGCACGCGCGATTATTTGATTCGCGCCGTTCCTGAAGCCCAGTTCAGTATTGATGAAGCGCAAAAAATTCTGGAACAGCGGACCTATACGCTGGTGTTTTTTGGCGGAACGGGGGTTGGCAAGAGCACCTTAATCAATGCCTTGCTGGGGCGCAATTTATTGCCTACGGGGGCCGTGACGGCCGTGACCGGGACCATCGTTTACATTGAGCAGGCTGAAGATGATGAGGCAGAATCCCTGGTTCTCAATTATTGGAGCCGGGATGAGTTCGCCGACCGTGTACGCCGTCTATGTCAGTTAGCCGAATTAGACAGCTTCGACATCACCAATGATGGTGAACGGGAGCAGGCGGAAGAGGATATCAAGGCGGCTATTGAAGATAGCCAGGAAAATGCCAAAACTGAGCGAGATGAATACCTGGAAATTTTGCTGGACTGCATTGCCTCTTATGAAAACAACAAAGAGCTGTTCAAAGCGGGCACGCCACCGCCAATGAGCCTGCCCCTGGAGGACGCTGATTCATTGCGCCACCTGCGTGAGGATGGCTTTAAAGGCAGCAACCAGCGCCAGATTCGCTTGATCAAATCAGCGACCTTCCGCATTCAACCAAGGGCGGGCGTTCCTAACTTATTAATGAACGGCTTCCTGCGCATCGTGGATGTGCCCGGTTTGGGCGCCGGCATGCGTTTGCATGAAGAGATCACGCTGGAAGAGATGAAGCGTGAGGATGCGATGATTGTCCTGGTGACGGATGCCGGACGGCAGCGCGTTGATGAGATGAAATCATTGTCGGCCGTGAATTGGATCAAAGAAAATCGCTTATTCGGCTTGAAGGGGGGTGATTTGGATGAGGCAGCAGCCAAGATTTTCCTGGCTGTTAATGGTGGTAATGTTCGCCAGGCCTTTGACCGGTTGAACTCCGGTTTGCCGGAAGCAGAATTGGAAGTGAAGGAAGTCACCCGCTATATTGCTCCCAGCTACTGGGATCGCTACCAGGATCGTGGGCACAATCGACCCTACTTCCTGGTGATGGCGCCAACGGCTCTTTACTTGCAAGATCCTGAAAATGCACCGAAAGAGTTCGCCAGTGAAACCGAACGGGTTTTGAAAGTTTTCAAAGATCAGCTTGGTCCGGTAGAACTAAGCGACCCCTTTGCAACGGACAGCAAAGAAGCTTTGCTTGCTTTGAGCGAAGTGCCACTTCTGCGTGATCGCCTGGTTGAGTTTATTAAGACGGAACGGGTGCGCAGCCAGCTTAGAGAAGCGGCAACGCGGATTCGCAACGCCCTGCAAGCCCTGCGGTTCTACTATGAAAAGCAGCTTGCGCATCGGGGTGTGCAGCCTCCTTTCGCCAATAACTGGGAACAACTGCAAGAGCGTCGCTATGAAAACGTGTTGATTCGCCAGCAGAAAGAACTGCCCCGCGCCTTCCACAATGCTTTGTTGGAGTTAAGCGCGAGAACCAACACGGATGATAAATTCCGCGATCTGTTACGGCCGACATTGAATGGGGTTCAGGGATTGGTCCAGGACACCGTGCAGCGTGAAGTGGAAACGCTGCTGGAAAGCTATGGAACCGAATATTGGGATGATCGTGATGTGACCTACGATAATTTGATCTGGGGTACGAGCGGGATCGAAATTCCCATCAAACGTATCTTGTTCCAGGTGGAATTAATCATGCAGGAGTCCGTTTCCAAGTTTATGCCCGAGGTCGCCGACGTGATGAGCGCCGAGCTTGAGCGTACCCTTGAAGCGCATGAATTATTCTCAAGATTACAGCGCGCCAGCTATGAGCAGGAATACAGCTACACGATTCCGGGAGAGACAGCGGAAGAGCCATATAATTTGGATGCTGCATACAAAGCCCTCATCGGCCGAATTGAGCGTAACTATCGCCATGTTTGCCAGCAGTCCACCATGTATGAACTGATGAAACCGGATCGCTCGGTACACAGTCGCCTGGAAGCGGGCGAGCGTGAACTGGCCTTGTCTTCCAACGAGCGTTGGTTGGATGTTGCCCTGCATGGTCCGGATGCCGTGCGTGAAGAAATGGCGGAGATGATGCCCGCCCAATCAAATAACTCACAACTGGCGGCCGAGGAAGGGGAAGCTGAGGAAGAAATTAATATCAGCATTCTTGACGAGCCGGCCCAGCCTGATTTTGATATCAGCTTCTTAGGGGAACAAGATGCTGAGCCGCCGGCAGCCGATCTTGAGCAGAGTTATGCTGATAAGTTGGATGATGTGGCCGTGAAGGTCAATCGCATCTTCGGCAATATCATTCAGGATTTGTTCAGCGATGATGAACTGCTACCCCGGCTGCGCCGCCTGTTCTGGTTAGAAACGACGAAAGCGGAAAGGGATTTCATCAACCATATGGTGAAACCGATGTTGAAACAGCATGATCGCAATCTCCATAATGAGGAACTACGCAAGGCGATGGAAGTCGATCTGGAATCCGTATCGGACCTGGAAGCCTTGATGCATACCTGGGAAGGTTTGCATAAGCTGGAAACAGAATTAGCAATTTAGGGTTTGTAGATGGAAGCGGCCGTCCTGGCTTGGCTGACGGCCGCTTCCGGTGAGGTGCTTTGAATGCAGAATGGAGCTACAGAATTAGTTAAATCAATCCCGGACCAGGCCCATTTAAACCTTTTAGCCTCCCGCCTGCTTACCTGGTTGGTGGCTGATCTCAACCGCAGTGATGAAGCGGTTCCTGATTTCACGGAATCGCGCGCCCGTGCTTTGTTAAGAGCGTCTGATTTGATTGATGATCCGACGCGGCACAGTTTTGAGCGATTGTTATCGAACGAGCCGGCTCTGCGGGCTGCCTTGTTTGATTTACTCAAGGATAGTGAACTGGCTGAAGATGATGAGGTTGGTGCTCTCGCAGCGACAACGGCCGTGCGTGATATTGAGGAATCGTCACCAGATGTAAACTGGCAGGCGCTTTCTATCGCCGCTTTTGCCTGGAAGAGCGGCTATCCGCTTTACCAGCTCGATCCGGCCTCTCCACCGGGAGCATACAGCCCGGCCGGACAGGTATTAAAGCAAGCAGCGAGTTTCATCCGCCAACAGGTTCAGCGGAGCGCGACCGAACGGGACAAATTAGGACGCAAACTGGCTTATGTGACCGATGCTGCCGGCACGTCATCTTTGGATAATCTGGCGGGACAGCAACCTTCAGCGCCTTTGCCGCCCCATTATCGGCCGCCTATTCCGGTGAATTATCCGGAGGTTTCTTCGCAGACCATCCGGTTGGATGAATCTGAAGAGTCTCAACCACCGGAGATTATTCGGGGCGAACCGATTGTCATTACGTCAGAGGACCTGACATCACACGATCCCATACCGGAACGACAGGCTCCTATCCAGATTACACCTGAGCAAACCCAGCAATCTGCCCCGACGCGCGTGGTTACACCGAGCGCAACGGTAGCATCAGGATCTTCTTTGGCCGCTTCCGTGCGCAAAAAATTCGCACGGTCTAAAGAGTCGATGAAAGTGACTAAACTGCGAGTGAAGGTCCAGGAATATCCTGACGGACCGGGCTTATACGGCCTGCAAGTGCGGGTGACCTGCCAGGGCATAAAAAGCCATGTCGCGGGAACAACGACCGAAGAAGGGATGTTTGTATGTGAGCTGCCTGTTCCGGAACACTCAGGGCTGACCTATGATGTGGATGTCACCTGGCCTCGCGAATTGAATAGTGAAATTGAACGAAAGTCGATCACCTTAAACTCGGACCGCACGGCGTTTACCTTGCCTTTCTACCGGCATTTGAAGCCGGTATAATGGTCCGAAAGAAAATTTTGCGGCCGTCCATTGCTGAATTAAAAGCCGCCAATATTCCTTATGAGTGATCGTCTGAAGCTCACCGAAGAAGAAATCGATCGTGTCTTGGAACAGGTTCAGGAAACACCGCCAACCCCGGAAGTCCTGAGCATTAGCCTGGATGAGTTGGCTGAGGAGGTCCAGCCTCCGAGTCCAAGAACTTCGGCAATATTAAAAGTAACAGAGAGCGATCTCTCGCCGGTTGGCCCTCAATCTGCCACAGATCTGAATCTCACAGAATTGGAAACGCTGATGTTTGGCTTGGTGAACAGCGCCAGGCAAACGCATCTTCCCCGCTGGTTGGGTGGTCCCAATCTCCGATGGCATGATGGGCTGGCCCAGGTTGCGCGGGGTCATTCGGCGGATATGATCAAACGCCATTATGTAGAACATACATCCCCAGAGGGTGTCAAGGTTGCCCAGCGGATGGAGCGACAAGGTATTGGTTATTTAGCCTGCGGTGAAAATATCGGGGTTGTTTATGGCGCAGCCAGCCACAGCGATCAAGGCATTATTGAAATTCATAAGGCCTTTATGAACCAGCCGCGCCGATTAACCAATCACCGGGGCAATTTATTAAATCCTATTTGGTCTCATGTGGGCATTGGAGTGGCTTATGATCCGGCCGGATCGTTGATCGTCACCCAAAATTTTATCGCCCAATATGGATGATTTTTGTGGTTTATTTTCTAAAAAATTTGAGCAATGTGACAGTCACTTTGGTCATTATGAGTAGCGATGCTATTAATAAAGTGACTGTCACTTGTTAAAGTACTTTGACTGACTTTTAACACGACATCTGGCATTTAATTGAAAAACGAGTAAGCATGAGTGAAACAATAATTATTACTGATCCGGACAGCGATCGCTACCACACCTTCGGATATATTAGCTGGTGGCAGCAGGAAGTGGTTCGGAATTCCAAAGTTCTTGTTGTAGGCGCAGGGGCGCTCGGCAACGAGGTTCTAAAAAACCTGGCATTAATGGGAATTGGCAATTTGTTGATTGCTGATTTTGATACGATTGAAGATAGTAATTTGAGCCGGTCCGTTCTGTTTAGAGAATCCGACAATGGGGCGCGGAAGGTGGATGCCGCCGCGCGTGGTGTTAAAAACCTGAATCCTGATGTTAAGGTCAAGTCCTGGCATGGAGATATAAATTTTGAGTTAGGTTTAGGTGTTTATCGCCATGTTGATGCAATTGTCGGTTGTTTAGATAATCGGGAGGCTCGATTGTCGATTAACCGCGCCAGTTGGGCGGTTGATCGTCCCTGGGTCGATGGGGCAATCCAGGAATTAATGGGCATTGTGCGCGTGTTCTGGCCCGGTCAGGGCGCCTGTTATGAATGTACCCTGACGGACCATGATTATCAAATGATTGGACTGCGTTATTCCTGCCCCTTATTAGCGCGCGACAATTTATTAATGGGTAAGGTGGCTACCACACCGACCAGCGCTTCAATTGTCGCCGCTTTTCAAACCCAGGAGGCTTTGAAATTGATCCATGACATGGAAGTTCAACCAGGCAAGGCGATGATGATTAACGGGTTGACCAATGATGTATATACCACGGAATATCCGGTGAAGGATTTTTGTATGAGTCACTCCAAGCTCGATCCGATCATTGAGTTGCCCCAGGTCAGGTCGGATCAAACGACCATTGGTGAGCTATTGGAAATTGCCAGGGAACGACTTGGCCCGGAAGCTATGTTAGAATTTAATGGCGAACTGGTTGTGGCAATGCAGTGCATGGAATGTGGAAATGAAGAACTGGTATTCAAGAAAATGGCACGCTTGTATGACAGCATGGCGATTTGCCCGGATTGTGGAGCGCGAAGAGAAATGGTGCTGACCCATCGTATCAGTGGTGAGGAGGATTTTCTCGACCGAACATTGGCGGAATTAGACATTCCACCCCTGGATATCATTCGCGCGCGAAAGGAGGAAGAAAGTCAATATTTGGAGATAACCGGCGATAAGGATTATTTCCTGAAATTTGAATGAGGTCAATCGGCCGTTCCGTTCATATGAGGGTTGGAAACAGAGAAAATCGCCCGGCGTACTTTTCTTAGAATTGCAACTAAAAATGGCAATATACGTAAATATTAGTGTAGATTTTATGACAATAAACCATGGAGGCTTATTAAATGGCTAGCACAAAAGTAATTATTTATGATCCCACCGGCTCGAAGAAAACACCGGTAGAACTACCGAACGATGTTCCTATGCGTCGTTTGATCCCGGCGTTAGTGAGCAAGATGGGCTTGCCTACCAGCCAGGGCGCAAACCCGATTACTTACCGGCTCGATCATCGCGATTCCGGTAAGCGATTGGGAGATGATGAATCATTAGGTGATGCTGGGGTTAAAGAAGACGATATCTTGAGTCTTTTTCCTGAAGTCACTGCCGGCTAAAAAACCTTATTACCTGGGAACCTGAGGAAGGGGAACGACATTATTGAATGTTGTTGTCCTTCCTGCCGTTGTTCCCGGAGATGGAAATATGTCTTTTGATATTCGTGAAACTAGGCTGCGCAACGATTATGGGCGAATCCGCGATCTTGTCGATCGCAGTGATTTGATCCACGTGCGGGCGACGGAAAGCACTCCCCCGGAAAAATACTTGATCCGCTTTACCTGTAAAGGGGTGGAAAAAGTTTCACCTTCTGGGAGACCCGTTTATCGGGAGTCGCATGATGTAAGCGTTTATCTTCATGCAGAATATCCCTTAAAACAACCTCAGCTAAAATGGCTGACCCCCATTTTTCACCCCAACATCCATGTAACCGGTGCGGTTTGCATTGGTGCCTGGTGGCCGGCCAAAACGTTGGACGAGCTGCTTTTGACATTGGGTGAAATGGTCCAATATAAAAATTTCGATCCCAAGGATCCTATGAATTCAAGGGCGGCTACCTGGGCGCTGAAAAATAAAAGCATATTCCCAATCGACCCACGGGATTTAAAAGGTCAGTCCCTCTCAAATCTGATTGTGATTGGAGAAGAGGAATCTGATGACCTCGGCATCAACATACTCTGAGATAGAAGAATCAAAACCGGTAGAATTTGACCCTCAAAGATGGGCGACCATTAACAGCCACCTGGAGGCGTTGAATGCACTGCCGGCGGCCAAGCCCCTAAATTTGGATGAGAAATGCCTCTTCCACGGCCAAAAGGGGGAGGAAGACAATGTTGATGTGGTCCTTTCCCAGGTAGCAATCAAGCACATCGCGGCGCATAGTTACAGCAATGTACAGTGTGAGGTCGGCGGCGCCTTATTAGGCAAAGCGTACCGCAACGACGGCCGTTTCATTGTCAATGTCCAGGCTGCTATCCCAGCCGTGACCGCTGACCAGGGGCCGGTGCATTTTACCTTTACGGCCGATGCTTGGTCCCAATTGCAGCGGGATCGCCTGTCAGAATATCCTGACCTGGACATCGTTGGCTGGTTCCATACACATCCTGATTTAGGAGTTTTCTATTCCAGTGATGATGTCGTGGTCCATTCGGCCGCTTTCACCCAACCCTGGCATGTAGGCATGGTTATCGATCCCCTGCGCAAAGAAACAAGTTTCTTCGGCTGGATCGATGGCCAGCTTGAAGCTAAAAAGGGGTTTTACGAGAATCCTGATTTGCAACCTTATTCCCTGTTGGAGTGGCAGGCGGTGCAAACGGGTGTTTGGGATCATCCTTATGAAGAACTGGATGCTGAAGAACCTGCCTCAAGTACAGTTTATTTACATCCCAGCAACCGGCCAATGTTGCCTATGCTCAAACCTTATATCGGAATTGGAATCGGAATTTTTGGCTTGCTGTTGAGCGTCTTTTTGCTATTTGCCTGGGTATTACCCTTGACCCGACAGGTGGATCAACTGCAAACCATGACCCTTGTTCTGGCTGATTCGGCGCTGGCCGAATCCAATGCCGCGACATGCCCGGATGCCCGGTTGCGAATTTTGATGCCGCTCTCCGGCCAAAATATTCAAGCAGGCACGATTGCCGAAGTCATGGGCACAACCATGATTGAGGATGCGGTTCGCTACCAGGTGAACGTCAGGGCGCAGGGGGCTGACAATTGGGTGTTGCTGAACGCGAGCCGCCGCGACAGTAAATTGGGGCAACTGGCAAGTTGGGATACCAGTTCCACGCCGCCAGGGATTTATGAGATCCGGCTGACGGCCGTTGACAACAACAACATCCGCCTGCCCGGCTCACCGCCTTGCTCTATTGCTGTTGAATTGACGCCTTAGTGGTTTGTTCGCAACCTTAACTAGTGACAGTCACTTTATTACGAGTATTGCCCCCTAAATAATGGACCAAATTGACTGTCACATTACTTGAAAATCTTTTTTTCTTTGGGGCCATTACTTTTCTCCTTATTGATTAAATTATGTCTGAACTTAACGAGCAAACTTACGCAGCATTGATAACTTTATCCATTCCGGAAAAAGGGGAATCGACGACGGTTTCGGTCATGCTGCTGCCGGCCGATGTTGTGCCTCTAGAAGGGAACGCGAAATTGCTACGCGACTGCACGCTGGGTGATTTGCAGGCGTATGCTCAAGAGCTTGAGAAAGAAGTATGGGATGCCTATGAAGCCATTTCTCTGTTGGATTTGGAAGCGAATGATAATGTCGGCGTAGAGGTTACGTTGGGAATTGAAGATGATGAATCGGTTGGTTATTGGGATCAACAGATCTTATTATTGCCACAGGGTGAAACGACATCGGAAGAAGTTGAGCAGTTGCCGGAAGATGTGCAGGAAGTCGTTGATGAGGAAGTGGAAAAGCACCCTTTCCAAATCGATCAATCAACTTTGCCCCCGAATGTTGACGTCGTAGAAGACTATGAATTGGAGGATGATCCACCCGATGTTGCGGTTTCGGAAACGGAGCTGGTCTTTCCAGAAATTGAGGAAGAGATCGCGGACCCCGATCATTATGAGCCTTCGCCCGAACAGTTTGAGGAAGTACCGGATATCATTCCCAGCAAGGCTCGCGTGCGCGTGGCCGGGGAACGGCTTCCTATTGGCCATCCAACCTGGGCTGCGGTCGATATTTTGATCGATGAGCCTGCGCTGCGGGCCACCCAGGCTCATGCCCTAAGCAGCTTACAACGAGAAGTCGCCGGCGTGCTGGTGGGACGCCGGCCGGAGAAACAGCCGGACGGCCGATACCTGGTCCATATTTTCGATACGATCGTCGCCAGGCATACCGTCATGCAAGGGGCCAGTGTAACCTATACGCCCGAAAGCTGGCGCTATCTAAACGATACCTTGGCAGAGCGATATCCGGATGAAACGGCCGTGATGGTTGGTTGGTACCATACCCACCCCGGCTTTGGTATATTTTTATCGGGCATGGATCTGTTTATTCATCAAAATTTCTTTACTCAAATCTGGCATGTGGCTATGGTGCTGGACCCGCGGGCGCGGACGAGTGGTTTCTTTTGTTGGGATCGGGGGAAAAGCCGGGTTAGCCGCTGTGATTTTGCCTGGCCGAAATGGGCGGCAAAATCCTGGTAAACGGTATATGATTGAACCATTGATTCTGCGACTGGAGGGCACGATCATCGTATTAAATATATAAGATAGATCGTAACTTTCTTGACCTTTTGGCCGTTCCGATTTACGCTTTAACTATCATGGAAGAGCAAGAATTTCCACTTATTCAGATCACGGAAGATGACATCAATGAAGCGAATCGCTTAAGCTTGCATTGTCCTATTTGCGCTGACGCGGTCGAGTCAAATAGAGATGGTGTCGCTTATCTACCGGTCGTTTGTGATAACTGCGGCACGCTTTATCATAAGGCTTGTTGGGAGCAAAGCGGCGGTAAATGTGCGGTCTTAGGCTGTGAGCATGATGTTTATCACATTCATGGTCAAAACCTCGCGCCTGCTCTGAAGGTGGAATATCGTGATATTAAAGAGCCGGCAAAAAACGGCCGGGGGCCTAGTCAACGGACCAAGCGCCTTAAATATGAGCAGCAGCGTCAAGTTGAACAGCTCAATCGACCCAGCTTGTTACAACGCTTGTGGCAGTGGCTTTTGAACCAGATCAGGATTCAAGAATAACCGTTTAGGCCATATTGTTTTCGGCCGGAGTTGTTGCCCCAGCTAACCATGATATAACTCCAGGATTCTCATGCCTGCCCAATCATTTATCAGGCCAGTGTTAATAGATGAAGCATCCCCATTTTTTGGGGAATCTTGTGCGCTGTGTAAGGAATCATTTGCGGAAGGTGATGAATTAATTATTTGCCCGGAAGATGGCAGCCGCCATCACAATCATTGCTGGCGGGCTAACGGCAATAAATGTACGGCATATGGATGTTCGGGGGAAGGGGAAATTTTGCCGCGCAATGCTCGCCGGCAGAGACGACATCGTACACAAGTGATCATCCAGGAAGGCGGAGAGAGGCCACAATCCAAAGTGCGTACCATGCCCAGCAGCAATTTCGGTTGTGCCCAAACATGCCTGTTCATCAGTATCGCAATTGCTATCGTCTTGATTGCCGCCGGCTGTTTTGGCATGTGGGCGGTGGCAGATTATATCCTGATTGAAGTCCTGGGCTGGCAGTATCGTTCCCCGTTCACTGGAGTGGCGCTCCCGGCAATTTTGCAGCTTGGAATACAAGATGCGCTGCTATTTCTTCTTTCCTAAAAAAAGTGATAAAGTACGGTTTCATTAATCATTTGCACAGAAATTTGACAACTTTTCACGTAATCTGAACGAAAATCATTTAATAAAAGTTGTCAAATTTTAGGTAACACAATATTTAATTCTCAGCCTATTCCTGGCGGCGTGAAAAATTGATCGTTGGAGCATACAATGACTACGAAGTATGAAAAATTATTGGAAAAAGTCAAAGAGCTGGATGATTTGAACAAGGCCGTTTCAGTTCTGAATTGGGATAGGGAAGTCAATATGCCTAAAGCGGGAACAGCAACACGGGTGCAGCAGGTTACCACGCTTAGCCGGCTGACGCATGCCATGTTTACGACTGATGAGATGGGAATATTGATTGAGCAGGCTGCCGCTGAGTTAAATGGGGCAGATTACGACAGTAATGAAGCAAGCATGATCCGCGTTTTACGCCGCTCATATTCTGACGCACGCAAATTGCCTCCGCAGTTCGTAGCCAGGGTAAGCGAAATCAGCGGGCTGGCCCACAAAGCCTGGATTCAAGCACGAAGAGATAATGATTTTGCCGGTTACCAACCCTGGCTAGAAAAAATTGTGGATTTAGGTCAGGAAAAAGCGGAACTCCTGGGATATGAAGATGAAAAATATGACGCTTTGTTAGATCAGTACGAACAGGATATGAGTACGGCCGAAGTGCGGGCCACGTTTGCTGCTTTGAGAAAAGCTATGATTCCATTAAGGGAAGCGATTGAAGCGCGTGGCAAAGATATTGATGATAGCATGCTGCACCAATCTTTTCCTGTTGAAAAACAGAAAGCGTTTGCCCGCTACGTAGCTCCAAAAGTAGGTTACGATTTTTCCCGTGGACACTTGGGCACGGTGGTGCATCCTTTTGCTATCACCTTCGGCCGCAATGATTCACGGATTACCACGCGTTGGAATCCGAATTTCCTGAAACCTTCCTTATTTGGCACGTTGCATGAGTCCGGACATGCGATATATGAACAGGGAACCGCTCCTGAATTAGAGCGGACACCATTAGCGAGGGGGACTTCGCTGGGGGTGCATGAATCTCAGTCGCGAATGATGGAAAATATTGTCGGCCGAAGCCGCGGTTTTTGGCAGATCCATTATCCCCAATTGCAGTCCACTTTCCCTGAACAGTTGGGCGCATATTCCGCTGAGGATTTCTACCAGGCGATCAACAGGGTTCAACCCACATTCATTCGTGTAGAAGCGGATGAGCTGACCTACAATTTTCATGTTATTCTGCGTTTTGAATTAGAGCAGGATTTAATGAATGGCGATTTGGCGGTTAAGGATGTGCCGGAAGCGTGGAACAGTAAAATGGAGGAACTCTTGGGCGTGGTTCCGCCAACGGACAGCCAGGGCTGTTTGCAGGATGTGCATTGGAGCCGGCCGATGTTCGGCTATTTCCCCACCTATGCGCTTGGCAACCTGTATGCGGCACAGTTCTTTGAAACGGCCGTGGCCCAAGAACCTCAGATTGAGACTGAATTGGCCGTGGGCAAAACGAATGCGCTCCTGGCCTGGCTAAGGGAAAATATCCATCAACACGGCAAAAAATATACCCCACGCGAATTGGTGCAAAGAGTGACCGGGAGGCCCCTGGATCATGAACCATTCATGCGCTATGTGACGGCTAAATTCAGTGAAATTTATGAGCTTTAAGATTAACTGATACCTAAGTGCCGGGCATTTTTATTTTTCAGAATCGGCCGGTTGATCCCCACCCACCTCTTGGTTTTCTTCTCGTTCAGGAACAGGGTATTCAACCCTAACACGTGATACGGCCAGACGGTCAATATCCAGCACTTTAATCAGAACTTCATCCCCATAGGTCACTTCATCATTAATCTGCGGTGGACGACCTAACTGGGTGATCACCAGGCCTCCTACGGTTTCCACATCGGGCAGGGTTGCTTCATTGCCAATGTAAACTTCTTCAATAAGATCGTCGACCAGGTAGTCGCCGGCCATTTCGAGAACGCCGGGAGCGATTTCCACGTAGGGTTCTTTTTCCAGATCAAATTCATCACGCACCTCACCCACAACTTCTTCCACCAGGTCTTCCAGGGTAACGATTCCGGCGATGCCGCCGAATTCATCCAAGACCACCGCCATATGCAACCTCTGCTGTTTGAAGATTGCCAGTAAGGTTTCCACAAGCTGGTCTTCCGGAACGGCCGGTGCGGCACGCAGAATGAGGCGCAGATCAAAGGAAGCAGCCGGCTTGATCGTCTGGCGAACCAGATCCTTTAAGTGCAATATACCTAGAATATGATCGAGATCGCCGTCATAAACCGGAAAACGGCTGTGGCGGCTTTCGGTGACCAACTTCAGCAGTTCATCCATACTAATATCTAATGGAACAGCTTGAACTTTGGTTCTGGGGGTCATGACCTGGCCCACCGTGCGATCGCCGAAATCGAAAATATTGCGAATCATTTCTTCGGCACCTTCCTCCAGCAGCCCACCTTCGGCGCTTTCAGAAACGACAAGTTCCAGTTCTTCAGGAGCCAACAGGCGGGATTGCCCGTGGGCGGGAGGAATCCGGAAAAGCTTGAGTAACAGATTGCCAACACCATTCAAGGCCTTCACGGGAAGGGTCAGTATCGTTTGCGAAATCTGCATCGGCCGGGCAATAAACAAGGATGCCCTGGAGGCATCGCTTAAAGCCAGGGTTTTAGGAACCATCTCACCTAAGACGACATGTAAATAGGTGAGTAATCCCAGGGCGACAAAATAGCCAACACCATTGGCTACGGATTCGCTCATACCAAACCATTCAACCAGATAGGCTTCGATGAAGTGGGAGATTCGAGGTTCGCCATACATGGCTAAGCCTAATGAAGCAATTGTGATGCCCAATTGGGCTGTGGCGATATATTGATCTTGCCTTGGCCGAGATTCTAAAATATCAAAAACACGCTGGGCTGTTCTGTTCCCATCGTTTACTTTTTGTTCGATCTGAGTAGGACGCACGCCGATGATCGCAAATTCGGCCGCAACATATAGCCCGTTGAGTAAAATCAACAAGAGAATGATGACAAAAGGAATAAATAACGTAGAGACATTGGGAAGTGCCCCTTCGGCCGCTTCCAGAACCAGGAGTAAAAAGCTCATCGCCGGAACCATGAGAGAAATGAGAAGGAATTTACTCATCTTCCCCTCCTTCCCACTCTGGAATAGAAGTGACATTATCTGTTAATGGAAGCTGGAGGGAAACTTCTTGCACACCTAAATCTTCCATGGCCTCTACACGTACTTTCGTGCCACCGGCTATGATCTCGTCGCCTACGGTCGGAGCGCCGCCTAATAAGCTGAAGACCAGTCCACTCAACGTATCTGCTTCTTGAGGTAAATCTAAATTGAGATATTCATTGACGTCAGCAACGAGGAGATCGCCGCGCAGGAAGATTCGCCCCTCATTATCTCTAACGATTAGGGCCATTTCGTCATCGAATTCATCTTGCAATTCACCAAAGATTTCTTCAATTAAGTCCTCAAAGGTGACTAATCCGGCCGTGCCACCGAATTCATCAAAAACGACCGCCAGGTATTTCCGCCTTAAATTGAGTTTTTCCCACACCCTGTTGACCGGCATGGTTTCCGGCACGTATACGACATCACGAATGACGCTTTTAATATCTTCATCTCCCTTAACATAAAGACGAAATAGATCTTTAACATGAACAAAGCCAATAATATTGTCGATTGATTCACGGTAAATGGGGATTCTTGAAAAACCCTCCTGGATGGCCAGGTTTAACACTTGCAGAATAGTGTAATCTTCCGGTGCTGCGACAAGTTTTGTGCGGTGGAGCATGACCTGTCTTGCCGTCAGGTCGCGCAGACGGATAGCATTGCGCAGCATTTGACGTTCAACATCGTCCAGCAGACCGCCTTCATGGCTTTCAGATACCAGCAGTTCTATCTCTTCAATTGAATGAACATGTGTACGTTTATCGATGCTTTTTCGACCCAAGAGACGCAAAATGAGATTGCCGCTGCCGTTAAACAGCCAGATGAGTGGGGCGAATAACTTTAAGGAGATACGCATAGGCCATACAATGCTCATGGCTACCCGTTCCGGGTATTGAATTGCCACAGATTTTGGGAAGAGTTCGCCCATGATGACTTGTATGGTTGTGATGGCAATTAACACGATGGTAACCGATAACGAGCGGGCCAATACCATTGATGCTGAAGTTGAATTGCTGCCTAACAGGCTGGCGACTGAGGGAAACTGCTCTAGCAGCATTGTAATGGGTTCAATGAGTCTACTTGCCAATACATTTTGACCATACGCGCCTAAAACAAGAGAAGAAATAGTGATGCCAATTTGACAGCCGGCGACATACCGGTCAAGCGATTTGCTGTCTTCGATGAAGGTTAACAAGGCTTGCGCGAGACGATTGCCCTGGCCGGCTAATTGATTAATTTTCGTGCGCCGGGAAGAAACGGTGGCAAATTCGGCCGCTACATAGAGGGCATTAAAAAATACCATCAATGTAACCGTTGCGATAACAATTATGACATTCATTTATACATTTTATTTTAGAAGGAACATTATCCTGATGGATGAGCGGGTTTTATGGGATTGGTTATTAATCATAACCAGATCCTGTGGAAGATCGGATCGCTTAATTGATCCATGAAAAAGAGTTGAAGATTGGGATGGATAGAAACTAGGAGGCTCCGATTCAGAGTCGGATGTCGGCGCAGATTCCCCCCGGGTTCCAGTCGGGGTGTCCAATGTGTTCAGTTTTTGAGTTGACATGCGATTTGGCAAACACACCTACGTGAGATTATCAGGTTAAGAAGGTATGGAAAGCGTCACAATTGTAAGTTTAAAAATAGAACAAATGCCTAAGCCCACTCTTAACTAGATGGGATTATAGAAAAGTGATGGGAAAAGTCAAACTTGCTGAAGATTGACACCCAAAACGTTTTGGATTATACTGAAATTGTTATCCAAAACGTTTTGGATAACGGTGATCGCCACTGAACAGTATTTCATTAACTTAAAATTGGAAGAAGAGGGGAAATGCCGGTTACGCTAAAAGATATTGCCAGGGAAGTTGGTGTCTCAGTTACCACTGTCTCCAGGGGGTTGGCCGGCTACAGTGACGTCTCACCGGCCACACGGGATCGCATCAAGCAGGCAGCTACCGATTTAGGTTACTTTCCAAATATTACAGCACAACGGCTGCGCAAGCAGCGCACAGATACCTTAGGCTTCATCATGCCCACCTTTGGTCCTCGATTTTCCGATCCTTTTTTCAGCGAGTTCATTGCCGGTATTGGCACAGAAGCCGGTGAGTATGAATATGATTTGCTGGTCTCGACCCACGCACCCGGTAGCTCTGATGAAATTAAGGCCTACCGTCGGGCCGCGCGTGGCGGCTGGGTGGATGGCTTAATCGTGGTGCGTACCCGGGAAAATGATGCCCGGCTGCAATTGCTTTGTGAGAATGAGTTTCCGTTTGTTGCTTTCGGCCGCACCGATGATGCGCTTGATTTTCCTTTTGTCGATGAAGATAGCGAAGCGGGGATGGAAATGTTGGTCCAGCATTTTATCGATCTGGGACATCGACGCATTGGCTTTATTGCTCCGCCTGAGGGATTGATGTTTGGTCGCTATCGCTTGCACGGATACTACCAGACCATGGCTAAAAATGACCTGGAGATTCTTCCCCAATGGGTTGTTGAAGGGGATATGACCCAACATGGCGGGGCGGATGTCGTCCAGAAATTACTCGATTTGCAGCCCCGGCCTACAGCTATTATTTGTAGCAACGACCTGATGGCCATTGGCGCTGCCAATCGTATCCAACAATCGGGTCTCGTCGTTGGCCAGGATATTGCTTTAGGCGGCTTCGATGACATCCCTCTATCTGCATTTGTAAACCCACCACTCACGACTTTGCACCAACCTATTTACGAGATTGGCCGTCGCACCTGTGCGATGTTAATCAATATTTTGAATGGAAGTGCCCCTAAGAACCAACATATTTTACTCACACCGTCTCTGGTTGTGCGTCAATCTAGCGGGTCTTTTATAGGTTAAAAGGAGGTGTCAAAATAGCAAAAGACTTTTTTAGCAAAATCACGTTGTATCAGAATTTTGGTAGATTTTATTATTTCTTGAAGCACGATGGAGGTGCAATGAGGATGAAGAAAATAATTTTAATCAGTTTAGTAATATTGAGTTTTTCGCTGGTATTGGCTGCCTGTCAACCACAAACGGTAGAAGTCACGCGCGTTGTGACCGAAACGGAAACCTTGACCGAAGAGGTTGAGGTTACCCGGGTGGTAACAGAGACAGAAACCATGACCGAAGAAGTCGAAGTTACCCGTGTTGTTGAAGTAGAAGCTGAACCGGGTGAAAGAACGGTGGTTGAGTTTTGGACCACAGATAACGAGGAAGAGCGGGTCAATACCTATGAGGCCATAGCAGAGCAATACATGGCTGAAAACCCAGATATTGAAATTCGTATCGTTCCTATTGAAGAAGGGGGAATCACCCAGCGCATTGCCACGGCCCAGGCAGCCAATCGTTTGCCTGACATCGTGAGAATGGGTGTTGAGCGCGTCGCTGCCTTTGCTGCTGATGGCATCTTAGATGAAGATGCCGCTGAGGCAGTCATCAACAGTATCGGTGAAGATGATTTCCGTGCGGGCCCGTTGGCCATGGTCACCGATCCGGCAACTGGCCAATACGCGGCTGTGCCTTATGATGGCTGGATTCAGGCGATTTGGTACCGAAATGATGTCTTTGAGGAAGCAGGTTTAGAAGCACCTACAACCTGGGAATCTATTCAAGCGGCCTGTGAGGCATTACCTGGATTTGGCAATATGCTTTACGCTGTCACATTAGGTACGGACCCTGGACAGAATTATGGCCACCAGATTTTTGAGCAGGTCGCTATTTCAAATGATGCCTGGCCATTTGATGCGGATGGCAATGTGACCATGAATACTCCAGAGATGATCGAAGCCTTGCGTTTCTACACCGATCTGCAAAGCTGCGCTGCCCCTGGCCCACAGTTTTGGCGTGGTGCTCGTGAAGCCTATCAATATGATCAGGCCGGCATGCTGTTTTACAGCACCTATATCATGGATGACCTGGTAGACGGATCTGGACTTGAAGAAGGTGGAAATGTTGAAATAGCAGTTGATGACCTGGCGGCTAACACAGGTTTTGCCCCAGAGATGGCCGGACCGAATGGTTCAGCATCCTATGGCCAGTTGGTGACCCTGGGCATTATGCAAGGTGCCGATCCGCAGGCGCAGGACGTCGTTGAGTACTTCTTGACTGAGGGTTATCAGGATGTGTTGGCCCTGGCCCCATTTGGAAAGGTTCCCGTGTTGGAAAGCGCTGTTGAGGATTGGAAAGGTAGCAGTGAATACTTCGCCAATTACTCTCCCGAAACATTAGACCAGATTGCCAATGGTTATGAGACGATGCAGCGCTGGTTGTTCCGTCCCGACTATGATGCCGCTCAGCGTGCTGTAGTTGGCGATGTCGAGGGTCGACTCTTGATCCCGACAGTTGTTAGTAATATTGCTTTGGAGGGAATTATGACGCCCGAATCGGCGGCCGAATTCCTGCAAACAGAAGTTGAAAACATGTTAGCCGAACGTCAGGCTGAAGCCGAGGGTTAGTTCCAGTTCCGGCGTATGATTAAGTAGGGGACCGGCGTGGTTCTGTCCCCTACTTAGAAGGGGTTCGCCATGACATCGCTCACCGAATCATCAGAAGTTGAACGCCAATCACAGACCGGTGGATGGCGTAAAAGGTGGAGATCGCAACATGCTCAGGAGGCTCGGCTGGCCTGGATTCTTATCTTACCGACGGCCGTCATCGTTCTTGGCCTGGTTGTATTTCCTGCAATATTTAGTATTTGGATCAGCTTTCATAAAGTTGGCCTGGCTGATTTGAATAATGTATTCCAAACGCCTTTCGTTGGCTTAGACAATTTCCGTGCGGTCGTTAATGATTTTGCCTTCAAGCCTGGTGCATTGCCTCCAGAGTGGGCGGAAGCAAATATTTTCCAAAAAATATGGTTGTCGATAACCAAGTGGAATTGGGGAGCAGCGATCACGACTGTCATTTATTCGTTTGTTTCCACAGCCTGGACCTTATTGTTGGGCCTGGGTGCATCTCTTTTGCTAAACCATCCCTTTAAAGGACGAGGGGCGACAAGGGCTATTTTTCTTGTGCCCTACATCGCACCAATCGTAGGCGTGGCTTTCGTATGGCGCTGGATATTAGATCCCCGGCCATCTGGCGTACTCAATGATGTATTAATGAATTTAGGGGTCATTGATTTGCCGGTCGCCTACCTTGCCCAACGCGGGCTGGCCTTATTATTGGTCATACTCTTTACAGGGTGGCGTTATTTCCCATTTGCGATGTTGATGATCCTGGCACGGCTTCAAGCAGTTGATTCAACTTTGTATGAAGCGGCCGATGTTGATGGTGCCAGCACCTGGCAAAAGTTTTGGTATGTAACTCTACCAGAACTGCGTTATGTGATGGGCGCAATATTTCTGCTGCGTCTCATGTGGACCTTCAATAAATTTGACGACATCTTTCTCCTCACCGGCGGCGGCTTTGGAACAAAGGTCTTGCCTATCTTGACTGTGGAATTTAGTTTTCAAACCCGAGATTTTGGTAAAGGTGCGGCGACTGGTATGATTCTGCTGGTCATGCTGGTGATTTTTCTGCTTCTTTATACAAAATTTGTTATGAAAAATGTGGAGGATGCATAATGAGTCACGTAGCTGCTTCACAAGAACGAATGAGTCCTTTAGATCGCATGGCTCGATCTTTAACCTGGAAGCGTTTCATTTTCCTGATCGCTCTATTTATGTTTTTGGCCGTGATCGTGTTTCCCTTTTATTGGATGATCAGCTCTTCATTTAAGACGCGGGCTGAGATCGGCGCGCGGGAGCCGGTTTATGTGCCGGAATCTCTCAATCTGGATGCTTATCGAGAACTTTTTGACCCCAGCCATCCTAGCTATCAAGATTTCGGAAGAGCTATTCTTAACAGCCTGATCGTTGCTATTCCGACTTCACTCATTGCCGTCATACTTTCAGTTTTAGGGGCGTATGCCATCGCTAGATTGGCCTTTCGGGGCAAAAATATCATGCTGAACAGCATCTTGATGATCTATCTATTTCCAGGTGTATTGATCATCATTCCCCTCTTTGCCATGTTAGCCCGATTGGGAACGATGTTGGGCTTTGATGTGCAGGATAATCTGTCTGTGCTTGTCTTCACCTACCTGGCTCAAACGCTCCCTGTGGCGCTTTATATGCTGGTCAATTATTTCCGCACGATCCCTTCGGAAATCGAACAAGCCGGTTTGATTGATGGCTGTAGCAGGCCGGGTGTCATTTGGCGCATCACGTTGCCCCTGGCTATTCCGGCCGTCATTTCTGTAGCCATTTACACTTTCATGATTGCCTGGAATGAGTTTCTTTATGCTTTCATTTTCTTAAATGACAGTAATATGTTCACTATGCCCATTGCTGTTAACACAATATTTAATGATCCCTCCCCGCGGCCGCATGTCGTCATGGCTGCATCCACGATTATGACCTTGCCGGTGATGTTTCTTTTCCTGGCGATGGAACGTTATCTTGCCGAAGGACTCTCTGCCGGTGGCGTTAAGGGTTAATAATGATGGAGTAATGAACGAACGAATTTACCAGCACCTGGCATTTTTGTACGGTGGAGAAAAAGCCAGGTCCTTAGCGGGAGAATTAGAAGAAAAGCTGGCCAGGTTTCGTATTGATCATCCTGAATTGTCCGCTTCCCAAACGGTTGAACGTGTCAGTGAAAAGGACACGATCTTAATCACTTATGGTGATATGGTGCGGGAGAAGAGGGGATCGCCTCTGAAAAGCCTGGCCGATTTCTTGTCAGCAACCGTTGGCGGCACGATCAGCACCGTGCATCTTCTGCCATTTTATCCTTTCTCTTCGGATGATGGTTTTTCGGTCATTGATTACCTGCAGGTTGATCCGCAACTGGGTGATTGGCGAGATATTGAGGAAATCGGCCGATCCTTTCGCTTGATGTTTGATGCTGTTGTCAATCATATTTCCGCCCAAAGCAAGTGGTTTATCAGATTTCAGCAAGGAGACCCCCATTATCAAAATTACTTCACCGTTGTTGATGGAAGGGCAAATGTAGAGCAGGTCTTTCGTCCCAGAGCATTGCCCTTGCTGACCGAGGTCCGGACAGCGGAGGGCAGCAAGAAAGTATGGACCACATTCAGCGCCGACCAAGTAGACTTGAATTATGCGGAACCAAGGGTGCTGATGGAGGTGATCGATACCCTACTGTATTATGTTGCCTGCGGGGCAGAATTCATCCGCCTGGATGCGGTTGCTTACATTTGGAAAGAAGAAGGGACATCCTGCATCCACTTGCCCCAGACCCATGAGATCATTCGCTTGATGCGCACCGTGTTGGATGTTATCGCTCCGAGAGTAGCAATTATAACGGAAACAAATGTGCCTCATAAGGATAATATCACTTACTTTGGGGATGGAATCAATGAAGCGCAAATGGTTTACAATTTTTCTCTCCCTCCCTTGACCCTGCATTCTTTTTTAACCGGCGATGCGCGAGTACTAAGCGATTGGGCGCGGAAACTTGAGCCACCTTCCCAGCAAACCACTTTTTTGAATTTTTTAGCCTCTCATGACGGCATCGGGCTGACCCCGGCCCGTGGTTTATTGCCGGAAGACGAATTACAAAAAATGGTCAAACATGTGGAGGAAACAGGGGGGTATGTCTCCTATCGTGCTAATCCCGATGGATCGCAAAGTGCTTATGAATTGAATATCAATTTTTTGGCTGCCCTGGGAAGTCCTGATGAGCAAGAAGAAGATCCGGACCTGGTGGCACACCGCTTCATTGCCTCACAGGCGATCATGCTGGCTCTACGCGGTGTGCCGGGAATTTATTTCCATAGCCTTTTTGGCTCGCGTAATTGGCGCGAAGGTGTTGCGAAGACAGGTCGCTATCGAACAATTAACCGCCAAAAGCTCGAAGTGGAAGCATTGAAAAAGGAACTTGCTGATCAGGATTCACTGCGCTATAAAGTGTTCTCTCTTTACCGTCAACTTTTGGATATTCGGCGTAAGCAGCCGGCTTTCCATCCTAAAGGGGAACAGATGGTACTAGATATCGATCCGGCCGTTTTTGCTTTAAAACGCATATCTCCTGATGGACGGTCCACGCTGTATTGCCTGCAACATGTCACATCAGATCGGCGACTCATTAAACTGCCCAAAATAAATGCTGCGTTAGGCAACTTATTGACTGGTCAAGTGATTGAGAGCCGCCAGATTGAACTTGGGCCATATGAAGTCATGTGGCTCGGGCAAATTGGACCAGGAGAGGCGTAGATGCTATTAAGAAGCAAGCCGTCTCAAATCGTCATTCTGAACGTAGTGAAGAATCTTTCGCTGATCGAGAGCCAGATCCCTCGGTCCCCTCGGGATTGTTTGGTGGATAGATAGGATGTAGGTATGAAAATTGGGTTTATTTCAACGCGATTAGCCGGCACCGACGGGGTTTCGCTTGAGACAGCCAAAATGGCGGCCGTTTTGCGACAGATGGGCCATGAAATATATTATTGCGCCGGAGAGTTGGATGGCGATATTCCTGGTTTATTGGTGCAGGAGCTGCATTTTACCGATCCGGCGGCCGTGGAATTGAGCCGGCGTGCATTTAAGGGGGGTGATGAAGATTTCCAGCTTCTCGCTGAGATTGGCCAACAAGCAAAGCGATTGAAAGAACCGCTTCATGCATTTATCTCCGACTTCCAAATTGATTATCTTATCGTTCAAAATGTATTTGCACTTCCTATGCACCTCCCGCTTGCTCAGGCGCTCGCAGAAGTTTTGCAGGAAACCAGTTTGCCTGCTTTAGCACATAATCACGATCTCTACTGGGAGCGGGAACGGTTTCATAACTATTGTGTGGGTTTATTTTTGGATACCTATTTCCCTCCCGATTTACCCTTACTCAGCCAGGCGGTGATCAATTCCCCGGCAAAGCGCGCTTTGCTGGAGCGCAGGGGTCTGGAAAGCAAATTGATTCCTAATGTTTTTGATTTCGAGACGCCTACTTCCCGTGTAGATTCTTATAACGCTGATTTTAGAAAGGCAATTGGGCTTAAAGAAGACGATAAATTGATCTTACAGCCAACGCGAGTCGTGCCACGCAAAGGCATTGAGCTGGCGATTGATTTATTGGCAACGTTGGAAGATCGCCAGAATAAGTTGGTCATAACCCACAAAGCAGGCGATGAGGGATTTGATTATTTACAACGGCTGCAAAAGATGGCTGAAGATAAACAGATTGACTTGCTTTATGTCGCTGACCGTGTCGATGACAAGCGGGGGATTGATGCACAAGGGCGAAAGATTTATTCACTTTGGGATTCTTATGTTCATGCTGATCTGGTAACCTATCCCAGTTTCATTGAAGGTTTTGGCAATGCATTGATTGAGACGGTTTATTTTCGACGACCGGCACTAGTCAATCGCTATGAGGTGTATGTGCAAGATATTGCGCCGAAAGGGTTTAAATTTGCGGAGATTGATGGTCAGGTCACAGAGGAAGCGGCCGAAAAAGTTCGGCAGTGGCTGCGAGATCCGTTAAGCGCAAAACAAATAGTTGACCACAATTTCCAACTTGGACATATTCATTACTCCTACCAAACTCTCGCTGATTGCTTGCAGTCTATTTTGCCTTATCCCATCGTGTAAGTTTTGTTTTTGGACCTATGTTGTAATCACGAAAATTGGAATTTTCGGCTACGATGCGGGTGACTGAAAACCCTGTTAATGATGATAGGCTCTTCTCATTGGGTCTGTTAGAATGGAAAAATGGAACAAAACAAACAATCCCCTGTTGTCGTAGCCTTTGTGGCCGACTTGATGTTTACAACTCGAATTAATAATGTGATCCGCCATCTGGGATACCGGGTGGAATGGGTGGAGGAGACGGCCGATTTAGGGGGCGATCAATCACCAACGAACCAGGTTGGCGTCAGCGAACAGATTGGTGGTCAAACCGGGCAATTATTCATTAAAGTGGCCGCCTGGCAGCCTGCATTATTGATTTTTGACCTGGCCAATAAGGCTATCCCCTGGGAAAGCTGGATGCCGCTTTTGAAATCATCCCCGGCAACAAGACAAATCCCCATAATCGCTTTTGGACCGCATACAAATGTAGAGATCATGGAACAGGCTCAAAAAGCGGGAGCCGATGCCGTTTTAGCTCGTTCGCGATTCACTTCTGACATGCCGAATTTAATTAAAAAATATGCCCGGGTGCCGGATTATGATTCCCTGGAAGTCACCTGCCGGGAGCCATTGTCTGACCTGGCTATCAGCGGCATAAAACAATTCAATGAAAGGCAATTTTATCCCTGTCATGATGATTTAGAAGAAGCTTGGGTCCAGGATAAAAGCCCTGGTCGTGATTTGTATCAGGGTATACTACAAGTGGCTATCGCCTACTATCAGATCGAGCGCGGAAACTTCCGGGGAGCGATGAAAATGCTGCTGCGCTTGAGACAACGCTTGGAGCCTTTACCCCCCATCTGCAGGGGAGTGAACGTGGATAAATTGCGGCAGGATGTTGATGCCGTACAAAAGGCCCTGGTTGGGATTGGGGGAAATCAAATCGAGGATTTTGATACCTCACTTTTCAAGCCAATTGAATTTGTGTATTAATGTAGCGTAATCTACCCAAATTGCGTGACAAAGATGATAACTATTTGAAAAGTTGCCATCTTTGTCGAATCTTTTATATCGTTTGAGAACGATCGCGCATCCGGCGAATCCATTTTTCAATTTCAACCGCTATAAACACAACCATACTACAAACGAGAGCGATAAGCAGGTCTTCCAGGGCTAACGGTTTCGTCCTGAAAAAGGTTTGGAAGAGAGGGACATAGATAAGCACAAGCTGAAGCAGAAATGTCGTGCTTATTGCTAATACCATTAAGCGGTTGGAGAATAAGCCAATGGAAAAAACCGATTCCTTATTGGAGCGGATGGCCAGGGCATTGCCCATTTGGGCCAATACAAGGGTTGTGAATACCATCGTTTGCCAGACACCGTTGGGATCTTCGAGCCAGTAGAAATAGCCCACGGCTAAGGAAACCAAACCCATCAAGGTGCCAATCCAAATGACACGCCAGCCCATGCCGCGGCTGAAAATACTTTCTTGCGGATCCCAGGGGGGGCGTTCCATGATCCCTTTTTCGGAAGCCTCCCTGGCTAAGGCAAGACCCGGCAGCCCGTCGGTCACAAGATTGATCCACAAGATCTGGGCGGCAAGCAAGGGTAAGGGCATGCCCAGGAAAGGAGCAACTAACATGACAAACAATTCGCCCGTGTTACTGGATAAAGTGTATTTGATGAACTTGCGAATGTTGTCGAAGATGGTGCGTCCTTCTTCAATGGCTGAAACAATGGTGGCGAAGTTATCATCAAGGAGTACCATATCGGCCGCTTCCTTGGAAACGTCTGTTCCTGTGATGCCCATCGCCACGCCAATATCCGCTTTCTTTAAGGCCGGCGCATCATTGACCCCATCCCCGGTCATGGCCGCAATTTGTCCTTTATCTTGTAATGCCTCAACGATTTTTAATTTATCTTCAGGTGATACGCGGGCGTAAACGGAAATCTCATCAACGACCCCTTGCAATGCCCCAACATCCATTTGAGCCAAATCCCGTCCGGTCAAATTGCGGTCGTTTTCCGTGATATTTAAATCTTTGGCAATGTATTGCGCGGTTAAAGGATGATCGCCGGTGATCATCACCGGCCGTACCCCTGCCGAACGCGCTTTTCTCACGGCGGTTTTCACTTCCGGTCGGGGCGGATCGATCATGCTGACAAGTCCAACAATAATCAAATCATGCTCTATATTTTCAACCGTAAATTTTTCGGGCAGTTCCTCAATTGGGCGAAAGGCGACTCCTAACACGCGTTGACCCAATTGCGCCTGACGAGCGTTGGCGTTACTGATTCGCTGTTCCATTTCCCCGTCTATGGGCAGCAATTCCTCCCCGGTCCAGATCTGGTCGCAAATGTCTAACAAACTGTCAACAGCCCCTTTGCTAAAGGCTACATAAGGAATTTGACGCCATTCTTCCTCTAAAAGCGGCCGTTCCACATCTGCTTGATGAATGGTGGTCATTCTTTTGCGCTCAGAAGTAAAGGGAACTTCTCCAATGCGTGGCAGTTGATCCTCCAACAGATCCTTGGTATATCCCAGTTCTTGAGCCGCAGCAACCAATGCTCCTTCAGTGGGATCACCGATGTAACGTAGTTTGCCGTCATCATCGGTCTCCATGATCGCATCATTACAGAGCGCGGCCGCCTTCACCAATAAACTGAGGGTGCGTTCTTCCGGCGGCAGCTCGGCATTTAATTCCGCATCCTGAATGATACCCTTGCTGTTGACCAGCGTTTCGATATCCTGCGTGCGTCCTACAACATCAAGCAGGTTAACGGTCATCAGGTTTTGGGTCAGAGTGCCGGTCTTGTCGGAGCAGATTACCGTAACAGAGCCAAGTGTCTCCACGGCGGGCAGGCGGCGAATCAAAGCGTTGCGCTGTAACATACGTTGGGCGCCGAGGGCCAGGGTAATGGCCACAACGGCGGGTAATCCTTCCGGCACAGCGGCCACGGCCAGGCTGATGCCAACCAGGAACAATTCTTCTAATGGCTCTCCGCGCAGCAGGCCGAGCACAACGACCAGGGCGATGATCACCAGGGCGACGGCGGCCAATATTTTGCCTAGATAATCGAGACGACGCTGCAAGGGCGTTTGCTCTTCTTCTACACCCTGGATCAGGTCGGCGATATTACCCAATTCCGTCTGCATACCTGTTTCGGTGATGACGGCCGAGCCTCGACCATAAGTGACCACGGTGCCCATGAAGACCATATTGCGCCGGTCGCCAATCGGGACATCATCAGCGGAAATGGGGACAGTTGATTTCTCAACAGCCTCTGATTCGCCGGTAAGCGCCGCTTCTTCAATTTTCAAGTTGACTTCTTCCAACACACGGCCGTCGGCGGGAACATAACCTCCCGTTTCCAGGCGTACTATGTCTCCGGGAACGAGATTGAGAGAGGAAATTTCAACTGTGTGCCCATCGCGCAATACCTGCACGTTGGGGACGGAGAGCTTTTTCAAGGCGGCAATGGCCTGTTCGGCGCGGTATTCTTGCGAGAAACCAATGGCGGCGTTCAGGATTACGATGGCCAGGATAATAATGGCATCGGTATATTCTCCCAAGAGAAAGGAAACGACCGCGGCCACGATCAAGACGATGACCATGAGTTCTTTCATCTGATCCCACAAAATGAGCAGCGGGCTTTTTGCTCCTTCTTCAACGAGTTCATTCGGCCCATATTTCTCTAAGCGACTTTGCGCTTCATTGCTTGACAAGCCATTTTGGGGATCGGTGTTTAAGTTCTCTAAAACCTGGTCATTTTCAAGTTGATACCACTTGCTCATTTACAATCCTTGCTGGTAAATTTGATTTTACACATAAGACCCAATGGGGATCTTGATGTACAATTATCTGTCTAATTATTGAACTAAAATTTTATCCAAGTTTAGCACATTCTATTGAAAGGCAGAATCGGGGAGGCCTTGCTAGAGATAAAATTAAGATCCATTTTTGGAGGTAATTTTTAATGAATTCCAGTGCTTATGTACCGGAGCGAGCCATGTTTATTTTTGCGCACCCGGATGATATTGAGTTCGGCGTTGCCGGAACTGCGGCCTATTGGATTAAACATGGCTGTGAGGTGCATTATGTATTGATTACAGATGGCAATGTGGGTAGCCATGAAGATGGTATGACTTCCGAGCAGTTGGCTGCCATTCGCCGTAAGGAGCAATTGGCTGCGGCGGAGGTTGTTGGCGCTAAGTGCATCTTTCTAGGTTATGATGATGGATTTTTGCAACCTACTCTTGAACTGCGTAAGGATCTGGTGCGCTTAATTCGCAAACATAAGCCTACAGCCGTGGTATGCGGTGATCCGACGATGTTCTTTCCCAGCGACACCTATATTAACCACCCCGATCATCGCGCGGCCGCACAGGCCGCACTGGATGCGATATTTCCCGCTTCCGAAATGACCTTGTTGTATCCTGATTTGGCGGCCGAAGGTTTACAAGGACACAAGGTGAACCATGTGTATGTGCATTGGGGCCAGGAACCTAATGTTTACATCGACATTGGTGAAGTCATTGACTTGAAGATAGAAGCGCTGCGCCAGCATAAAAGCCAGTTAGGTGATTGGGATCCTGAGGAAATGGTCAAGAACTGGACGGCTGAAGCAGGTAAAAAAGTCGGTTTTGCACATGCAGAAGCCTATAAACGGATTACCTTAAAACCCTTGGAGACTGAAGAAGAAAGCGAGAACGGTTAGGATACCAGGAAATGGAAGACATTTGGCTGCAAATAACCGAAGAAGAAACAGAACTTGATCTCGATGCTGATCTAAATGAAGCGCTGGAGCCAAATTGCAAAATCTTTATCCACAATGATGATGTTACCCCTTTTGATTTTGTGATTGTGATATTGCAAAAGATTTTCAAGCTCAAACCGTTAGCCGCTGAACATGTGGCTTTTATGGCCCACACAGGAGGTATTGCCTATGTGGCCACGCTCCCCTGTCCGGAAGCGCATAAAAGGGTAGGCAAAGCTCATTTCGCCGCTTCCTTAGAAGGGTATCCGCTTATGTTCACGGTTGAGCCTGAAGATTAGCATTGTAATAAGGTTGCTTTTGAATTCTACAATTTCCCGGACACTTTACCTCACGATTAACGCGAATGTTGCAAGTGAACATGAAAGATAATATTGTAGCGCTTAAGAGAAAGTTAGCCGGTGGGTTTTCGCCGGCAATGGCAACCCCCCTGTTCCCGGACAGCTATGAGGTCAATGGTGCGGTTGTTCCTGATCCTGATGAAGATATTTGGCCTCAATTACGAGAATTACCTAGCCCATGAGATTACTTCTATTCGATATTGACGGAACGTTAATCCGCAGCAACAGCGCCGGCCGTATGGCTATGCAAGCTGCTTTGGAAGAAATGTTCGACAGCAGCGGTCCGCTGGAAAGCTACAATATGAGTGGTAAAACGGACGCTCGAATTATCACTGATTTATTGACAGCAATTGGTATTTCAGATCATGAGATCGATAAAAAACTACCGGCAATCTATAAGCTCATGGCGACCAAAGCACGGGAGATTTATCCTAAGCGGGACATCATGCCCTGTCCGGGCGTGGAACCGCTGCTGATTGAATTGGAAAAACAAAAAAGTGTATTTGTTGGTTTGTTGACCGGAAACTCCCGCACAACAACACCCTTGAAGTTGAGAGCGGCAGGGATAAATCCAAACCAGTTTGCTGTAGCCGCCTATGGATCCGATCATCTTGATCGCAACCGCCTGCCGGCTATTGCCATGCACCGTGCTTCTGTATTGACAGGTAGGCAATTTTCAGGCGATAATACAGTCATCATCGGCGATACGCCAGCCGATATTATGTGCGCACGTGCTGGTAGGGCTAGAGCTATTGCTGTTGCCGGTGGCTGGCATTCTTCGGGTTCGCTGGCCCGTTACAATCCGGATTATTTATTTGAAGACCTGGTTGATGTACCGGCAGTGATCAAAGCGATAATTGAACAATAAGCGAGTCGGACGCTTATGTAGGTTCATGCTCGAGAATAAAGAACAATTCATCTCACAGATTTTTTTGATGCTGAGATTGGAGGGAAAATGACAGAAAAGTATGTTGCCGGGGTAGACCTGTGTACAGATCGGCCGACCTCTCTGACATTTACAGATCTGTTCCATTGGGTTATCTGGCAATTTCCAAAGCCAGAAAAGAAAGGATTATGTGGGGCTGTTCGGCCGCCATTGGCCGAGCACGACTGGTTTCCTGCGATAATCGAAGCTGATAAAAAAAGGGTATATGTGCATGCTCACGTGGGGGAGACCTTCTCTTCGCCAGAACTTGCAGCTCAATTTATTCATTCTCAAAAGAGGAAAAAGTAGAAAATTTCGGATGCCATACAAAGGACCAAATTAATAAAAATATGAGCCGTGTTATAAACATTGATAATCCAACTAAAAAGCGCAATAAAAATCGGCGTACGATTGCTGAACTGCTGCGCCGGTTAAGTCAGAAACCGGAAATTGATAGTGAAGTAAAAGATATGGCATCGACGATTGTCTTCGCCTTGCGGGAAATTACGGAAGGGGTGGAACAAACCGTTGTCGCCTGGGAAAAACGGGACTATTGGATGAAAGCCGAACGTTTTGTCCGCCAATGGGAGTGGACAAAAGAAGCGGCGGCCAATCTTGAAGATGTGATTCGTCATGATGCCTGGGATTTACTTCCTGAATTATTGGCTGATTTGTTCCCTCGTTTCGCCGATATCCAGATTAAAACCATGACGCGAAAGCCGGATACCTGGCTTGGGGCATATGAACGCCTGCTGGCCGAGCCGGCAGGCGAATTGCCCTGGTAAGAGGGTGTTTTAAGGATGTAATTGGAGAGCATGTTTAGGTGAAGAATGTTGATCCATTCTTGCTCCTGGCTTTTCTGATCGTAGCCCTCTTGCTCTCCGGCTGTGGCCAACAAGCCGCTGAAATTGCTCTCGATCAGGAGGCGAATTTCCCACCGGAGTCGGATTCCCCACCAAAGTTGCCGCTTGCAAATGAACCGGTTGTGACATCCTCATCCACGGCCGTTCCGGCGACAAAGCCACCAACAAGTCTGTTAGCCGCGGTTAAATCAACCCTGGAAGCGGCCACTGGGGTGATCGTCGTTCCCTCACCCAGCCCCACCTCTAGCCCATCGCCGACACCATCACCAACGCCTTGCAGTTCACCAGGGCAAATTGTCCAGGGTACTTATCCAAGTGAAGCGGCCGGAAACAGCGCCTACCGTGTCTATCTGCCACCTTGTTATGATCCGGATGGACCGGCTTATCCTACGCTGTACATGCTGCCCGGAAACATATACCGCGATGAAGTGTGGGATAGACTTGGGATTGATGAGGCGGCCGAAAAAGCCATCAACGAAGGGAAAATTACACCTTTTATGATTGTCATGGCCGACAGCGGCACGCTGCTGAATAATACCTCTGGGGGTGATTGGTCCTACGAAACGCAGATCGTTGAAGATCTCATCCCCTTCATTGAGCGTGAATATTGTGCCTGGGCTGAGCCGCGGGGCAGGGCGATTGGTGGTATGTCCCGTGGAGGATACTGGTCCCTAGAGATAGCTTTCCGCCATCCGGACATGTTTGCCAGTGTTGGTGGTCACAGCGCTTCTTTATATGACCTGTATGGCGGGCCGGATGTTATTCCCCAGGCAACAGGCCTGGCAAATGACCTTGGTGAGTTACGGATCTATTTTGACATCGGTGAGAGTGATGGGTTTTTATACAATATTCGCCAGCTTCATGAGGATATGGAAAGCGCCGGAATTCAACATGTATGGATGCTCAATGAGGGGCGGCACAATGAAGCTTATTGGTCCAGTCACATTGAAGAATACCTTAAATGGTATGCCGAACCCTGGCCTTTGGCACGCGAGGCTTACCCCAGATGTTTAAGAGAGGGGGAAAACAGCTCAAATTGAGCCGGGCGGTATCGTACCATACGCGCCCTCGGCTTCAGCCTGGAAAATGAGCGCCGGTGTTACCCTATTGGCTAATTCCGGCGGCCCTGATGTAGTCACGCGAATGTAATTGTCTGTGTAGCCTGTCCAGCGCAATCCATTTTTGTCTGCTCCAATTGTCGATTCCCACAATACTGAGCGGACAGTTCCCTCATACCGGTTGTGAAATTGGTGTGAAAGCTTTTTTCCTAAAGCGATCATTTGCCGGGTGCGTTCTTTTTTCACCATATTGGGTAAATGGCCGGGCATCCTGGCAGCCGCTGTACCGGGTCGTGAGCTATAGGTGAAAGCATGGAGACGGCCGAATCCTATCTCCTTGACATAGTCCAGGGATTGCCCAAAATCAGATTCTGTTTCCCCAGGAAAGCCAAGAATGATATCTGTGCTCAAATTTAAGTCTGGGATATGCTCGCGAGCCGCTCCCACCAGCCGGCGGAAGTCTGCGCGGGATGTGCGCCTGGCCATGCGTCGTAAAACCTGGTCGCTGCCTGACTGCAAAGGCATATGCAGATGGGGCAGCAGCCGGGGATTATCCCATAGTTCAAAAAAGTCGGGGTCAATATCCCATGGTTCTAATGAAGATAAGCGCAAGCGGGGTAAGTCGGTATGGTCCAGCAGCGCCATAACCAGCTGTTTTAAACGAATGTCGCGGCCTAAATCACGGCCGTATGAACCCAAATGAACACCGGAAATGACCGCCTCTTGATATCCGGCGGTTGACAAAGCCTGCACTTCAGCGACGATATCACCCAGATGACGGCTGGCCGATTGGCCACGTGCGACGGTAGTGATGCAGAAGGTGCATTTGTTGTTACAGCCATCCTGCACTTTCACAAATGCCCGGGTGTTGCCCCAACTACCGGCCAAATATTCACGCATGATTGGTTCTTGTTCAAAAAGGGGCATGCTTTCATCGCTCATTGGGTCCATCATTTGGATCAGACGATCCTTGTCTTTGTTGGCGATAACGCTAATAGCGCCGTCCAGCTTTTTCAATTCCCCTGGAGCGACGGTGGCGTAACAGCCGGTAAGGAAGATTTCCACATCACCGTTTTGGCGCCGGATGCGGCGCGTTTGTGAGCGGGCATCACGCGCAGCTTGCGATGTCACGGCGCAGGTGTTGATGACCACCTTGTCCGCGACGGCGGCATCGGTGACGATTTCATGCCCTTGAGCCAATAATTGCCGGCCCAGCGTTTCTATCTCGCTCTGGTTCAAGCGACAACCGATACTGTTCAGAAAAACCTTCATGGTCCGATTTTAGCTTATGCAAGTTGTCGGGGCGAACTGGCGCACTTATTATGAGGGATTATTTTCTTTTTTTGATGCCAGGCGATCCACAACATGAATCCTACCCCACTGGCCCAGCGTGGCCATGGAATAGCCGGTGACGATTTGCAGGTGTTCATGTTGGCGTATACATTGTTTGACCAGTTCATATTCGCTGGAAAGTAGAACAAGCCGGCCGCCCGGCTTCAACACTCTCTGTAGTTCTGAGAAAACTGCATTATATAAGCCTTCCAGCTCTTGTTTCGAGCTGACTTGTTTCCCGAAGGGTAAGTTGGTTGCGGCCTTGTCCACGCTATGATTCTCTAAGGGAAGCTGTTGCGCATCCCATTGACGAATGATGATCTTTCTCTTTTTCCGCCCCTTTTTCCGCGGAGGTATATTTTTTCGCGCGGCGGCCACGTGCCCGGCGTCAATGTCCCCTCCTAATATCTCTTTAGAGGCGTTGGCGTAGAGGCGTTCGAGTAACAAGGTGCCGCTGCCACACATTGGATCAAGAAACACATCATTGTCGGCCGGTTCGGTTAGAAAAACCATAGCCGCGGCGATTGATGGACGCAATGAAGCCGGCAATTCGACACGCTTTTTGTAACGGTGGCGCATGGCGCGGTCGGAAAGGCGCAGCCCGATCAAAAGCTGTGATCCCAGGAGATTAGCCCATATTTCAACCTGGGCATTATCGGTAACGGGTCGCCAACGTGGGTAGCGGGATTGGATGCCATACAGCACGGCCGTCTCCAGATCCTTGCGTCTGTATTGGTGTTTGCCGTACTTGCGGCTGATCACGCGATAGCTTGGTGGACCGCTGAATTTGCGGAAACGGGTCAGGGCATTGGCAGCACGGCCGAATGATTCAGATTTATGAACCAACGTTGTGATTTGTTTTAAATCTTGCCGGCCCCGGGTGACCTTCTTTTTATTGATCGCTTGTAGAAAGACATCTTCAGTCGTACGCAGGTTGAGCAAATCCTGTAAAGAACCGCCATAATTAAAAACCAGGATGCCGTTTTGATCCCTGGCAAACAGTTTTTCTCGGAATGAGACCGGCTTCAGTTTATCTCGAATTTCAAGCCAGGCGATTTCCTCAATCCCCGGCATGGTTTGACAATAAACTGGTAAATCCGTGTAGCTGCTCATAAATTATTTCCCAAAGCGATCTTCGCTGCGCGCCCTGAAGATCATCCGAATAGGCGTTCCGTCCAGAGGGAAAACCTCACGCAAACGGTTATCAAGAAAGCGCTGGTAGCCAAAATGCACCCACTTGGGCTTATTGACAAAAAATATAAAGGTGGGCGGGGCGACACCGGGCTGCGTCGCGTAAAAGAATTTGACCCGGATGCCGCTCTTGCTGGGCGGCGGGTGCTGGGTAGTCACTTCACGCATGAATTTATTCAAAGCCCCTGTGTTGATGCGCCGGTGGCGGGCTTCATTAACTTCAATGGCTAAAGAGAGTATTCGATTCACCCGCTGGCCGGTCAAAGCTGAGATAAATAGGATGGGTGCATAAGTCAGGAAATTGAGATCATGTCGAATTTGCTGTTCAAATTGATGCATGGTGTAGCTGTCTTTATTGATCTTGTCCCACTTATTGACCAGGATCACGATGCCTGCTGGTGAATCGGCCAGCATACCCCCAATGTGCGCGTCTTGCGCTGTAATACCTTGTTCGGCGTCGACGATCAGCAGGGCCACATCCGCCCGTCCTAATGCTTTGATAGCCCGCAGCACACTATATTTTTCGATGCCCGGATCGATCCTACCTCTTCTACGTATGCCGGCAGTATCAATTAATGTTATGTCGTGTTCCTCAAAGCGTAGCTTGGTATCTGTCGCGTCCCGGGTTGTGCCTGGGATTGGGCTGACAATGGCCCGTTCCTCGCCGATGAGTTTGTTCAGCAGAGTTGATTTTCCGGCATTGGGCCGGCCCAAGATGGCGATCTTGATTGATTCATCCTCTTCCTCCTCCGCCAGGTGATCGGGGATAGCCTCAACAATGGCGTCCAATAAATCCCCTGTACCGCTGCCGTGCAGGGCTGAAACGGGATATACATCGCCAAGACCCAGCTCGTAAAATTCGTACGCTGTATCCCAAAGCTTTAATGATTCCAGCTTGTTGGCAGCGATGATGACTGGTTTTTTTGATTGGCGCAGGATGGCTGCTACTTCACGGTCGGCCGCTGTAATTCCTACCTGGCCATCGACAACCTGAACGATGACATCGGCATCTTGAATGGCAATATTAGCCTGTTGGCGGATGAGCGGCAGGAAGCGTTCTGAATCCTCAGAAAGTGGAGCTGTATGGCGTCCACTGGTCACTTCAATCCCACCGGTATCAACAACGGTAAAATTAAACCCGCCCCATTCACTTTCTGCATATAAGCGGTCTCGGGTTGTTCCTGCTACTTCGGATACCACTGCCAATCTTCTGCCTACGATCCGGTTAAATAGTGTGGACTTGCCCACGTTAGGGCGCCCCACAAAGGCGATAAGTGCTTGATTGCTCATGAAAATATTTTCCTTGGAAGATGGGCGATGCGGCCACTAAGCATTGAAAGTGCCTCAATAGCAGCAGTAAAAGGGGCATCCGTTTCAACTGATTGTGTAGCCAAATGTTGTTGGTTGAGCCGGTTGATTGCGTCAAGCAACCCGCTGTTTGTCGCGACGGCTGGAATGGTTTGCGTTATGTCTTCCGTATTGGTCAACGTTTGGGTGATGGTTACACTGACTGAACCGGGGCGGATCGAACGGACTTCAATCCCGCGCTCCGGCAAATCTACCATAGGTTCGATGCTGTGTGTTCCTGATATAAACCCAAATAAATCGACCGTAACCCGCACATCGTCATCAATCAGGGAATCGAGAGCGGCCAGGGGGCCAAAGAGAACGATACGTACCCGTTCCGGATCGGTGGTAGCGATCATGTCTTCACCCAAACCTAACACTTCTACCTCCCGTTCTTTGATGCCCGTGGTGAGAATGGGTTCAATTTCGATGGTAACAAAAATTTCCTGGTCTTGATCAAGGCTTACCCCGGATGGAAAATCAAGGGTCGCTTGTTGGGTGAAGGATTCGGTCAGCCCGGTAATGTCAATGGGTTCTGTGCTAAGGCGGGTCAAGGCGTTCAACCTGGCTGGTGAACCTCTCACCAAGACGCTGGGTGGTTCAACACGTACGCTAAGCAGGCGGTAGCCTGGAGCAGGGTCGCCATTCCAATCCACTGTGATGAGCTTGTCGGCAAAACCATCTGATTCCTCAACGGGAATGGTTATTTCTACCTGCTCAGTGCTCAGATCGAGGTTCGAGGTGCTGGCCACGCGCCCGCGCTGATCGTAAAAAATTGGTAGGTGTTGACCAACACTTGTTTCTCGAGCTTCATTCAAAAATATAGTGGCCAGGGCAAAATCCAGCTGCTCTACGCTAGAAGCCGGGCCAACAACGGTTACGAAGGGAGGATCGATTAATGGATCACCCTGGGCATGGCCACGGGCCACGCCTCCCCGGATGTCAAGTTCAATCGGTATGTCGCGAGTAACCTCTTGTTCCATCAAAACTTCAATTTCTTCCGGAATTGGCTCTGAATAATCGATATTCGTGGCCGTTGTGCTGATTTCAACCGGCACAAGAGATGACTCTCCAAATGGAACCTGGCTGAGATCGAGGAAGGCGTTGAAATCACTGGGAGAAATTTGATTGATGACTGATTCCGGACCCTCTACCCGCAGTTGCACGCTTTGCCTCTCAGGTCGGATTAGAATGCTATCTTCCGGTTGGCCGGCAAAGTCGAGATCGATTTGAAAAAATTGAGTGCGTAACGGATCTTGTTCCTGGGTCGCGGTTAACCAGATGATGATTGCAAGGGCAAGGGCGAGGAAGAAGCTGCCCATATAAGATAGGATTGATCCGGTGTATTTCATTCAGATTCCTCTTCAGATCGGGGTGTTCCATCTTGTAGAAAGGCATGTAAAATGGAGCCTAGATGAGAAATTTCTTGCTTGCGCAGGATACGGCCGTTATGGGCGATTGAGGCCTGACCGGTTTCCTCGGAAATGACGACGATCACGGCGTCGCTGACCTCACTTGTGCCTAAAGCTGCTCTATGTCTTAATCCCATTTGCCGGTCGGATAGGCGGCTGGTGGAAAGCGGCATCACACAGGCAGCGGCAGCAAGTTTGTTGTCACGAACAATAACTGCACCATCATGAAGTTCTGTATTTTTATTGAAAATAGTTAAAAACAGTTCTGGAGAAGGTTCGGCGTTGAGTATGGTGCCGGTGTCGATGTATTCTTGTAATCCGGTTTCTTGCTCAAACACGATTAGCGCACCGTGACGCCTTTGCGAAAGGCGCAAGGCAGCATCTTGGAAAGCGGTAACTGCCGGAAATTCCTGGTCACGACGAAAGAAGCGCATAAATTGGCCTGTCCGGCCAAGCTGCTCTAATGCGCGGCGCAGTTCGGGTTGAAAAATGACAGGAATGGCAAAGATAAGGGCGGGCAAACTCCTTTCAATTAACCAGGTGAAGGCAGGTAGATCAAAAATGCTGGTTATCAGGAGAATGATCACCACCAGAACCAAAACCCCACGCAATACGGGTACAGCTCTTGTCCCGCGAATGAGCAGCAAAAAAATAAGAATGGCGGCCGTCACCAACAGAATGTCTAATAAACTGCTGGGGTTGAGGCGTGAAAATGTATTGAGAATTTCTTCCAAGTTTCAAATCCAAAAATCTTGTCGCTTCCAAAGAGTAAAAATCTTATTTGCAGCCAGTTGATTTTGGAAGTGCAAGGGGTGGGTCGCGAGCTTTTGCTTAAATTCACTCTATTTCTGGCGATCTTGCTCACCTGTTGGCGAGTATACCACACGCAAAAATGGAGGGAAAGAAGTGAACCTCATGGACTAAAGCGTGTATACTAGAGATATGAAAGTCCAATTCGGTGTGGCCAAAGTTAGTAAATACGCGACGAGCGAAAGTGGGGATACATTGGAGATGATCGAGCGGCCGCATGGTGGTATATCGATGGTCCTGGTGGATGGTCAAAGGAGTGGCCGATCGGCGAAAGCAATAAGCAATGTCGTGGCTCGTAAAGCGATTCAGCTACTAGCCGAAGGTGTGCGGGATGGAGCGGCAGCCCGCGCAGCTCATGATTATCTCTATACATATCGAAAAGGGAAGGTCAGCGCCACGCTCAATATTTTGTCTGTAGATACAGTCACGAAAACGTTTGTCATTTCGCGCAATAATGAGGCGCCCGTGATCATTCGAACGGTGGCTGATGGCCTGCAAGCGCTTGATGACCCTTCCAAAAGTGTCGGGGTGCACCGGAACACCAAGCCAGTCATTTCAGAGATTCCTATTTCCGTGGGCACGCTCATTGTTGTTTTCACTGATGGGCTGCGCCACGCGGGTACGCTGAGTGGAAATGGCCATTACGATCCCTACATGGCCGTTCAACGGATGTTGGGCGAAGGTGAACGAGATGCGCAGACGATTGCAGATACACTGTTGCAAGAAGCTATGGATATGGATGATGGACGGCCACGTGACGATATCAGCATCCTTGTGATTTCGGTTAAGGAAAATGCCAGCGGCAGCAAGGTCAGGCGCTTAAATGGAACAATTCCTATATGAGAAAAACGCAAGCAAGTAGTGAGGTTCAATCAAGCATACTACCAACCGTGGTGGTCGTTGGGCCTTGTTCTGCAGGCAAGACCATACTTCTCCCGGCCTTAGAAGCAGCAGGTTTTGCAGCGCAGACCCCTGCCCAGGAGCATTCCATCGTACCTGATATGTGGCGGCGTCACAACCGGCCACAAAACCTTATTTACCTGGATGTCGGTTACGAGGCAGCCCGCGCCCGCCGTCCGCATATTGATGGCGGACCCCAACGTCTTGCCGACCAGCATCAGAAATTGGCTCATGCTCTGAAACACAGCGACTATTACCTGGACACAAGCGATCTTACGCCTCAAGAAGTGAGCAGAAAAGTGCTGCAATTTTTAGAATCTTATCGTACCTAAATTTAACAACTTTTTATTAAATGGTTTTCGCCAATATTCAAGTGAAAAGTTGTCAAAAAATAAAAAGGCCCCTCGATATAGAGGGACCCTTTTTATTTTTAAGGAGGGCTGTGGAATTAGAATCCCATTCCACCACCCATGCCGCCCATACCACCCATATCGGGGGCAGCAGGTGCCGGTGCTTCCTCTTCAGGAATATCGGTAACCAGGGCTTCTGTCGTCAAAATCATAGCCGCGATGCTGGCAGCGTTCTCTAATGCGCCTCGCGTAACTTTGGCCGGGTCGATGATTCCGACTGTAATCATGTTCTCGTATTCACCTGACAAGACATTGTAACCAATATAAGGATCGCCTTTCTCTTCCTGAGCGCGGCGAACATTCTGGATAATGACATCGCCGTTCTTGCCTGCGTTTTGGGCAATTTTGCGCATCGGCGCTTCCAAAGCCTGACGTAAAATGCCGACGCCGGTCGTGGGGTCGCCGGCGGCCACATCTACATCGTCCAATGCGGGCAGGGCATTAAGCAAGGCAACACCGCCACCGGGCACAATGCCTTCTTCTACGGCCGCGCGCGTGGCGCTCAAGGCATCTTCAACGCGATGTTTCTTTTCTTTCAGTTCCACCTCGGTTGCCGCACCGACACGAATAACGGCAACACCACCGGCTAATTTGGCCAATCGCTCTTGCAGTTTCTCGCGATCATAGTCAGATGTGCTGCGATCGATTTCGACTTTGATCTGCTCGACGCGAGCGCTGATTTGCCCTTCTTCGCCACGGCCGTCAACGACAGTGGTCTCATCTTTTGTGGAAACGATCTTGGCCGCTCGACCTAAGTCGCTCACTTGGACGCTGTCCAATTTACGGCCCATCTCTTCGGTAATGACCTGGCCGCCGGTCAAAGTAGCGATATCCTGCAACATAGCCTTACGGCGATCGCCGAAACCAGGAGCTTTGACAGCCAGCGCATTGATCATACCACGCAGTTTGTTCAGAACGAGGGTAGCCAATGCTTCACCGTCGATATCTTCGGCGATGACAACCAGGTTTTTCTTGCCAATCTGGACTAATTTCTCAAGAATGGGCACGATGTCCTGGGCGGAGCTGATTTTCTTATCATGAATGAGAATGTAGGCATCTTCAATCACCGCTTCCATGGCGTCTGAATCGGTGATGAAATAGGGGCTGATGTAGCCGCGGTCGAACTGCATACCTTCGACGTATTCAGTCTCAAATTCGAGGGCGCGTGATTCTTCAACCGTGATGACGCCGTCTTTACCGACTTTGTCCATCACTTCGGCGATGAGCCGGCCGATTTCCGGATCTTGGGCAGAGATGGAAGCGACAGAGGCGATTTCATCAAAGCTGTCGATAGCCACCGCCATGTCGCGAATTTTATTTGATAAGGCGTGTGTGGCGGCTTCGATACCCAATTTGAGCTGCATGGGATTGGCACCGGCGGCCACATTTTTCAGTCCTTCATGAACCATGTGTTGGGCCAGCACGGTGGCTGTGGTGGTTCCATCACCGGCGATATCATTGGTTTTAATAGCTGCTTCTTTGAATAATTGAGCGCCCATGTTTTCGTATGGGTCTTCGAGTTCAATTTCTTTGGCGACGCTAACACCATCATGGGTGATCGTGGGCGCGCCCCACTTTTTGTCGATAGCAACATTGCGGCCTTTAGGGCCTAACGTAGTGGAAACGGCCGTTGCGACCGTGTCAATTCCTTTCTTTAACTTACGACGGGCGTCTTCTGAGAAAACAAGTTGTTTTGCCATAATAATTTCTCCGTGATTTTTCTCTAGGTTTTAACTTGTGATATTAGAAATATGTTCAGTGCTTACTCTACAATAGCCAGGACATCAGTTTCTTTGAGGATCAACAATTTCTTATCCTCAATTTTGACTTCCGTTCCGCCATATTTGGCATACAGGACCAGGTCACCTACCGCGACTTCCATGGGAATGCGGTTGCCATCATCATCCCGACGACCGGGGCCGGCAGCAATGACTTTACCTTGCTGAGGTTTTTCAGCGGCCGTTTCCGGTAAAACTAACCCGGAACTCGTTGTTTGCTCACGCTCTTGAGGTTCGATAACCAGACGGTCACCAAGCGGCTTGAGATTCATAGACATAATACTATCTCCTTGGAAAAAATATTTACAATTTTGTAAAAAATCTGGTGCTATGCATTGGGTTAGCACTCTTGGCTTCAGAGTGCCAGCACGCATACAAGGAATTGTAACATAGATTTTATTGAAGTCAAGGGTTTTTTGGCAGTCAGGAAAAATGAGTGCTAAACTGAAGGTGCGGAACCAAAATAGATGAAAGAAAGCTGAAGATCAAACTGTCTTTGAAGCATAATGACACGTGTCAACCGCCAATTTCTGCCCTGCGGCATTCATCTAACCCTTCCTGAGCGCCTTCTAAAATAAGGGTGTTTTGTGTTGCATTTAGCACTTGTTGAAACAGGGGAACAGCCTTAGGGCAATCATTTAAGGAGTTGCGAATATAAGCCGTGGCCAACATATTAAAGAAAGGGGCATTTAAATCATTCGGTTTTCCGTACAACTCGGCCGCTATTTCGAGAGGGGGAATAGCATTGAGATAATTGTTTTGCCGGAAGTAAGATTCACCCAGACGTCCTTGAGCACGTGCGATAGCGGGGTTTAGATCAACCGCTTGCAAAGCACTGTTTTCGGCCAGGGGCGCATCTCCGAGTTGAAGATACATATGGGCCAGCCCGGCATATGCAACAGCATTATCAGGATCGGCGGCCAAGGCATCCTCGAAGCTAATGATGGCATCAGATATTCGGCCGTCACCATAATAATTGTAAGCGAGACCGATATGTAAATTGGCATCGGTCGGATCAGCTTGAAGACCCAATTGGTATTGTTCCAAGGCGGCCTGGTAGAGCCCCTGATAAGTAAAGACTGTTGCCATAGAAAAGCGCGCTTCCGGGTTGTCCGGTTCCAGAAAGGTAGCTGTATCGGCTAACTCCTGCGCCTGGGCATATAGATCAGCATTGCCTTGCAGAACCAGTCCCAGTGCGCCCAGGGCAAATGCTTCTGCATTTTCCGGATCTAATCCAATGGCTTTTGCGGCCGATTGAAAAGCAGTGGCATACTGGATATTGGCCCCGCCAATATCCCCGCGATCGGCCAGGCGATCGCCATTGGCCAGGTATGCCGCGGCCGATGCGGTCCACACATCATCGTTTTCTGGGGCCAATATAGTGACCTGTTCCGCTTTTTCGACCGCGAGTTCTGCCTGGTCTTGTTCAATCAGTAGATCGATGAGTCGGATAAAAAATTCAGGTTTTGTTGCATCCATAGCGATTGCCTGGTCGTAAAATTGAATCGCTTCCTCAAGTTGGCCATCATCCTTACTTAATTCAGCCAGGACAGCATACTCCGTGGCTGAACGAGTCGGTTCCGGAGTTGGTGTGGGAATAATAATTTCCCGCACATCGTCCCGGTTTTGGATAATATAGGTGCTGACGGCGATGCCAAAAAGCACAAAAATTACCAAAAGGCAGGAGGGTCCCTTACGGGGGTGGCGCGGTGGCTTGCGTTCAATTATCATACGTAATTGGCTGGTCCCTTATTGCAAAAACGCCGACGTTATTCGTCGGCGTGGGTAAAAGGATCTTAGCAGTGTGGCCCGTGAGGGTCAAGCTGGGGGGATAATTCGCGATTCCCTTTAATAAATAATTCAGACAGGCGGAAGATATCATTATTAGAGAGTGCTTAAAATTGTGTTTTGCTGCTATAGATGGATTGAATGCTGACTGGTTTCTAACCTATTGTCCACTCAACATGGAGTCTCATTATTTCAACTTTTTATTTGATTGAAGTTGCGCCAGCGCCATATAAGCCCAATCGGATAGCCTACCATCTTGGCCACATCGCCAACAAAACGGATGATCGGGATGAGGGCAAATGCTCTCAGGCGGGAAGGGGGGCGCCAGCCCCAGGTGCCGGCCCACAATCTTTCTGCCGGGCGTCGAGAATAAGAACCGATACCTAGAAGGAGAAGCAGCCAGCCGGGCCATTTGTCATGCCAAATGAGACGGAGTATGAATGGCAAGATCGCCAGGTAAACGAAATATCGAATGGCGTGCCGAATAGGCCATAAATTCGCTTTGCCATCGCCTCTCGCGTAGTAAAAATATTGGCGTGAAAAGGCGCGCAAGCTGCCACGCGGCCGAAAATAAGCGATAGCCTTTTCGGCGAAATGGAAGGGGCCGAATTTTTCGGTAAGAGATATATCGAAGACAAGATCTTCGCCATAATCGAGCCATTCCGGGTATCCGCCACCTTCTTTCCAGGCGGTTTTTAGAAAGGCGACCGAGCGGCTTGAGGGCAGAAATTTTTTGGGGTCCACATCCTGACGTTCGGGCAATACGGTTGCACCCATGACCACCTCAAAATCGGTATATGGATCAGGCTCGAACCAGCCGCTCACAATGGACGCATTTCCGGAAAGAATGGGGTGAACAATAGCCTCCAGCCAATCAGGGGCCAGGATCACGCCACCATCGGTGACGGCGATGATGTCGCTTGATGTTGCTTTAATGGCCAGGTTTCGGCCGCGGCTGATGTTGCTGCCAGGGGCTACGATGATTTTCAAAGGTAAATATTTTTTATACTCTTCCAGTATGGCCAGCGTATGATCCGTCGATCCGCCATCGCAAATGACGATTTCATCGGCATAATAAGTCTGGTTAATCAGGGAATCTAATAAGGGGCGTAACTCATCCCCCTCATTTTTCACCGTACTGATCACCGCTACTTTCATCAAAGTCAATATCCTCTTTACTATTCGCGAAAAAGATGATCTTATCTTATATTGGAAACACGCAATAGTGACGAAAGTCACACATTAAGTTGAAGGAGATGAAATAATGGTCGAACCACCCATTATGGGACTGCTTTTGCATGGCAACCAGTTAAAGAGAACGATTCGCACAGGATGGTTTCAAAGAGGGGTTGCTGACGCTGAAGATGTAGCCGCCCATAGTTATGGAGTTGCCTTTATTGTGTTGATGCTCTCCTATGCTATTCCGGATGAGTTTGACACACAAAAAGCCTTATCTATGGCAATTTTGCATGATTTACCCGAAGGTTTAACAACCGACATTCCTTCGCCGGCCTGGAATTTTTTGCCTCCAGGTATAAAAATTGACGTTGAAAGGGGGGCAATGAACACGATTTTCACGGATGTTGTTTTTTCTCCAAAGTTAATGGACATTTGGGAGGAGTTACATCAGAGTCAATCTGCTGAAGCCTTACTCGTCCATGATGCGGATAAGCTGGATATGTATTTGCAGGCATTTATGTACGAAAAGCAAACCGGCAACCGGCAGCTTGCCGAGTTTTGGTCGAAGCCGCGCACTTTCGCCTTTGAGGAGTCACAACAAATCTTTGATTACCTGGTAAGCTTAAGAAAAAAAGAATAAGTATCAGACTAAAGCCGTTTACACTGGATTGTGGCTGGTTTATACTTCACATCTTATGTTACCAGGGATTTATTGGACGAACGCCAAAAAAAGTTTCATACTAGCCACATTCATATTGGTTGTTCTTTTTTTCCTGACCGTTGAATTTAGTTTCGCGCAAACTGAAGAACCGGCCGCGCCGGAATCGGGCCGAGCCGGATTAACGATTCATACGGTGCAGGAGGGTGAAAACTTAACGGTTATCGCTCAAGAATATGATGTTTCCGTAGAAGCCATTCGCCTGCTCAACCATCTGCGGAATGCTGATGTGCTTCATGTTGGTTATGAGTTATTGATACCAGGTGGTGAAGGGGATAGGGTTGCGGCCGTTGCTAATGCGCAGCTTGGCGATTCACTATTGACCATTGCCAGACGATTTAATACATCGGTTCAGGAAGTTCTGGAGGCGAACCTGCTCATCAATCGCGACTATATTCCCACAGTAGGTCAATCTCTGTCAGTGATTAGCCATACAGGTTCGGATCAACCACGAACAATAGACGGTTTTCCGCATATCGTCGGCCAGGGGCAATCGATATTGGAGATTGCTGCCTGGTATGGTTTGTCCACGGCCGAAATCGCCCAGGCCAATGATTTATCCTATCCGATTAGATTGTTCCGCGGCCAACGATTACTCATCCCCGGATCAGGCCAATTTCAAGATTTGCCGGACAATTGGAAAACAGTCGCCGTGCGGCCGGAGCAGATAAAACAAGGAGATACGGTTGTTGTTTATGTGGAGCATATGCAAGAAGGGATGCCCACGGGCGAATTTGGCGGCCAGGAATTAAACTTCATTGCCAAAGATAATGGGTATGCGGCATTGGTTGGATTTGACGCCTTCACACCCCCAGGTTTTTATACGCTGAACCTGGCCGGGACCGGTGAGCAGGAGTGGCACGGCTTTTCGCAAGAAATTCCCATCATTTCCGCCAACTACATCACTCAATCAATTACCGTTCCTGGTAACCTCAGCTTGTTATTAGATCCGGACATTCGGGAGGAGGAAGACCGGCAGTTGCTGGAGATTTATTCTAATATTTCCGGAGAGCCAAGGTGGGAGGGTCCTTTCCGGGTTCCGGTCACAGACACAGTAGTGACCGCACCTTATGGTGGCGGACGCTCTTATAATGAGGGGCCTGTCACCATCTTCCATACCGGCACAGATTTTAGCGGTGGTGTCGGAACACCTATTTTAGCTGCCGCCAACGGCACCGTCATCTTCAATGATTGGCTGGAGCTGCGTGGAAACAGTGTCATTGTGGACCATGGTCAAGGGGTGATGACGGGGTATTATCATCTTGCAGAGTCATACGTTGCAACAGGCCAGGAAATACAGATAGGAGAACCAATCGGGACGGGCGGATCAACAGGATTATCTACCGGCCCCCATCTGCATTGGGATTTGCGTATCATGGGCGTTCCGGTTGATGGTATGCGCTGGACGGAAGAGATTTTTCCCTGAAAACGCTCCATTACGATTGGTTGAACCGCCCTGACCGTTGCCTGCAGAGCTTGCCGGAATTCCGTGAATATGGTCAGGGGGGAGCGTTTAGAAAGATATTACCATGAAAAAACAAATATTTGTTGTTATCATGTTTTTAGTACTTGTGAATCTGTCTTGTTCTAGTACTGAGGAGATATCGGATCCAATAGCTCAAACCAAAAGCGCAGAAATAAATGATCTCGAACCCCAGGAACAGTCGGTTGAGTTAAGTTTGTCAACTGTTGAAAACGATGAAATTTCATTCAATACTCCGCAAGCAACTCTGACATCGGTACCAACTTTAACCCCAACACCATCGCAAGTTGCGACGCCCACAATGGAAACTATCCCCACCACAAAAAATTCAGCAGTGCTGTTTAAAGGGCCATTGGTAGGTTTTAATATTGAAGGATCCGATGATTTTTCCTTATTATTATTGGACTTTGATAGTTTGACTTTTAGGGAGATTGGGGGTGAATTAATCGATTCTCCGCTCGAGATACAGTGGACAAGCAATGGGTGTGAGTTATTTATCCTGGGAAAATTAATTGATCTGCATGGTAATATACAAGAAGATATTACGTTTTTGGATAGAGGCAGCTTTGCAGGGACAAGATTATCTCCGGATAAGAAGCGGCTTGCATACCCTCTTTTTGGTGGGCAGCAAACGCTTGATGGCGCTACATTAATTGATGTTGTGATTACTAATATAGAAAATCCAATTAAAGAAGTTCAAGTATCAAAAAATGGAGGGGCTTCTTCCTTCTCTTGGTCTCCCAATGGACAATGGTTGGCATTCAGTGATTATGATGAACAAGGGATTTTACAGATTTATCGTTCAACTCCAGATGGAAAAATAATAGAGCAGCTTACGGAGCATACAGAACCTTATGAGAGTATTGAAACAATATCCTGGTCTAATGATTCCCTGAAAATTGCTTATGGAGTTGAAAATTTCTCCGATTCAGTAACAGAAGAAACAGTAGAAAATTATGAAGGATGGGTTGGTTTAATCGAATTAGGAGAATTAAAGCCAATAGTTATTAGGTCTCCCAAGCTAGGTTTTATAATAGATATTTGGTGGGATGAGAAATCTTCCCGCCTTGCATTTTCAGGCAGTAGCCTTCCTTTTCTTTCGACAGATGATCCGTATCGAGGGAGGCGAATTCATTGGGTTGATGCTACAACCGGAAAGATAGAAAGCTCTTTTTTTGATATTGATGGACCAGGTGGGCACTTTACTGTGGCAGTTCCTGTTGGAAATATAGACACTTTTTTAATTAGTGGTCTTGGTGGTTTTTATACCCTAGATGGTAGAACAAAAAGTTATGATTCACTCGGAAACTTTGAGTTAGGCGGCATTATTCGTGGTGTCCAAAGTTCTCCATTCAGTTTTCCTGGGGAATCAAATTGTTCCTATTAATAAAACCATGAGAAGATACCAAAAGAAATGGCCGGTTACTGTTCTGATCCTAGTCAGACCTAATTTTTGGGTTTTTATTTCGTGTGTGCAATGAGAAGTCCAAATAATTTTTCATCTGCTGTAACTTCATCTATGTTAATAACACTACCTTGGATCAAAGACCAAAGAGTCATTTGAGCCGTATTTAATAATGAGAGATTACTTTGGCTTGCAAGAATGAACAGAACTTATGCAAAGGGTATTGCTCAAACCAAGCAACAATCGCCTTGGCCAAAGTATCAAGTGAATCAAAGAACTGGTTCCTGGTTACTTGATGACGCATCACTCGTCAAAGTCGCTCTGAGGTTCCCCGGGTTTTGAGACAGTACAGTTATCTATTTCGCCGGCTATAATGAGTCCCAAGATCCATCCTCGAATAAGTTACTATGATTGAAAGTGGCAACCAAGCCCTTGTTTGGATATAATTTCGGATGGAACATATACCAGTTATATGACTTCAGATTTCCCCTTCATGCAGGAGATAGATGTGATTCAGGCTCAGACGCAGATGGCGGAATACTGGGGAGAGCAGTTTTCCCTGAAAGATTCTGACATCGAGCAACTATATAACCATTTACTTGAGGTTGAAAAACCGCAAACCATTGAGGAGCTGACGGCTACCTTGATTCATAAACGGGTAGATGAAGAAATCCGTTCAATTAAACGGTCGGCAAAAGGCCATAAAATTTTCCAGCCGCAAAATGAATATGAGAAGGGAGACAAACTCCTTTTTCCCGCTATGGGTTTCAAGCGAGGCGTTGTTTCAGCTATCCGCGATGGCTTCAATCCAGATGAAGGCAATTTCAAAGTTGTTGCTGTAGATATTGACGAAAAGACGCGCGAATTCGCTTCGAGATATACCGCAGACCACATGCTGAATACAGATAATGGGGTTGAAATTCTTGATCTCTTCGATTTAGACGCTGATGATTTGTTTAACAGATATGGTGCGTCCGTTGCTGAAAAGCTGGCCAGGCAACTCCATAAACATCCCGATTTTGTGGAAATCGGTTCATTTTGGTTTGTCGAATCTTTGTTGGTTGAAGTTGACAAAGGTCATCTCCACCTTTCCGAGGCCATACTTGAGATGCATGAAGGAGGCCCTCTGCCGGCCAGAGAGATTTTGACACATCTCGATCTTGACCCGGCGATTAAGGAGGAAGTGCAACTCTTCTCCTTAAACAATGCCCTTCTGAAAGATAATCGTTTTGATAATGTTGCTCCACAGGGACAGTTTTCCTGGTTTTTACACCGGTTGGAACCGGAGGAGGTTTTAAAGACCCCGGCGAGATTAGAATATGAACCCATTCCGGTGAACAGGGATTTACTAGGACCGTTATTGTTGCAGTTAGAACATGAATTGGATGATGAATGGTCCGATCTAAAACCAAAAGCATTTCCTCCCGGCGAACCGGTACAAGTTGTGCTGACATTCCCCCATCGCTGGGCGGGCACTTTGCCGCTCAATGCCAGCTTGCGCAACTTGTTTTCATCCGGCAGCGAAGCGCGAAAAAGAGTGGTTTTCGTCGATGATGAAACAGGGCAAGAAATTGTCGGTTGGGTGGTTCCCGATGATCGTTATATTTTCGGTTTTAGTGAATGGTTTGAAGCAAATGAGATCCCTGTCGGTGGATTCTTGCACCTCACTCCCAATTCAGAGCCTGGGAAAATTAATATCGGCTTTGACCGCAGACGGCCGCAGCGGGAATGGGTCCGGTTGGCCACTGTTACCGACAATAAACTCAGATTTGAATTGAAGCGACGGTCCGTGGGTTGCGGGTATGATGATTTACTCATTGTGGGCACCGAAGTATTGACGGCCGTTGATGCACACTGGCGTCGAGTTGAGAACAGCGATCGTTCCTTGACTTCAATTATTGTTGAGGTTTTTCCTTCATTGGCTTCCCTCTCAACGCAAGACACGGTTCATGCAAAGACCATATACAGCGCCGTCAACATGCTGCGCCGCATGCCCCCTGGGCCGATTTTTGAAGTGCTGGTACGCAACCCGGCTTTTAAGACGGTCGGCGATCATTATTGGATTTTTGATAGCAGTCGCTGGCAAGAGCGATCTAAATAGGAAGAGGAATCAATTTGGCAAGCAATCCACGCCCCAAAATTAAACTCAGGTCACCCATGAGGACGACCGCCGACACCAAATTCTATATTGATTTTGATTGGTGGGAGCGGTCTAATCTTGATTTGAAAACCTATTTGGTTACCCGTTTTGCCATGGGCGATGATATCTCGCTTGAGGCGGAATTTGATCAGGTGGACCTCGTTGACCCCAATACCGGGGAAGTACACCAGGTTGATGGTTTTCAATATTTGATCCAGGCTTATTTTCACCGGCTTCCACAAGATTTTGTGACCCAGGCTTCGCTTGTTGATGCCGCTTTTTGTGTCATTTTGGCCAATGCCAACCAGCCGATGAGTGCCAAAGAGATAGCCGCCCGTGTCGGCCGGCCGACGGAAGTTGTCATCCGAACCCTCGGCGGCACCAATGTTTACCAGGGCATAAGACCCATTCTCAAAGAATAATGCATATATTCATCGCCGGTGTCATGCAGGGGAACCGCCTGGATCATGAAATTGATGATCAGCATTACCGGGTGCGTATCAGTGAAGCCTTGAAAGATTCCCTTCCTGACGCACAAATAACTGATCCCTGGGCTTTGAATCCGCATAGCGTGCATTATGATGCGGACCGGGCAAGACGTACATTTTTGGACATGACGGGCCAGGCGGGTGAAGCCGATCTGCTTATCGCCTATCTTCCAACATTGAGTATGGGAACGGCGATGGAAATGTGGCAGGCGTACCAATCGGGGACGTATATCATTGCCGTAACGCCTTTTGTCCATCATTGGGCGATTCGCTTTACCGCCGATGAGGTTCTGCCCGATTTAGAAACTCTTCTCAATAAAATCCATAGCGGTGATTTAACACGCATTATAGAAAACCGGCAGAGTTGACGTTGGCAACGTTGCTGTCTAGAATTGGGCTTGTGATTCGGATTAATTACGCCCCAGTAGCTCAATGGATAGAGCGCCGGACTTCTAATCCGTAGGTTGCACGTTCGAGTCGTGCCTGGGGTACTAGAGAGAAAACAAGAAAAACCCCGCTAAATTTTGGTTTAGCGGGGTTTTAATTTGCTTATTATTTGCTTATAGATTCAATTTTTTCAGGTCTGGAAGGAATGGACTCAATGGAAACCGGTATCAACTTAGAAGCGAATATCACTAAAAAGAGAAGATTGCCTATCAGCAGATAGATAAAAACGCTGTTGAAAATCTACAAGCATTTTTTACAAATCAGGGCGGGTCATTTTCTCCAACCAATCAAGTAAATCCGATTGCCTGATCCTGACATTCCGACCAATCTTTATGAAGGGAATCTTTTCCCTTTTGACCAAGTCATACATTTTTGATTTCGACATCTTTAGGTATTCAGCTACTTCTGGTACTGTATAGATTGTTTCCATTTTATTACCTTTAGATTTCTTAATAGCTAGAGGCTTTGTTAAATTCATTTTGATAGTCCTGAATACATTAATTGATCCGTTTCTTGGTTTATCAACAAGGTGTATCTTCTCAATCGAGATTTTCGTCAATGACTATTCACTTGGACGGTAAAAGCCATATCAATAACCTTGAAACAATCAGTAATGTATGTTTTTCATTTGATTTTGATATATTACATTTATTTGTAATGGATTAGAATGAGGATCTGATGCAGAAATAGTGCGGATATGGCGTATTGGAGATTGTACTAAATTGAAAGGGGAACATTCAGAACAAAATTACAAAAACATGCTAAGTGCATTACAAAATCTGGGGAACCCCAAAATTTTAGGAGGTTCCAATCTTACCTCAAGCTGTTTGGTAAAACGTTACGTAAGAGGTAATCCTCAAATCTCATCCGCGGAAGCTTTACGAGCGGTTTTAACAGAATTATTAACCTTGATGGAAGTGGGTTCAAAGGCTCATTTGGAGTTAATTTATTCTAGATTTTGGGAAGGAAAAACACTTAGAGAGATTAGGGAAAGCAAGGTAATTAATCCACTTGATTTGTCCATGAGAACGATTCAAGACAATCAAAAAACTGGTATCGAAACACTTACAGAATGGTTTCAGGAAAGGGAGAAAGCATGTAAGGATGCTAAATTTGAAGAAGCCGGTGTTGTTTCCAGTAGCACTGAATCTCAAGATGCTAGAATATTGTCAATGGAAATCCTAGAAAGTTGTATATCGGCTTTTGAAACATCAAAAGCCAAATATTTTGTTGAAGACTTTAGCAGCTATCAGATCGGCCAATCCCCAGGCGGATGGCGAGAATATGGGAAATCTGCCGGCACAAAGCCAGGGGTCAAAATAGTTGAAGATCTTCTGGAGAATCAACAGGTGCTCGAATTCCCTTCCCTGTCGATGGAAGCAACGAATAAAGATATGGTCAGGAACAACCCTGTTTTTAAACCTCCTTTTCAAATCACCCTTAAACTCAAGTTTCTCAATGAACCCTCAGACCGCGCCGGCCTGCTCATTGCCTGGAAAAACAGAAGCACTCTCATTCGGGTACAGGCCAACCTATATTGGAACCATCTTTTCTTTCAGGAAAATGTAAGCGGCGAGCAGCACAATCCAATAAAAGTACCCATTGAGGATGTCATCGAAGTTGGAGCCGATTATTGGTTAAGGGTAATAGGCATTTCCCAGGAACCAAATTTAGGCCTTGTGTCCGTTCTGTGGTCATCCGATGGCGCAGCTTATGACCCTATTCTGACAACGAAATGTATGTCGGATCTAACGGGGAAAATTGGTGTCTGTACGACAGGACCCAACCTTCCCCATGTTCAATTTTCTCATATAGAAGGTGCATTTGAAGATCTGGAAAAGTCATAAGAGCAGCTGAACCGAGGGGAGCCTGCGCTGCTTGTTCCTTAATTACAAACCTAATCGCATCGTTTACCTCCAAGTTGTATCTCTGACAATCCTTTGGGATGGCGTGGCTTCGCCCGAGCGTAAGCCCTTTGCCACTGATATTCGATGATCTTGTCTGGCAAGTCCAAGTGGCTCGATGCCTGCTTTATCCGTCTTAATGCCTCGTCTCTGGCAACATAACCGGCCTTAGAAATCCCAGCCAGGCGGAACAGACTTTGCCAGTATGGATTATTGGGCTTTTGCACATTAATACCTTCCCCTAGCTGTTCAATTCTTTGCAGTTCACGTTCAATAGCGGTCTCCGACCAACGCTTCTTCCTTTCTTCAATATCCATCATTTCACCTTCAAATTTATTCTAAGGCACCGCAGGCTCCCCAGATCTCATCTCCATCGTTCTACATTAACAGTCACATATGGGATGGATAAAGTCAATTTCAGGTGAAAAAACAGGCTTCAAAACCTATTTTCCAGTTGCTATAATGCAAGCAACCCCGATGGGGGAGCCAAACCAACGTTCATAAATTGAAAAGTATCGTTTCGATGGCAAAGTCAGGCCTTGCCGGATCTATCGCCACGCCTAAATACAGAAGGAGCTTAATTCAGATGACTGAAGAATTACAACAACCAATTGCACTCATTGCCATCACGGTAGAGGAAGTGCAAGCATTTGCATTGCAGGAGATGATGCAGGATATCAGTGAAACCAAGGCGCAACAAGTCGTTAACCGGCTTAAAAGCACGCTCCAAAAGGAGGTCGCGTTTCGCGCCATGATCAAAAACAGTATCGAAGCCATTGATCTGGAAAGCCAATATGCTGACTGGTTTGAGCAGGTAGATGACGCCGTGTGGCGAATGGCCGGACTTAGTGCCCACGATTTACCGGATATCGATTACTATAACCTTTTCGTTGTAGACACATCCCCGGCGCTGGCAGCGAAAAAGGCTTTAACCAATGCCGGTTTTGAGCACTTTACCTGAGGAGAAAGATAATGGTACCAAAGAAATTGTTGTTTCCTCTAGGTCAGATTGTGGCAACACCAGGAGCGTTAACGGCATTAAATGAAGCAGAGTAGACTCCCTTAGAGTTTCTGGTGCGTCATCAAACAGGGGATTGGAGCGAGATGGTTGAAGAGGATCAGGAAGAAAATATGAGAGCGGTTCAAGTGGGTACGCGCGTATTCTCCTCGTACAAGATGAATAGCGGCGAAAAGATCTGGGTGATCACCGAGCATGATCGCAGTGTGACAACCCTGCTTCTACCACACGAATATTGATTGAAATTGAGGCTAAGATTGAGGGGTCAGCAAAATAACCGGCAACGGTTTATGATGTTGGCCCTTTTTCAGTTAAAGGGGCACTTTCTGCAAAACGTTCATCGAACCATGATCTGATAATCTGTACAAAATAGGGGTCTCGAACCAATACGGCTGTATAGGAATCCACACCTGGAAAGGCTAACACAACTTCCTTATCAGAAAGACCCTGAAGCGACATCGCATTCTCTGTGCTTGCCGAAATTTCAGCGGTTTGTAACGGTATAAATAAAGATTGGAAGTCATTCAAAGCGGGGGAATGCTGGTTAATCAACATCTTGAATTTAACCCCTTTTCCCGCAGCGGAAAGAATCTGCTTACGAACATCCGGGGTGAAGTAGGTACAGCGAATACATTGCGCCCAGATAACATCACCCTCATCTGCGTGAGAATACATGGCCACCAAATAGGTCATCATTGCTTCACGCGATAGGAATAATCCTGCTCGTCGCCCCTCATCAATGATTTGTTCCACTTGCTGCCGGTGCTCAAGACGTTTGTAGTGGAGAGCGATAAGGGAAGTGATTAGCGCCGTTGCACCGAAGAAAATATTGATGATGTTTTCTGTGATAATGCTCCCCATAAATGGCTAAAGTTTTTACACATTCACTTTAGCATATGTTGAAAGGTATGTGGAACTTACGAATAATAAGACTTGGCTCTCTAAAAGATTCTGGATCATTTTGCAGAAACCTTTAGTTGCCTCAATCGGCGATAGAAATTCTCCCGCGATGCACAAAAAAGGATGACCACCTGGCGCTTATCTTCCCGAACCTGATACACAAGACGATAATGCGTTCGGTCATGAATGATGCGTAGCGAACGCAGTAATTTATATTTTTCTTTCAATGGCTTACCCAGGTAAGGGTCGGTAACCGGCGATCTGAAAGGCACCTTATCCAATTTGAGCCTTCAAGATATGGTATCCTGAAGGCTCTTGGTAACCAGGTATTAACCAATCATAGAATCTCAACGATTCCCTGTTTGGCCAGAGCTGTACCCATTAATTCATTTCCTTCTTCTTCGTACTCCAGCTCAAATTCGAGATTCGAATAATCTTTAGCCACCTTTACCAACCAGGCAAGCGGTGGAGACCAGGCACTAAAAAAGGTATACTCCAGATAGCCATCCGATTCCTTCTCCAGGACTCCTTCTACATCCCATTTTGTGCCCCAATTGGATACACGCCAATCGTACCAATTTGGCTTGTCACTTGGGGACACCGTGCCTTCAAGTTCTTGGGGCATGGGGTGTAATTTGTCTAATGACAAATCATTGTTATTATCCGCTGCCGACTCTCTGAACGCCTTTATCCGCTTTGTCTCCCCTTTGACGATTAATTTGTTATCACACCAGTTCGGCATCTCATTCACCCCCCTTCTGCGTCACCTCCCAAATTAATACTGTTTTTCCGGAAGCAACATGCTTCCTTAATAGCCTTCCTGCACAGTCCCTGAGAGGGAAGTCAAGGGCAAGCGCCGGCGCGTGCGTCAGCATCGCAGACCCTTGACGAGCGGAGGGGCCTGTGCAATCCGTATCCGCTGTTTCCTCTTGTCCCCAAAGGGTGCAGAAATATTTCCTTGAAACCTTTCTTTTTTATTACCAACAAGAATCTCACATAAAGGTGCGATCATTTTTTGTGTATAACTCGAGTGAGGGCTCTAGAGTGGAATATCTGTTCAGTCTAGCCCATATACCAATTTTGATCGCACCCCTCAAATAATAAAATCTTGACAGGCTATATATTTGTCCAGTATGATAGCTATATCAGTAGCTAGTTATAAGGCGCTATGGAAAACACACTAAAGGAACAAAAAATCATGCCCAAAAAAATCTCAGTGAGCGAAGCCAAGAATAAGCTCAGTGCCATGCTGGATTGGACGGTCAAACAGCAAGATGAAGTCATTGTTGAAAGCCATGGCCAACCAAAAGCGGTGATTTTATCCTATGATGAATATGAAAAAATCCTGGCTTTACGACAACTGGCCAACCGCCAGGCAGCCCTGAATCGATTAGAGATTATCGCGGCGCGAATCCAAGAAAAGAATCTGGATCTGAATGAAGAGGCGGCCGAAAATTTGGCTGATGAGATTTCGCGTGAAACTATTCGGCGCATGGCAGAGGAAGGTCAAATTACCTTCCAATCGTCATAACCATGCGCGTCCTTATTGATACCAATGTGTTTATCAGCTATTTGCTCTCCCCCAGAATTAAAAAGGGGGTAGTGCAGGAAATTATGGCTGCATTCATGGCTGACAGGTTTACACTGCTATTGCCGGAGGCTTTGTTAGAGGAGACACTGGAAACAGTGCGACGCAAACCGCGATTGTCAGCTCGAATCCCACCCTACGAACTAAAGGAATTTATCGATATTCTGCAAGAATTTGGCGAAACCATCCCCAGAATTGAACAACCAATTCCGCAGGTAACGCGCGATCCCAAAGATGATTATCTCCTGGCCTATGCCCTGGTGGGTGATGCGGATTATCTGGTTTCCGGCGATGAAGATTTGCTGGTGCTCCAGGATGAGATAAGCGAGGTTTCGATCCTATCCCCGCGACAGTTCGCAGAAATATTGAATGCAACTTAATGACTTTTGGAAATGCTTTCAACCAAATAATAATTTGATGGGAGGACACAAGCAAAGAACAGTGGCAAAGTTATCCTCTCGTTTCATTTGTCACGGGTGTCGTCAGCCGATTATCAAACCAATCTCTTATTATCTTTACGAAATAAGGATCTCTGATAAGAACAGCCGTGTATGAAGTCACCCCAGGCAAGGCAATTACAACCTCGTGGTCGGACAATCCTTGAACGGATAGCGCGTTATCATCTGCTTCAAGTACCTGGGCAGAAGCAATAGGGTCGAAGAGCTTGTGGAAATCTTCCACGGCCGGTGAATGGCAGTTAATTACCATTTGAAATCGTGCCCCTCTACCAGCCGCCTCCAGAATCTTTGCCCTGACAGCTTCTGTGAAATCGGTACAGCGCACACATTGTGCCCAAATGACATCTTCCGCATCGGCTTTATCATACATCTCAAGCAGATAGGTAATCATGGCTGCGCGCGACAAAAATAATCCGGCGCGCCGCCCACCGTCAAGGATATGTTCAACCTGCTGCCTGTGTTCCAATCGTTTGTAATGTAAGGCAGCTAGCGAGGTGATCACGGTTGTGATCCCGAAAAAGATGGTGATGCTGTTTTCAGTCAGAAAGTTTCCCATACATGGCCGGACGAATCCGTATGTATTCACTTATACCATGCAGCGGAGAGCCGGCACAACCGGCATCCGACCCGGAGCCAAGATACAAGGAAGCCTGCGCAGACCAGCGCAGATAGCCGGCAAGCTTTCCATCATGAACTTCGCCCAACCGTTTGCGCATGATGCATGCAGGAGAAATATCAAAAGTGACCTGACATTGTTTATGGAAGAAGGATACACTGGCTTGACCTGCGTATAATTCCGGATGCCTGGCTTGAAAGAGCGTATCCAGGTGGGTTGTGGTAAGGGCTGTGCCCTCATAGCGACCCTCGGTTGTAAGAAGAGCCACACGTTCAATTAACCGGCCTTTCTGAGTCAAGATGTGGAAGAAGACCATTGCCATTTCTTCATCGCTGAAATGACCCCAAACCCAATCCGATACAAACTCTTGAATCAGGATATCTCCCCACTGATGATCTTGATAAGCCATGCCCTGCAAACGGTGCACCACCCCATCCAGCTCCAGGATGCCTCTAAAGGAGGCGTGGGGCACCTGAACCAGCCAATGACTGCTGCGGCCGGTGCCGGTTTCCTGGTATAGAATACCCTCGGACAAAATTAACGGCGGTGATAATTTGGCGATCTCTCCCCTGAAGTGACATCGACCTGGAAAGGAGATGTTGAAACAAATGGTCTCTGCATTTTCCCGGAATATCCCGTCAATTGCTCCAAGATATGGATTCCCGCGTTCTATAATTGGATAGGATAAATCATGCCGAAAATATTGCGGATCTTTATTTGGAAAGCAGACGGATAGGGAGATGTAAGGTTTCTGTTGCAGCCCGAAAATATCGGTCTCATGAAGCACCATATTGAGGGCGATACCATTGTCGGTAACGAAATGGAAATACCACCACTCAAAATAGGGCAGTGGCCGGTGTGAACCGTTGATTGTGTCTCTCATCCTGAACCTGAACACTCTCCAATAACATAGTTATTCAAGCCACATCCTCCGGATTGTCCGGAGAGGGAACTAAACAGCCCCGTCCCGAGAAACAAAAAAACCGCCTCCCGATTCGAGAGACGGCCGTTGCTGTCGAAACCCATTGCCCTCTGGCCTACCCTCAAAAAGGGGGCGTTGGTACAATGGAGCGCAGCCCGCGACCTGTCTTGGCAGGTTTCGGGTTAGACGTCGGTCAAGTGTTTGCGCGCTTGGCCGTCGTCGCGTTTAGGGCTATTTAGTTCTAATCCATTATAAACGGTTAGTTCGGCTGTGCCACTCTTTTGTAAGATATGAGTTGATTTCCGGGGCGGGAGCCGGAGCAGATGGAGCAAAGGGATGGCTGACGGAGAGAGCAATGTCCTCAGCCCTGTCGCGAAGCTAGTCGAAGACCTGAGACGAGCGCAGCGATTAGCAGGGCGAATAGAGGACTTTGCGAATGTAGTCTAGACGTCGCACGCGGAAGTTGTGCAGGCAGGGTGGGATAATGGATGGTATTTCGAGTATATTCTGCATTAATTTTCAAAAAAAGGTTGTGGATAATTTCAAGCCATTGAACCTGATGGTTTGTTATCTGCACTAGCATCAATAAGTATCACATTTGGATGATTTTCCAATCTTAATTCTCGAAGTATATCTAAGATTCTTAACCGCTCTGTTTCTGAGAAAAAAACAATGACTTTTAGTGCTGTACTTGCGTCACTAGCCTTTTGATAAATTTCAGTTTGCTTGGCAAGGTTTCGTTTTATCTTTCTGTTTGAAGCAAGTTTGAACTCCACAATAGTCTTATCCCAGGCTCCTCTAGAGATTTTAAAATCAGCCGGTCCCCTACCATCATTTACCTCCGTACTAACATCTGAAGGTGTGCCAAACCAGGTTAGTCTAAACAATATGTGAAGATCTGATTCGCGGCGAATAGGTGTACCCTTAACGAAAAAAACGCGATGCCCACCTTTGTTCTCAATTATGTCTTTTAAATAGAGAACTCGACTCCGAGTTTCTTCGATTGTTTCACCGGTTATGTCGTAGAAATTAGTTTCACGCGATAGCTGTTGAATAAAATGTGCCACCTGATTAACGAAAAGACGTTCCATTTCTTCAACTTCAATATCGCTTAATGCAATAGCCCGATCACCTCTGTCTTCTTTTAGTCGAATAAAGTATTCAATCAATACGGGAATATTTCTAATGACCTTTGTGATAGCTTCGAGCCTTTCTTTTCGAGATGGTTTGTCAGGTAATATTGAAATGAGGTAATTGTTCAACTCACCCCTCAGTTGTGAATTTGGGATGGAGGCCACAATATCATCATAATCTCTCAATAGATCATTTTTATTTATCCAAGTATCGTCCTTTACAAGAATATCTTTTGGTGTTAGGAGCACAAAGTCATTATCAATATATGGAAGGATAAAAGATGCTGGCTCCCAAGTTTCTGTTTGATAATTAAATTGTACTTTGCGTATACTCACTCGTCTTTTTAATCTGTTTGGTAAATGATGCAAAGCGAATTCCTGTGTATATTCAAGCAAATAATGCTTGATCAAGTTGGTAGTAAAATCACTAATATTGTCTTTCCCCACGCCCGCTTCAATCAAACATAATTTTTCAAGATGGCTACTTTTTGTCACAGTTTCATTGCCAAAGTTTTGAAATACAGAATTCAAATTTTCGTTTAATGCTCGCGCAAATTTGATCCCTAATCCACTACCTGAATTACCTACTAATGAATAACCTAACCAATTCTGTTTGATTTCTGGAAATTTAAACCAACTTTGAAGTAAACCCTCTCGAATTTCTCCTACCAATGACTTATCACGTAAGAACCTCAGGTACCGGATAATTTCCCTATGGAGTTCTTGATATTCAGACTTGGTACTATTAAATAACAAGAATGGATCAACAAAGAGAGGTAAATCGTTTATTAGTGATACGTTAAATGCCCCATATTGTTCGAGAATCTCAGGGTCTACACCAAAGTAGTCAGTAAAATAAACATTGATCATATGATCCCCTCCATTTTCACTACTTAAACCTAGCATCGTGGTCAACGGAGATTAAACTTAAGTCTGCAACTTGTCAATTCACAAGTCGTATTCATTGAAATTAAAATCACATTCGTTCCCCCAAGTATGTGTAAAGAGTCGATTTTGAAATCCTAAGGATATTACAAATCTCTTTTATCGAATGATCCTTTTCGTCATACAGTTTGTAAGCCAATTGAACTTTCTTGCTATCCAGTGCCTTCGGCCGCCCACCCATTCTGCCTCTGGCTCTAGCTGCAGCGAGTCCTGCACGAGTCCGTTCGCGAATCAGATTTCGCTCAAATTCAGCCAGGGCACCAAAGATATGAAAAATGAGCTTACCCCCGCTGGTCGTTGTATCAATAGATTCTTGCAAACTGCGGAAACCGATTTTTCGATCTTCCAGGATGGCTACAATTTCAATCAGGTTCTTTAGAGAGCGTCCTAACCTATCCAAACGCCAGACCACCAGCATATCTTGATCATCACGCAAATATTCCAAGGCTGATTGAAGCCCTGGTCGCAAAGATTTTGCGCCACTGATGGTATCTTTAAATATTTTTTTACATCCCGCTTTTTTGAGAGCATCAATTTGTAAAGCATGATCTTGGTCATCAGTAGAAATTCTGGCATAGCCGATTAACATGTTGGCATTATATCGTCCTAAAACTCGTGAATACAAGAGTTTTTCAAACCATGATTTTCGGAACGGGTTTTCACACTAGATATTGAGTGGCTTTTTGATTTTGAAAAAATGTCCAGAAATCGGGGGTTATATAGATTTCTTTGAACCAACAAAACAAAATTAATGAACTAAAAAATTGAAGAATTCTAAATAACGGGCCGACATATTTTCCGTTTAACATATCGCCCAATCTAAAATCATTTATGAGATTAAACACTAAAAATGTTGTTCGATTAATAAAATAGCTTGCCTGAAAGGATGTGTGGATTTTCCAATATTTACTAAAAAAATTACAAATTCACAAAATTAAATGATCATGAATTTGAAATAATTGTCCCCTATATTGCTTATACTGTTTAAACAAATCCCTGCTTGCAAAAAATCTAAAAATTGACAGTTGAGCGTAAAATTCACAACAAAAGGAAGGAAAAATGAATAAAATTAAAACACCTTTTTTGGTAGTGATTGCACTTTTTGTTGGACTTTTTGTTGGACGGATAGATTTTTCAAATACAGTTCAGGCAGACCTTGAATCCACCCCAAGTTGGAAAATGGAAAGTAATATAGCAGGTGATGTTTTTGGTTATCCAACAGGTCAGGCCGGAGATGTAAATGGTGATGGACATATTGATTTTTTTGTGTCATCTAATTTACATGACAATGGGAATACCGACGAAGGTTTAGTTGAGGTGTTCTATGGATCAGTGGAAGGCATAAGTGAGACGGTCGATTGGTCGGCTGAAAGTAATCAGGATTCGACGTATTTTGGATATTCAGTGGATTTTGGAGATTTTAATGGAGACTCTTATGATGATTTGGTGATTGGATCGCATAAATGGGATGAAGGGGGTGATAGCGACATCGGCAAAGCTTGGGTGTATTTTGGAAGTTCATCCGGATTAAGTACTACTGCTGATTGGACCGTAACAGGTGAAACTGCTGGAGATAAATTTGGCGTTAGCGTCGGAAATGCGGGAGATGTGGATGACGATGGATATGATGATATTCTAGTTGGTGCTCAGCATGTTGATAATGGCAGCACGGATGAAGGTAAAGTTTATCTTTATTATGGAAGTAGTACAGGTCCTGGGACAACTGCTGATTGGACTTTTGAACCGGATGCTCATGACAAATACTTAGGAACATCTGTCCGATCCGCCGGTGACGTAAATAACGATGGCTATGATGATTTTATAGTTGGAGGTCAAGGAAAAGGACAATATGCTTATGGCAGTGCATATGTCTTCTATGGAAGTAGTACAGGTCCAGGGTCATCCGCTGACAGATCTTATACTGGAGAGAATTGGGCATCCAAGTTTGGCTTTGCAGTGAGTTCTGCTGGAGATATTAATGACGATGGCTATGATGATGTGATAATAGGGTCTCCTGGTTATAAGATCAACTTCGATAATTATGGGAAAGTTTATGCTTATTATGGAAGTTCTTCTGGACTCGGAACATCAGCTGATTGGACATATTATGATGCCACTCAAGGTGGTTCGTTTGGTCTATCTGTAAGTTCGGCCGGTGACATGAACCATGATGGATACGCCGACATTATTGTAAGTGAACCTGATCATTCGAACACATACAATAAAGCAGGACGCGTGTTTGTATTTACCGGGTCGAGTTCTGGCATGAACAACACACCGTATTGGACTGATGAAGGCACATCAAATAATGAACGCTTAGGAATGTGGGTAAGTGATGCTGGGAGTATTTTGGGAGGCACTATTTCGAGGATAGTAATTGGCACACCTGATTATGACAATGGACAAACAAATGAAGGCCAGGTTGAAATGTACTATGCTCAATGTGATTAATTAAATAGTAATTGAAAACATTTAATTTAATAGTCTTTAGACCTGCTAGAATGATACTTCTATCTAGCAGGTTTTTTGCTCAGAGGAAACAAGAACTTTTATCACTTCCAAAAAATGGACGTTTCTCGGAGGTGCTTCGCATAAGCTTTTTTGACAATGTGGTGCAATGACTTAGGATTTAAATTAGGTAAAGTAGGTGCATTTACCTATCGATTGTTTATTACATTATTTCTTGAGGTTTTTATGTTTCGCGATGAGGATTTCTTACTAAAAAAAAGTGTCGAGCTTTATAACAACATCGCTTCCATTGGAGATTTCCAAGGGCGACTGAAGGCAGTATTTGAGATTTACCCTACTTTACGGATAGCCTGGAACTTTGAATCATTTGATGGTATTGAAGAAACGCCAACCATAGGTGATGGGGGATTAATTGAAGATTCAATTATGGGTCATCAGTTTAAACTGGAGAAGTCAGCCGGCACCTTGGGCGGGATTCCATGGGGTGTTGATCTTTATCAAGGCTATCAAATTGAGGGAACGTCAGCTAACGCATGGATCGGAAATACAAAACTTCGATCCAACTTGATTGATTTCTACTTACCAAATGCAAAATTCTTGGCCGAGTGTCATGGAGGAAGCCTGCATACAGATAAATATGACATCTCATATCCAATCGGGGAGCAGCCACTTCTAGAAAATGTTTTACCTACAAAATCGAGTATCGGAGGAAGGTGGGAATGTCCCTTGGGAAATGATTGGACTCTTTCCCTTCGCATAACGGATAATGCTAAGGAGTGGCTAAAGGCAAGAAATAGTCATGGGACATATTTGGTTGGAATTGGAACCCTCAAGAACGACGGTACTGATACTACTAATGACAATGAATTATCACTTAATGAGGCATGTGCTTATATTGAAAAACTCTGTTGGATGCTTTCGTTTGCAAATGGGGGATATTTGGGACCTGCAGTCATGTTATCCAGGAAATTTGGAGAAAAATCTTTCCAAGAGACTGCCCTATTTGGAGCATACCAAACCACGCCGCTTGAGTTAGTTGGCCACACGTGGCTAATGCCGAATTCCGATTTGTGCAATTATATATCTTGTTTCCAAACATTCGAGCGAATGATAAACCAGAAGTCATGGAATGAGACATTTGAACTAATACTTATCTGGTATCTGCAAGCAATTCAACCTACTACAAGCCAAGGACTAAGTAAACCGTGGCCGGTTATCGCCAATGCGCTAGGTGCTGCATTAGAGCGATTAAGCTTTACCATATTAGAACAAGAGTTTGACGAAGACTTTGGTGATAAGTCAAAAAAAAGGATTAGAAACCTTCTCGAGAAAATCGGAATCGTCGACACTGATGAAGACGATGATCGATTTGTTGATATATTTGTTGACACAAGAAACAATGCAACACATGTGTTACCAAGCAACAAGTTCACGGAAGATGAAATGATGTTAAGCTTGCAATATGCTAAATCATGGGTGGAAGAAGCTCTTCTGTGGCGACTTGGTTATGAGGGAGCATATCGTCGACGAGTTCCAGGATCTCATGACTTTGCCTTTGAAGAACCTCGCTATAATATCAAAACCCGCAAAATGAATTGGTAAATTGTGCTATTGGAACACACATATAAAGCAAATAAGGAGCGTTTGTGAAATCGAAATTCTAGAGTTTGGATTAGTCAGTACCAAACCATCCTTCAGGGTATTGATCTAGGCTTATGGTAATTGAATATTCACCCTCGTTGCAATGATTTATTGGCTTTATCACAATGTTTTGCCAAGATTGAACGTTCGCTAAAAACTCATGTCCATCGTTTTCTGTTTTATGGATTTTCCAGGGAAAAGAACCTGTCCCATCATCAATTTTTATGGTCATTTTATCTGCCGAGTATTGCGTCCAGGTTAAAAGCATACCTTTAGAATCTTCTCTTTCTTCCGGTTCTAGTTTAATCCATGTAGGTTGTGGAGGTACTTCCCATCTACATTTTGTATCTTTGTTAAAAGTTATTGGCCCTGCAATATTACTTGAGAGGGGTAAATACGTTCGATATATCCTATGCCCTGAAATGTAGTTTCCCACACCGATATAGATATGATCTCCAAAACTATGAAACACTCCATATCGATTATTTGTATCGCCAAACCCATCTTCATTGACTTGTTCCCAATCTGTTCCGTTTGATGTACGCCAAATCTCAGTTCCCGTCACAGTGTTGCTAGTTTCGATGTACATATAGCCATCATGTACAAGGAACACACCCAGGCTGGCACCAATATTATTTGTAGTGTCTGCAAAAGTGTAGGTGGTGTTAAAAGTAACACCGTCAATGGATTTGATGATCTCAGCGCCACCACTTCCATCCCTTTTTGATCCGTAAAGCGCTCCATTAAATATTTTCCAACCGGCTATTGCTACATCACCCGAACCATATCCAAAACCGTTGGTGCCCACTTGCGCCCAGGTAGAAAGATCGTTTGTACGCCAAACTTCTCCTCCATCCGTATTATTTTGAGTATTAAAATAGAGGTAACCATCGAATATGACTGAAGTCCATACGACAATATTGTTTGTATCCCCAAATCCATCCGTGGACTTCTTATTCCAGTTCGTACCATCAGTAGTACACCAAACCTCTGCACCGTCAGTAGCGTTATATGTCCCTCCGCAGAGGTTTCCTTGAAATACGCTCATCGCTTTAAAGTTTTGATTATTGCCGTCACCAAACCCTGAGACGTTCACTTGTGTCCAGTCAGCGCCGTCACTCGTTCTATAAACGGTTGCTCCACTACTGCTATTAGTTCCATTGGAAACGTACAACTGCCCGTTAAATATCTGCATTGAGTCAACATGATCATTAGCCACCGGATCCCCAAATCCATCTTCATTAACCTGTTCCCAATCTGTTCCATTGCAGCTTTTATATACGCGGGACCCTTCCGTAGTGCTTTGTGCTTCAATTCCCGCGTACAAACAGTTTTTATACTCAACAAAAGCGAAAAAATCTTGACCGCTGAAGGAGGCATCGTCATCTCCAAACCCATCTTCGTTGACTTGTGTCCAGGTAAGCGCATGGGTAGTTGAGGAAATAGTGAGGCCAGCAAAAAGCAACACTAAAAAAGGAACGCATCTTAGATTATGCTTTTTTTCTATATGAAACACGACAAACGCATCATAGCATGGCCAGGTAGATTTGTGAACTACTTATGATTTCAGCCGGCAGCTTCTTGTAACACATCTGTTCCTTCCATTTTAATAATCATGCCCTCAAAATCTTATCGATTCTTTGCTCATTAGCCGGCTGCCAACCGAGCATATAAGGAACGGAAGTATCATAGAATTTGCCGATTTCCAGGTAATCAACAAGTTCATCTTTCATCCTGGATTCAATAACAAATCTATCTGCCAAATAATCCCGTTCCCGAAAATACCTGGCCCATAATCCAGAGGTAAGCCATACGCCAAGGCCTCCTCCAACAAAGGAAAATAGAAAGAATATCAAGCTGTTCACCATAGAATAGAAGGTGGCTGCAGGATCGGAATCCAAGCTTTTCATATCAGGAATTCGAATATCTACCTCAGGACGCTCCAGAATGCGCTCTCTGCTCGCCGGTCGTGCCGTAGAGAAATCTCTCACTTTGCCGACAAAAACATAAAATATGGGCAGCACAAGCCTTCTGAGGGCTAAAATCATCGCACCGTCTCCCTGTTGGTTATGCCCTAACTCATGTGCCAACATCTGTTGAAAATGCCGGCTGCGCAGAGATCCTGATGATAAGTACAGCGTCCTGCCGATTAGATATATCATTTCCGTAGGCGAATCGATAATGTAGGTGCCGGAAAAGCCATTAATACGCCTTCTGCCACTCGCATCTATAATCCGGCGCTGCACCTCCTGAATCTGTTGCAATTCCCTGCGGCTGGGCTCTCTCGCTCCTAGAGCCAGGCGGGTCAACGTATGCCCACCACCATATTCGGCATAGGCCAGGATCGATAAAACCAGCGGTCCGAAGCTTATGACCAGACCCAAAATCATGACCAGATAAAAAAGAATGGTAGCCAAAAACTTCAACATACCATTTTCAAGTAACATCATGCCGGCCACCATAAGGATGAGAGGGATGATGGTTAGCAGGATATATAAGGTAAGCCTGGCCATTGATGAGACGAAAAACTCAATCAACAGGGTTAGAATATATAGACGGTTCGGTTTGGTTTGACTATTCATGAAAGATCTCCTTTTTAGAGTTTTACTCTAATAAACGAGGCCGTTTAGGTTTGCGATTTTGTTCGTTGTTGGCCTTGGGCTTTTTACGTTTTTCTTCTACCTGGCTCTCGATATGATTAATACTGTCAATGCGCCTGACTTTAATTTTGGCGACATGGCGCTGGCGAATAAGAAATGCCTCGCCCGGTCTTAGTTTTGCCGCCTCATTCATATCGACCTTGAAAGCGTGTTGTATTCGTGCACTGCCTAATCCGGTTGCATCGCCATCCTGGTGCTGCATGCTGGATTCAATTTGGTAATTTGTACCTGCCAGTTGCGCCACATCTTCCGGAAATTCAGAAGCCATGAGCAATTTTGTTCTGGTGTTGGCCAACACCAGTTTCTTTGTCTGCTCATCTTTCAAACTGGCCACATCCTGGGTGGCCAAAATAATGGCTAACTGCGAGCTTCCGGCTAAGCTCAATAAAGCTGTTATGTTTCTGTTGCTGAACTGGCCAAACTCATCGATGATCAAAACCGAAGGGTGGGTCTGCCGTTTGCCGATAAAATCCTTCAGATCCTCAACCAGGAAATCCAGGAATCTCTGCGCTGTGTCGCCCACACTCTGCACCCTCAAGGAAAATATGGCCGCCGCTGTCTGCTCTAAGGCGAATCCATCATCACCGATACAGGGGCTGAACTCCCTTGCCAACGGCCGGATGCGATGCACCAATCCCAGCAAATACTTATCATCCAATTCATGAATCGTATCCAGCTCCACCGGGTCATCCTTGTAAGCTGTGGACAGCCAGTTTTTATTCATCCTGACCCTCAGTTCCTCAAAATTACGCGGCGGTCCACCGGGTGCATAACAGATGAGCTGCAGCAGATCGCGGTTCACATCGGCATAAAATTGGGCATTCCCTTCCGCTTCAGCGGTTCCAATTAATGCGCAAAGACGGTTATAGACATCGGCCGGTTTTCCGCGAAAGCCATCGTAGATGGCGCCGTAACCATCAAAGCCAAGTTTGAAGACGGGGGCTATGCCACGGTTATGTTGGAAGGCGAGTGAACGGATATCATCTGCTAAGTCCTCATCACCTTTCCCATCCACCAGGTAAATATTGCGGTCGGTGGCCAGCAACATTTCCTTGACCAACCTTTTTATCGTCTCGCTTTTACCCGCTCCGGTGGTTCCCAATAAAAACAGGTGCTGGTCTAGAACTTCTTCAGATAGCAAAAGCCAGCCATCTTTAACTGAAATACCAAGGTGTTCCGGAAAGTTATCACCTTTGATTTTTGCCCCAATCCTCAACCAGGTCGTTTTCGACTCAGCCTCGGCGAGGTTCCCGGCTTTTGCTGACATCTTGCCTGATCGTTCAGCTTCCCTGGCTTCCTGCTCGGCCAATTGTTCTTGCAGTGATTTAGGTTTAAGAAATCGTGAAATCATGGCAACTCCATGTAGTAAAACGGTGACGATTGGAAATAATGGAATGGATAACAGCCACCATCGAATAGAAATTTGGGTGATGGTGAATTCCCCAAAAACTATCAGAGAAAAAAAACCACATGACTGCTAATGAAAGGAGAATCAGCCATCTTCTTCTACCAGTCTTATTGTGATATTGGTGGACCGCGACAATGAGTGTCAGCGGGCCAAATATTAGTCCAATGAGACCATACAACAATGCCGTGAGCGCTATCCATTCCCAAAACTTACCTTGTTTCTCTCCGCTGATTATGTCAACCATTTACATCCATGATAGATGACAATGAATACACCAGGAAGGTCTCCTTATGGCTCGGTACCCGTGCTATGCCGTTTTTAATCGCGTTTAGGCTTTCGTCAGAGGCGAAGTACCATACCGTGTCATAATCCTTCTTTAATTCGTGGAGGATTGAGTAAAGCCTCTTCTTCCTTTTCTGAGTCAACTCCACTTCAATGCCGACGACAGAACCATCCAGATATTCCACTTCGCCATCAACCAAATGTTTTTTGCCTTCTTCCTTACGCAAGGCATTGGCCTCGCGTTCGCAGACCCATCGTGCCTCTCCGGCCACCTTTGCTTCAACATGCAGTCTGACCTGGTTTACTGCCTGAATATGGTTGAGCCTGGACAGTGCCGGAACACGATAAGATAAATCTAGACCTACAGCCTCCAGCCCTTGCTTGGTCAGCCAAAGCCACATCGGTTGATCGACAAAAATCTTCTTGCGCTCAACCAGTCCGGCTTTAACCCATCGGGTGGATATCCGGTAGGCAGCTTTGTAACTTAATGATGTTTGCGCAGTAACCTTAGAGCCTTCAGCCGGCAGCGCAGCCAGGTTTTGGAGATGATCGAAGCGGAGCGCATACTGCTCTCCAATCCACAACAGGATTCTGAAATCTCGCCTGGTTAATATCACGCTGCCAAAGTCACTGCGACGCTTGATTTTCAATTGTTCTCTGTCCTTTGGGTTACCTTGCACCAAAGCATCATAACCCGAATCTAACCCGATCTTCCAGCAATATTGATAGTTGAATATTAAGTTTTTCTTGTATGTTTTAGAATGAGCTATCTATGCAGAATGCGCGCGGAGTTGGCGCAGCGTGATGTGATTACACGGCAACAAATAAATATGATCCCCAATCCATTGCACCGTGCTCCCCTTTTTAATTTGATCCCCTGACCTTTTACCAGCCCCCCTTATCCTACCTACGTCTTCTCCCTCTCCTCCCCCATTTCCTATCCACTTAAACCCTCCCCAGACCTTATTAACCAAACTTATTAAATCTACTCAACACTCACTTCCGTCCTAAAAAACAAAACAACAACCGCCCCTCCCGCCAAACCACACTCCTTCCTGACCACTGTCCCATAGTAAGCGAAGCGGTGGGGGAGTGGTCAGGAAGAGTTAGAGTGAGGATGAGGCGGGTTATTTAGGGGCGGTTGAGGTAAAAAGTCTTTGTTATGGGTAATTTTGGGTGTAGACGGCTATCTACGGGTCTTCTACGGGTGTTACGCTATGGGTTATACGCCTTTGCTACCTATTTATTTGAAAAATATTGATGTTGCGCAGCAACATCGGCTTTGGTTCTTTTGCCGTCCAAAAGAACTATCAATCATGAAAACATCCATTTGCTCCAGCTAAGCCTGATTGTCGCCATCGGCTTTGAAGTTATCCACAATACTATTGCTTTTCAACCAAAATTGTGCAGAATATAAAGTACTAAATACATTAAATTTGCCGGAGGCAAATTTCAATAATTTAAAATAAATCCGGCTTAAATTCTTCAAAAAATTGAAAGTATTTTGGACAGCACCTTGGAATTTCCGAGGTGTTTTTCTCCCTCGGATTCCGGTTCTTCTTTTCTCTCGAACGGCGCTACTTGTTACCTCTTTCGTTCGGATTCCTCCTGGGTCATGTTTAAGGCTATCGCCCCTATACTTGGACAGGTGATGACATCCCTACTTCAGTAACAAGTAAAAATGGACAAAAATCATTAATCCACATATATCTATCACTAAAATCTGGTGTATGTAAATGCTAGACAGTTACAGATAATTCTGTCAAATATGTTCACCTGACCGTTGGTTCGCTGTTTCGTTGGTTCGACCGTTCGTTCGTTCGGCTTCCTTGCTATTTCTTTTTGCGAAATAGTCGTCTAATGCGTTTTGTACCATATCTCCCAAGGTTGGTTTACGTTTTCCAGCCTGTACAGCTTCAAGTTGCACGGTGTGCATTGCTTGTAGCTGATCGTCATAAATGTCAAATGTATGGCGGATTTTCCTGCGTTTCATTTCAATTATTTCAGGCTTCTTCTCTTGTTCGACCGTTCGTTCGTTCGTTCGGTATGTCGTTTATTCGACCGTTCGACCGTTCGTTCGTTTGATGCTTGTTTCTCCTTCTTTACATCATTTTGCTTGAAAAATGTGGAACCTTGCTTTAGCTCGTTTTGGATAGCTGCTTCATTTAATTTCTTTGACATAGCCAAACATTTCCTGAATTAATTTGTTATACGCTGTAGCACCCTTGGATCGGGGATTGTAGGCAAAGATATCTTGTTTATTGAAATGGGCGTCACGAAGGTCTGTATTCCGGGGAATGACAGTCTTTAGTACATCGTTTGTGTAGGTCTGCCTCAACAACTTCAGACTAACCTTGCTGTTAATAGTGGGATCGCTCATGGTAAAAAGATAGCCGGCCAACCGCAGATTTGGATTAAAAAATTCAACGACTTCTTCAATCGTTTTACTTATCTGGACAATAGAGTCTAATTCGAAGTATCCGGGGGAAACGACAACCAGCACCTCATCAGAGGCTGTGAAAGCGTTTATGGTGAGCCACGAGAGTGCAGGTGGGCAATCTATCAAAATATGATCGAAATCGTCTCTGACAGCCTCCAGAGCGTTTCTAAGACGTGCTTCGCGGTGGTCCTTGGCCGTTGTAAGTTCTACGTCTGTATTGGAGAGCAGGATATGAGAGGGGACTATTTCGACGTTTGGAATACCTGTAGGATGCACCTGAAGCGGTCCGCGGTCCAGAATTGTATTGTAGATTGTCTCTTCTTTTTTGAGATTGATGTAGTCGGGTATAAGAACTTTAGAGGAATTAGCTTGGGAATCAATATCTATGATGAGGGTTTTCTTGCCAATACGGCCTAGTCCGGCTGCCAATGTTATTGATGTTGTACTTTTTCCAGTTCCGCCTTTTTGTGAAGCAATTGCGTATACCATAGATGTTTAGCATCTGTAAGTCCGATGGAGTTTTACAGAGAACTAATTTGATACTAGGTTCATACTACACCCATAATTTAACATAATCAAATAGCTGCTTTGAAATTTTTTGAACACCAAATAATTGACAGCTTTACAGGTATTTCTTATGATTACATCGTTAAATTGGTTCCAATTTAATGAGGAATTCAAAGGAGTGCAATAAATCTGTGGATGCAAATGGCAGAGGTAACCACTCAGCAGCGCCAGTTGCCCTTGGTTACATATACCAGGTCCGCTATGCTCTGTATGAGTCCCTAAAACGCTTGCGCGAAGGACAAGAGTTCATTGTTTCGATCGAGACTATGGATGACGTAGTTTTCGAACAAGATGGTCGTGCACCGGAACTACTTCAAACTAAGCATCATTTAGCCAGGGCTGCCGATCTAACTGATAGTTCCCAGGATCTCTGGAAAACCATCCGAATTTGGAGCAATGCGCTCGCTAATGGAAAGATTCCAAAGGGGACTATCTTTTTCCTTATCACTACATCTGAGGTAGGCAGTGGGCACGCAGCCTCATTTCTATTGCCCGGATCATCCAGGGATTGTAAGCGTGCGATGGAACGATTAAACGCGACGGCAGATTCTTCTGCCAACAAAGCGAATCAAGATGCCTATTATGCGTACAGAGCATTGAGTTTGGAGCAACGTATGAGGATGTTAGAAGCTGTCTACATTGTTGACTCCACCCCCAAGATAGACGATCTCTTTACGGAAATCAAGAAAGTTCTTTATTACGCTGTGGAACAGCGATTTCTAGATAATTTAATTGAGCGGCTTGAAGGCTGGTGGTATAGAAGGACGATTACACACCTTGTTGATGACAAAGCTACACCGATTTTAGGAGAGGAAATAGAAACAGAAACCTCATCGTTGCGCGAACAGTTTAAGAAGAATAGTCTGCCAATTGATGACGACATCTTGAGAGCGAGTGTAGATGCGTCAGGCTATCGAGATCGCCTTTTTGTACACCAATTGAGGCTAATTGAGATTGGGAACAATCGTATTTTTTATGCTATTAGAGATTTCTTCCGGGCATATGAACAGCGGTCTCGTTGGGTGAGGGAGGATCTTCTACTTATTGGCGAGCTAGAGCGTTATGAAGATAGCCTTGTTGAAGAATGGGCCTATCTTTTTGAGCAGATGCGTGACGAAGTCGGAGAAGAAGCAACTAGTGAGGCAAAGAAATTGGCTGCCAATGCGCTATACAAATGGGTTGAAACGGAAACACACCCGCAGATTAGAACAGGTGTTAGGGAACCGTTTATTTCACGAGGAACCTACCACATCCTATCGGATGCACAGCGTGTTGGATGGCATGTCGAATTCAAGAACAGGCTAAGTCAAATACTGGAACCTCAGGATACATCACTATGAGAGCTTGGGCAGTGCGACCACAAGAAGAGGCATACTTACTCAATCCGGCGTTTTGCTGCACCATATTGACTGCAGCTATTAGTGAATATGTAAACGTGGCAAGTGAAGGTGTTCCTTTTCCTTTGTCTTTCATGATGCTTCCGATTGTTTTACACAAAGCTACTCGTGAGTCCCTACCACGCGACGTTCGTACAACTATGGCCGCATGGTTACATGATCACGCATCTGCACGGGTGCTTTTCTACGAACGACTAATTTCTCTGAAGCCACATACCGGAGAGGCGCTTCGATTTGGGATGTCACATAACTGGATTTTCCATAGCTCAGGAGCTCTTCTTGTGAACACCCTTGGGAGATCTGGCGTCAGGCGCGCAGTTCATAATCTTTCTGACGAAGCGCGAGAATGCGTGATGCGCGCTCGGTTTTTAGGGCGATGGTTCGCTGTTGGGGGTACAGCGGAAACTGTCATGGCATTTTGGGGTGTAAATCCATGAGTTTCCAGGTTTTAAATATCGTTCTCTATGGGAACAATGGGCAAACGCGAATGATCCAGTTGAGACCCGGAGATCTCAACATAATAACTGGTTCGTCAAAAACCGGGAAGACGGCATTAATTGAAATTATGGATTATTGTCTAGGATCTTCAGAATGTCGAGTACCAGAAGGCATTATCCGTCGAGAGGTCAAATGGACGGGTATCCGACTCCAAGTTACCGATGGTCAAGTATTTATTGCGAGACGGTTACCTGCTCCCGGACGCGATTCCTCAGCTGACATTTATTATACTGTTGGAAAAGAAGTAAATATCCCTGAATACAATTCGCTTACTCAAACGACAAATCTATCGGCGTTAAGGGCTTTACTAACCTCACATGCTGGCATTGCCGAAAATGTACATGAACCGCCACCAGGTCAAACTAGAAGATCTCTTTCTGCAAACATCCGCCACGCTCTTTTCTATTGCTTTCAGCAACAAAGCGAAATAATCAGCAACAGATATTTATTCCACAATCAAAGCGAACAGTGGATTCCCCAGGCGATCAAAGACACGATTCCATACTTCCTGGGAGCAGTAGATGATGAGCACGTTGCTAAATTAATATATCTTCGAGGTTTGCGACGAGAATTGCGAGGTCTTGAAAGGAAACTGGCTGAACACGAGTCGGTGCGAGGTCGAGGAATTTCCCGGGCGCAAGGACTATTGTTGGAGGCGGTTGATATTGGCTTGCAGCCAGCAGGAACAATTCCAAATGAATGGGAGGGTTTTGTAGCTCGCCTTAACGAGATTGCTAGCCAACCCCTACCCGAAGATGAAGAAGCGATTTCTATTGCTGGTGGTGAATTCGAACGTCTACAACAAGAACGCGAGCAGCTTAACCAAAATCTGCAACGAATCAAAGAGCAGCTAATTGCTGCCCGACAACTCTCATCAGACCGTCAGAATTATTCGCGTGAAGCGGAGGCGCAATTAGCCAGGCTAAAAAGTGTGGAGCTTTTTGAGATGGAAGACGATGATAATCGAGAAACTTGTCCATTGTGCCAATCAGCGCTTGGAGAGGACGAACAACTTCCCGCTTTACTAGATCTTAAAGAGTCAGTTTCTGAACTCGAGTCACAGTTTCGTGCTGTTGAAGAGCGATCACCGCAGATGCAAGGAGTTGTGCGAGAATTGGAAGAGCGTCTTATTGAAATTAAACGTGATCTTCGGGAAAATCGCGAAGCCCTGGAAACAATCCATTTGTCGAATCAACGGCTTCAAGCTTGGAGAGAACATACATCAAGACGGGCCCATGTTCTTGGAAGAATCGGCCTATTTCTAGAGAGCCTCCCGGAATTGGAGCAGACAAGTGATCTGAAGAATGAGATAAGAAAGTTGCAAGAGGATATTACCGAGCTTGAAGAAGAACTTAGCGACGAAGCAGTTAGAGATCGAATGCAATCATTCCTTTCAATAATTTCTCGAGACATGACTGATTGGGCTGGCGAATTGGGGCTCGAACATTCCGAGTACCCACTTCGGTTGGATTTAAGACGTCTAAACGTTGTAGCTGACAGTGATGATGGCCCAATTCCCTTGGACCGTATGGGGAGTGGAGAGAATTGGGTTGGGTATCATCTAATAACACACCTTGCATTGCACAAATGGTTTGTACGACGTAGCAGGCCGGTTCCTCGATTTCTATTTATAGACCAACCTTCACAGGTGTACTTCCCCGAAGATAAGGACTGGGATCAACTGGGAGAAGGGGAACATGGTGAGGATCGAGCGGCTGTGAGTCGGATGTACAGAATAGCTCTGGATATTGTTCTACAACTAAATCCAGAGTTTCAGATAATAATTACTGACCACGCCAACATCGATGAACCGTGGTTTCAGGAGCGTATTGTTGAGAGATGGCGCGAAGGCGTCAAGCTCGTGCCACCAGATTGGGCCAATACTGAATCTGATTAGATATCCTAATTGTTTAGATTTAAGCAGAAGACATGGCTTTTTGCTGGCCAATCAAAAATTATCTTTTGGCTTGGATTATCTAATTCAAACTCTCCTGCTAGACCAAAGCCCGACGAAAAATCCTCCGCTCTTGCTCTAATGCCCACCAATATGCCAAGAGCTCTCTTGTTATGATTGTTCTGCAATCAGATCTACACAAGGTCTATATTTTAGTTGCTATTGCTCAATACATGTCAGGGTACACAAAGAAATTTCGGGAATGGGATGCCAGCAAACGCCTTGGCAATGAGAATGGCTTGAAAAATATACATTAGACAGAATCATCAAATTTAGAAAGTTGCTATTTGTGACAACTCTTTGTTTGATGTAAATTCCTTCAAATTTTGTGGAGTCCAAAGGTGGAATTCGATACGGGATTAATTCCAAAAAAACGTTCGTTATTTTGGACATTTGGCCCTATCCATTTCTGATTCAGATCATCCAGACACTGAATCTTCATTTTCGATTTGGAGGTCACTTGCCAAAATTGGTACATTTCTCAAGAAAATTACCTAAGTGCTCGAAGAATTTGTGACTTTCACCCCGCAAAGATTCTTCCAAAATCAAACTCCAAATATTCCAAAAAACTGGTATAATAAATCAATGTCTAATTAATCCAAGGAAGGACCGTTTTGGAATACAAATTATGAAGATTGGCTATGCTCGGGTTAGTACTCAAGACCAAGATCTGGCGATGCAGCTTGATGCTTTGAATAATGCTGGCTGCAAGAAAATTTATCAGGAAAAATATACCGGATCGACTAAAGAACGGCCGCAGCTCCAAAAAATGTTGGAACAACTGAGGGAAGGCGATGTTGTCGTTATTTGGAAACTGGATCGTCTTGCCCGTTCACTGAAAGACCTGGTAAGTTTGGTTAATGAGATCCAGGAAAAGGGTGGAGGATTGCACAGCCTTAACGATCAAATAGATACTACCACACCCCAAGGCAAGTTCACCTTTCATGTATTTGCAGTCCTTGCGGAATTTGAGCGAGACATTATTCGAGAAAGAACAAAGGCTGGTTTGGCTGCCGCAAGAGCGAGGGGAAGAAAAGGCGGACGGCCGAAGGGTCTATCAAAAAAGGCCCAACACACAGCTATCATTGCGGAAAAGCTATATCAAGAACAAGAATTGACTGTCAAGGAAATTTGTGATCAACTGTCGATATCAAGAGGCACACATTATAATTATCTTCGATATAAGGGGGTCAAAATTGGTAGCAGGTACTAAAGCTCTGTATTTACATCGTAATTCCTGCGGTCTATTAAAACTAAAATATTGGCATAAAAATTGATACCATTAGAAATTCAATTTACCTTTAGCTCTAATTGTTCGACAATTCCTATTCCTCTCCTATCCTCACTCTGAAAATACCAGAACAGTAAAGTTGGTTTAAACACATTATGCCGAGTTTATTGGGAGGTAACCAACGAAAGGTAGTGCGTTGAGATTATCCACCACCCTTTGCAATTTCTCTTGAGAGAAGTTTGGTGGAACGAGTGAATAAATAATAATTTAGTTTTTGCGATTCAGAAGCATCGCTAGAGTGAAGCCAAAAATCAGGCCAAAGTAAATTAACTTTATTATCCACGCTCACTCGAGAGCAATGTGAGATTATATGCCACCACTACCCAACGAAATAGATCAGCCATCGATCAAATTCCGATCCAATTTTGATAAAAATTACATAGAGTATTTTGGACCATGGATTTATGCTTTTGGCAGATAGGGATCAATTGCTAACAGAAATTGAAAAATTCAAGGAGGTAGACATGCGAACAAGAGGTGTCCAAGTTTTAGTTTTAACTATTTTATTTTTTAGCTTTATTGGAGATGTTTCAGCCCTGTTAGCGATGGCTGAACAAGATGTTTACAATGTTGGTACATCTTCATGGTCACACATTGATGATGAGCCTGTAGTTCCGACTGATATCTCTCCGGATGAAGGTAACAGAGAAGAAGGCAAAAAAGAAGGTAACGATGATAACAAAATCATTGTGCCAATAGAAACACCCCCCTTGTATATTGAGCAAAATGGTTCCGAAAGCATCATGACCGCTTCTGATTATTCTGGCGAGGTCTTGGGAGTCTTTAAAGTGACCCCGAATTTTAATGACCAACTCCCTTCAGGCCCTAGATTTGAAACTATCTTAGATGTAGGTTACGGCATAGACGCTCGATTCTCTTGGAATCTAACTGAGGATCTTTTTTCTTTTTCTTTTTCAACAAATAATTGAAGGGCTCTCCTTAAATAGGTAGGTTAAGGTGGATTGTAAGCTCTTTTCACGATTATATTCTTAGACATCTAGACATGTCGTTGACTGGCAACGAAAAACAGCTTCATTCTAAATATTTTCAATTTTTTCAAGTTCGACGAGTTGCGTTTTTCTATTAATTTTGTGTAGATAATAATTCCAAATTCTCTAATCGAAATTGAGATATATTTTCTACAAGGACTTCAAGCGCAGGATTGACCATGAGCGATAACATACCTTTTCTGCAGATCACTGGACCGAATGGGCAGCAGTTAAAAGTTGATATTGCAGAAGAAAAGGTAACTATCGGCCGTTTTGAGGAACATAACGATATCGCGCTTCAACCCGATCCCCAGCAGCTCATTACCCGCGTTCATCATTGCACTATTGAACGATCAGAAGGTGTTTGGTGGATTGTAGACAATGGTAGCGTAAACAAAACCTTTCTAGAAAGAGATGGCTCTGTTGAAGTAGTTGATGGTAAGGCTGTCATCGGAGATTTAGACACTGTACGTGTTTTAGGAATAATAACGGATGAGGGCGATCCATTATATTGGGAGATGGTCTTCAACGATCCGGAAAGGACGCAAGTAGCTGATATTGTCTCTCAGCTTGCATTTTTGAGATACGATTGGATCCAAGCAAAACTGATGCGTTTCGATGGGCGGACGCGTGCTGAGATTCCGGGGTTACGACCGCAGGAACATAAGCTCATTCGTTATATGGATCAACGTAATTGGGCAAATGGTTTTGTGCCCGTCATGTGTACCTATGAAGAACTTATCCAAGCTATTTGGGATGATGATGCATATGGTCATACTGAGGTTGACATCAATCGCCTGGTTTGGGAATTAAGAAAAAAAATCGAAATTAACCAAAAAGAGCCCCAATTTTTACAAACCGTCCGTGGTATGGGTTACCGGCTAATTACAAAGAAGTAGTATGTTCTAAAAATTTTCCAGAAGATTTCAATCCGGATGTTAGATAAAAACTAACGAATGCCAGAAACATTTTTATTTATTCAATATATGTTACAGTTTGTCCATTAGGTTTGGTTCAAATACCGGTTATCTTAGCCCAAACGGCTCGAGGTTTATCTTCCTTTTCTTTGAGCCTATACTAAATTGCGTTTCCAAAAACAAGAATTCGAGAATTTTAAGAATTATTGCTTCAAGGGTATCACAACATCTAATCGTGGATGATTAACACCACCGTTCAATCAACCGTAATAATTCTTTAGAGGGCCTGCCCACCTTTTTTGGTGGTGCCCAACGAGGCAGAGGCACTCTGTACATTAACAATTCATCGACTGTCCAAATGTGGTCTGTCAGACCCGCAGCAATGGCCGGAGTGCGCCGGACCCAACGAGAACCGTGTTGGCCAGCGGCAAGACGCAAGCGCAGGCTATGGTGCACATCGCACAGGTTGTAGAAACAGCCAACGATAAACAAGCCGGCTGTTAGAGTCTCCGGTTGGCGGGCCAACGCACGTGTG
>JANQGC010000074.1 GCA_028277515.1 Anaerolineae bacterium
AAATAATAAAAGATGGGCGAAATGAGCGAAGAGGAATCGAGTTAAACCTTAGGCAGAAATCCGGTCATACATTAATCTAATCAAAAAATCGGATAAACGTAACCGAGGATTTATATCCTCGCTGGAGGGGCGCGAAATGGATTTCGCGGTTACTGGATTCATCAATCTCCGAATTACTTTTGCTTAACAACTTGTTGGATCGACTGTCAGGCAATATTTTTCCATCGCTTTTCTACAGGCTTCATATTCCTGCTGCGCGGTTATTAATTGGGCGGCAGGAATCGACGGCCGTTCCACTTGTTGCTCCTCTTTTTGCCGCACAATTTTTCCTTTTGAAATGTTTTCGGAGTTATCTCCAAACGTGAACTTTCCCGTCGCTTGCGTTGTTTCATATTTTTCCGATAAAGGCTCACTTAAATCAAGGTACCGCTCGAGCGCTGTGAAGACCAGCGGTGTGCAATTGATCAACTCGTCAAATCTTAAGAATAGACAGGTTTTTTCAGGCCCAACTTGCTCCACATAATGGCGCAGCGCCCGGGCACGTCGCTCATAAGATTGAATGGCATTGGCTGTTTGCTTACTGTTCGTAGCCCTCAAAAGACTGCGGATCGTATCCTGGGGATTGCGGATTAAGAATATTATCTTGAAACGATCATCCTGAAAATGAGTTATATCATCGGTGCTCAGCAATTCGTTATGGACCAACTTATCAAGGATGTATCGCGTGTTACCCTTTGAAGAAATGCCATAGCGTCTTTGAAAATAGCGCGTTTTGCCAACGATTCGTTGCAGACCCGCAAAGGATGTTGGTTTCATTTTCGTTTCTCCAATTCCGTCAATTTCGGGGTTGCTGTTTAAAATATGGGTCAACAGGGATGAGCCAGATCGGGGCATTGCCAGAATGAAAATAAATTCTGTTGAGCGTCGAACAATCATTTCCGTCGCCCCAATCAAGTAAAAGCCTAGATTTTTAACACGCGCTTTCATGTGCTGATCCTTCGTTGATTTCTATATCGAATAGATCACGACCTGCCCCGCCTCAGGAAGGGCGCCGGTGTGGTCCCCAGCCAGGGGCAGCCAAATACGTCCCCCCGGCGGGTTGGAAACACGGCCGAGATCAGGAATATAGGTTATATGTTGATCTCCTGCAAAACGGCAAATCCATAATAGGTCCGCTCCATCCAATTCATAGGAGACGGTATTCAGCCTGGGCATTGATCGGTATCGTTGGTGGGAAAGGTCCAGCAGATAGGGTGTTTTCAGTGCCATAGCCTGCTCAAAGGTTTGCTTGCCCCAATGGGCCAGAAATCGGCCGTCACCCACATTCCAAATGCCATGCGCACCGTAGCAATAGCCGGCGCATCCGGCCAGCATGGATGTCCAATAGGCAAAGAGTTGATCCGCGACATAAAAATCGTCGCGAATCCCTTCATACCAGGGTTCCAAATTAATAAAAGGGCGCGGATCGCTTTGGGATTGATGCGCCAACGGCATTTGCCATAATTTGTTTTTTGACTTCTGGGAATGGCCGGTCTGGGTGGTGTTGGCGGCCAATAGCTGGGGATGATGGACCACCTCGAATCCCGTTTCCAGGTCATTGGTGTGAATGATTATAGGCCGGTTGGTCATCGTATGAACATCGTCTAACATGGCCGACCAGGCGGCTGCTCTTTCATTTTTGAGCCGGGCAGAAGGCTCTCTGCGCCAGGATTTTATGCGGCCGATCAGCTTATATCCTAAGGCGCGCATCCGTCCGGGCAGCCAGGTTGGCGGGTGCGGGCCTTTTAGATCGGCAGTGGATAAATTGGGTAATAACATGTTTTCTCGCCCAATCCACAAATTGGATTCCCCGGCCAGACAGTAAATGACGTTACAGTCATCCAGGTGGCTGATGATATGCCGCCACCAATCGACCATTTTTTGCTGCCCCAGCCAAACGATTTGGTGGCCCCAGGCTCCGTACACGATGACGCCTAATCCGAGTTCATTTAATTGCCGGATCTTTTGCCGGGCGTATGCCAGGTAATTTTGATTGAACGTTCCGGCTAAAGTCCAGGCCGGGCCGGCGTGACCGGCGGCGGATGGATGTTCGGGTCCGACTTCCGGGGGAATGCCTACGACGAGTTGCACGGCCGAAAATCCTTGCTGCACGCGCAGTCTTGCTAATTTTTCAAATTGTTTTTCGGATAACCTGTTGGTTAATCCATACCACCAGGTGTCGGCCAGGAACCCGGCGAATGGCGTTCCTGAATCAAAAATTTGACGCTCCACCTTCTGCGGCCGGGGCCATACACCGGTGCATAATCTCTCTCCACCCACGCAGGGCAACGCTGTCCGGCAGGTCGACATCAGCGAAGGTGATATGCTGGCCAGGTTCGATAGGTTCCTTGACCACAGCCTGGCTTAGCAGACCGATGGGTACATGATCCGGTTTGCCGGCTATTTTGATGGCTTCTCCGCGGATGTCGAAGCTGCCGATGGCGCGCTCGATCACCTCGCCGGGTTTGAACGTCCGTTTAGCAATTGACTCCACACTGATGCGTGGTCTTTTAGAATTGGTCAGCAGCGCGCTTCCATCCTGGACAACCCTTTTGATTGTTTTGGGAATTTCCAGGTGGCAGAGATGGTATGGGCGCACGATTGTATAGTATGGCCCTTCACCCAGCTTGTAATATTTCAAATAAGGGCTTTGTTCTTCATCATGTCGGCCGGTGATAAAGACACCCGGAGGCGATTTTCGGGCGCGTATAAAGTCGCTGACCGGTCGACCTAAAGCATCAGCCCTGGCTGCCAACATATTGGCTCCATCTTCCAGCATTTCTGATACGAGCCCGCTTAATCCATCTTGCAAAATGTCGGCTCCCAGCCCGTTGGCCGCCAGCGCCTGCTCGATCTGCACTTTGGTACCGTCGGTGAATGAAGTCACTTGGGTCAGGCTGATGCCTAGTTTTTTGGACCAGTAATCCATATCTTCCGGGGATGGATTATGGTCGAGGAACCATTTGACGTTGCCATACACCAGGGGTTGGATGCCCATCAGGAGACACTCTTCTTTCAATGCCGCGAGTGAACCCGGCTGATCTCCTTCCGCTTCTGTAATAAAACCCCTGGTCAATAAATAGCTGCCTGTCGTCACATGCAGCTCAGCGTCCATGGTCACGACCGGTAGACCGGCATCTAAGACCTGTTCTAAAACAGCGGTTGCATAAACCACATCACCGGAGCATTCAACGACCAGGTCCGCATGATCGATCAGTTCGTTGACATTATTGGTCAACAAATCCGTTCTGGGATAATCCTGGGCTGATAGAGGATCGCGGCGGGTCAAGACACGCGTAACTTGATATTCTGCAAATTGATGCAAAAGCATAACCAGCCCGCTGGACACGAATCCACTGCCAATTAGACCTATCCTTATAGGAGAATTGGAATCATTTTGATAATCCACTGACATGTTTCCCTTTCTGTAGCAATTCTAATAGATATATTAGAATAAAGCACTTAAGAAAGGGCTTACGGTCAGTTTGTAAAACAAACATTCCTGTTTGTTTCTTTCCGCAAACAGGATTTTTTAGGGTACAGTGGCTGCAAACAAGAATGTTTACGCTACGGCAATATGCGAAATTATGGGTCGATCTGGTAGGTGGCGAATAGCATTTCTCCGTTTTCGGCGATGAACTCGCGGTAGCGGCCGTCAGGATAGCTCACGGTCACGAATGGCAGTTCATTTAAACGTTCGGGCAGAAAGATGAAGATGGTCGGATCATCTTCCTCCCAGTTCGGAGGCTCGTCAATCGGTTCGGCAACGTCGTGCCCAGCCATACGCGGCGCCAGATAGGGAATGGTCGAATGACTGAAATAGCCCATTCGGGGAAAGCCAAAGAAGTAGACTTCCTGGTCAGGGTCACCTTGTTCTAATAAGTAATCGGCGACCCGCGTGGCCACGACTGTGTTTAAGCCGCCCAGGACGTAATTCCTGTAAACCGTGCGGAAATAGTAGTTCACATCAAGCAAGGCGATGATGAACAGCAAGGCCAGGATAGCCCCAATAATAACCTGTTTATAATCAGGCCAAAACTGGGCCATCCAGCCGCCAAATTGGGCCAACGGTACGGCCACCAGGATAGCGACGATGGGCATGACCATGACATACCGTTGGGAGGCGGGGGCGAAGCTGCTGACGGAACCGGCGATGATGGCGGCAATGATCGGTAGGAACAGCAGTAGATAGCGCAGGTCAAAATGCAGGATGCCCCAGAAGACACCCAGGAGAAACAAGGTGGCGGCCAATGGCAGCAGCAAGGGCGCTCCCGGTGCGTAGAGCAGACGCAGTGGTTCATTGGTGAAACCGAGAGCGGTGAGGCGCATTTGCTCGCCCACTATTTGGACGGCCGATTGTCCTGTTCGTTCGACTTCTTCCTGAAGCTGATCGCCGAGCATCGTCACCCGGTTCAGCGGCGCATTGAACTCATCCGGGTGGCGGGCATACAGAATGAGCAGGGGCAAGGCGATGACCAGGGCCGCGTATGCGGCGAGGATCAGGCCGGGCAGTCGTTTCTTGAAGGTTGCTCTCTCGCTGAAAAAAGCGGTGCCTGCCCAGAGCAGCAGGATAATGGGCAGAACACGGATGCTGACGTAAAAGTATTGGCCCAATCCGAGGGCCAGGCCGCAGAGGATGAAGCTAAGGCGACGGCCGTTTTTCCAGCCGTCCCATAAACCCAACAGCGCCAGCGTCCCGAACAGACCATCCCAAATATTATTAAGACCGATGCGGCTCATGTGAATATGGTAATGAGAAAAGGTCAGATAAACGGCGGCCATAAGGCCCGCCAACCGGCCGAACAGAACCCGGCCCAACCAGTAAACAGCGATGATGGTCAATGCGCCGGCGACGGCCGAACTCAAGCGTAGCGCTTCCACCGTCTGCCCAAACAGGGCGACAAAAGCCCCCTGTACGGCAAAGTAGAAAGAGGGAAAGGAAAACCAGCCAAAGGTGAACAGGTTGTTGAACTGCCCTTGCACGAAGGAGACGGCATTCAAACCGGCCGATCCTTCATCACCGGAAAAAGTGGTCGGGATTCGATCCGTGGCCAGACCGCGCAACAGCAGAGCCAGGGCCAGCAAAATGGCCATAACGATGAAATCGGAACGTTTGAGGCGGATGGGTTGCGTCCCATCTTCCAGCGATCCGCCGAGCACACAGATGACAGCCAGCAGCCAGGATAGGAGCGAGACCAGGAAGTGGC
>JANQGC010000134.1 GCA_028277515.1 Anaerolineae bacterium
ACCAGTGCAATCACGGCTACCGATTTTGGTCGGCGGGCTTTCAAAACTGGCCGTTGATCGAGCCGTACGGTTGGGAGATGGGCACTTGGCATACACATATCGAGATCCAGGGCAATCTTTGCGAAACTTCTGGCAAGACACACTTCAGCCAGCATTGAGCAGACACGGCCGTTCGTTAGTAGATTTTCAGGTCCGCGTTTCGATGCCGCTCTGGGTGTCGGACGATCCGGAACGAGATTGGGAAGTCCTGCTAAAACCCGCACTACACTATCAGCAAACGAGCTATATCGGGCGATACAAAACAGAGTCAGATCCGATGAAGCATGTTCCAAATATTGTTGATATGCCACGGAGTAATGAGTTGATGATCGGTTCGCCACAAGACGTCGCACGAAAACTGCTAGATATTCGCCGTGCTGTCCCCTGGTCCGAATTGGCCTTCCCCTATCGGTTACCCGGTGTGACCCATGAACGAGCTCTCCAACATCTGGAATTCATAGCCCAGGAACTGAGGCCTCTTTTGGTGGACAATTCAGATCAATCGCTACATTGATTAATGATTGGTTGACTCTTTGTTCAACCATTGATCTAGATTACATCGAGTAACCGAGGTGCGATGAGAGTTGGCTAACGATGTCAAGGAGTAATGGCACAGTAGCCTGCATTTTCTCCTGGTCCCAACGAGCTGCAGGGCCTGTAATATTGATGGCAGCTATTGCGAAACCATCTGAACCCAAGATCGGAGCTGCCATTGCACTGGCTTCGACAACCGTCTCCCCGAAGCTCGTTGCATACCCATTATCTCTGACAGCCGCGAGCTCTTGCAACAATTTTTCCCGCGATGTGATAGTATTCGAAGTGAGGGGTACTAAGTCAGCTTCCCCGATGCAGTTCTCACGCCTTGCTTCAGGCAACCGTGCGAGAATCGCTTTGCCTACAGCGCCTGCGTATAGAGGGTAAGGTACACCAATTCCGGTCTCCATCCGCACAGGATGCCGACTGGTCAGTTCGGCAATGCAGACACGTTTCGAACCCATGGGTACGTGAAAGCCCACCGTTTCTCCGGTGGTAGATCGGATAATTTCTAGCTGCGGCATAGCGAAGGCAAGCAGCTCGGATTGCTCACTACTCTTAAGGATAATTCGCGCCAGTCGCATGATCTCAGGACCTACACTGTACGTGCTATCCTGCGGATCTTGGGCAAGAAACTCATAGTCGATCAAAGCGTTAACCATTCGACTGACTGTTGGATACGTTAGATCAGATCTCTCGGAGATCTGCGTAAGAGTGAGTCTGGGATGCTCATCGGTGAAGCATGCAAGCAGGCCTAAGGCGCGCCGGACTGCTTGTGAACCTGTCTTAGCCATATGTGCGTTCCTCGTCTACCACGCTCATTTTTAAGAGGAGCTGTTGCCGGATCCCATACAGATATTGAGGGATCTTTTGAATCGGCGAAGTCAAGAGTGCCGGCCACACTTTACAACGCCTCATATCCAATAACTCGAATTTCGTCACGGTTGACTCATAATTAAATATACCAATTGCTAGCGAAGCATGCTATATTCGTCTCTCAATTCACTCTTGAGCACTTTTCCGGTTGAACCCAACGGTAGTTGCTCTCTGAAGTATATTGCCTTAGGAATCTTGTAACCAGCGAGTAATGACTTGCAGAAGGCTGTCAGCTCATCACTTATGGGGCTCGTGTATTGTTGCAAAACTACCACTGCAATTACCTTCTCGCCCCAATGATCGTCCGCGACGCCTAGAACACAAACATCCTTTACTGCGTGATGCTGTCTCAGCACAGCCTCTACCTCGGCAGGATACACATTGAAGCCGCCTGATATGATGATGTCCCGAACGCGTCCGATGATATAAATATACCCATCCTCATCGCGTCGTGCTACATCACCAGTCTTGTAGAATCTGCCGGAAAAAACCTCATCTGTCGCTGAGGAATTCTGCCAGTAGCCATCCATCACATTTGAACCGGCCACCCAGACCTCACCGGCCGCCTGATTCTTACCATCCTTGGCTACAAGGCGGATCTCAATGTTCGTGGCTTCTCGGCCCACAGATTGGAGCCGGGTGTCGCCAGGGAAGCGGGGGACATGCTCTTCACGGCTCAATACCATGATTGGGTGCGGTGCTTCGCTACAGCCGTAAACCTGAACGAAGACAGAACCCAACTGATCCAACGCTTGTTCCAATACCTCGGCAGGCATCGGTGCACCCCCATACGTAATTGATTCCATACTCCATTTCGAACCGTGCTTCTGAGGATGCAAGAATGGCAATGCCATCTTGATCATTGTAGGCACCATAAAAGTGTGCGTGGCCTGAAACTTCAATCCTTGTTGGTAGAGTCGTTCCGGCTCAAATCGTGGGAGAATTGCATTGCACGCTCCCCGAAGAAAGAAAGGTAGGATTTTTGAACCGCTTCCATGAGAAAGCGATGCCAGATGCAACATCGTAGAATCGCTCTTCACTGTCAATTCATCAAGGAGCATGTTTGTTATGGCACCGATACGACTACTATTTGACCATATCGCGCCCTTAGGTCGTCCGGTCGTTCCCGAAGTATAGAAAATCAGACTGGGCGAATTTGGTTCGACCCGAACATCTGGTTTTGAGGTGCTACCTGAAAGCATTATCTCTTCATAGCCAGAGCATCCTGTCAGGTCACCACCAACGAGGATTATATGCTGCAGAGAATGCAATCTTTGTCGCGCACTAACAGCGAAATCGCCGTCATCGTGATGGCAAATCAGGATCTCCGCTTCAGAATTCTCTAGAATGAACTCTTTCTCCCGTTCTGCCAGGCGTGGATTGATTGCAACCCGTACTTTCCCCGCTTTTGCGATAGCCAGGTCAGACTCGATGAATTCCAGTTGATTAGGCATCAATAGGGCCACGCGGCCAGCGGTCTCTGCGGACAAACCCACCAGTACGTTGGCCATCTGGTTGCTTCTTTTCTCGATTTCCTGGAAGGTCAAGGTACGGTTGCCGTCGATTACAGCAGTACGGTTCTTGTACCATAGGCACGCCCTGTGAATAAGGGCCGGTATCGTCGTCATCTGGGGTTTACCAATTGGGTGACTGCTTTCATTTTGTTTGACTTACGATGAATTCTTCATTTGAAGCATTATTCATGGATGGTGAGTGCCCCAAACGGATTGAAGCACGCTGGTAATTTCACCAATCGTCGCGTATGCTTTCACGGCTTCCAATATGGAAGGAATAGTGTTCTCATCGTTAAGGGCGGCTTCCCTCACTGTTTCCAAACACTTCTGCACAACCCTGGCATTTCTCTGTTCCCTAATTTCCTGCAACCGCGCTGTCTGTTTGCTCCCGATATTCGGATCAAGTTTCTTTGCCGTGACTTTCCTTTTCCCCTGTCTTTCCGTTTCGTCGACAAAGCAGTTTACACCAATGATCGGTTGTGTCCCGTCTTCGATCTCACGATGGTGGCGATATGCCGCTTGCTCAATTTCCAGTGCCAGCCAGCCCGTCTCAAATGCGTTCAATGCTCCTCCCTGTTCCTCAATATCACCTAGGTAGTCCAGAATCCTTTTCTCAAAATCAATTGTAAGTGATTCAAGCAAAAAAGATCCGCCAAGCGGATCTACGGATTTCGTAATATCACCCTCGTAAGCCAGAATCTGCTGCGTCCGCAAAGCAATATGAGCAGCTTCGTCTGATGGTAAGCCAAGCGCCTCATCATAGGATGAGCTTGCAAGAGTCTGTACACCACCGAGTACAGCAGCCAAGCTCTCCAGCGTGACCCGGATTATATTATTGAGAGGTTCTTCAGCAGTCAAGGGGCTGCCTAATGTATAAGAGAAGATCTTCAATGCGCAAATATCGTCATCAGGACCGAATCGCTCTTTTATCTGCCTTGCCCAGACACGGCGCGTCGCTCGAAATTTTGCTACCTCTTGAAACAATCCTGGAGCAGCAGACAGAAACATCACCAGTGAGTGTCCGAATTGTTCAAAACTTAACCCACGCTCGAGTGTGGCCTCGATATATGCCAGTCCATTTGCGATAGCGATGGCGGACTCCTGAACAGCTGTCGCGCCAGAATCTCGTATATGATAACCACAGAATTCGATTGGCTCCCAGTGAGGGAGATGCTTGGCACAATACTCAATAACATCCACTGAGAATCTCAATCCAGCAATCGGAGGAAAGATATAGGTGCCTCGCGCGATGTACTCTTTTAGAACATCGTTCTGAAACATAACGCGAAACCGGTCCGGCGTGTATCCGTGCTTCTCTGCAGCCGCGATAAAAAAAGAAAGCATAATCGGACCTATTGAATTTGCAGTAGTGCGAATCTGTGCCACCTGGTCTAGTGGAATACCCTGGAAGAGGTCCTCTACATCTCGCAAGCTATCTATTGGCACCCCCACCCTTCCAACTTCATGAATAGCGGCTGGATCGTCTGAATCGAGACCAATCTGTGTTGGAAGATCCAGCGCGACAGAAAAGCCACGCTGTCCCTGTTTGAGGAGTTCTTTAATTCGCTGGTTAGTTTCTTGCGGTGACGAGTACCCTGAATACTGACCCATGATCCATGGTTCTCTTGTATACATTTCACCTGTAATGCCCCGCGTAAAGGGGAACTCTCCAGGGTGTGCCAGATCTTCCTGCTCCTCAAATTCTCTCGAATGCAGATCCTCTGGCGTGTATAGTGGCTGGATTCTCATGGAAGATTCTGAGCGCTTATGAGGACTACTTTCCTCTACTGCGCGTTCTTCAGTGGAGTGTTTATTCATAGAAAGCACCTTAAAGAGTGTTGTGGTAAACAATTTTCACATTGTGGTTATTATATCCGCAATGTGATATAATTCAAAATGAACAAAACTGTCAGAGTTAAATCGGGTTTGCTCACGGCCGCGTCGGTTGGTATCAAATATTAACTATTCCGATTCTGATTCTCTGAAGTTGAAGGTGGCTTATCTGTGTTGACAAAAACGTTTCTTGCCTAATCAATTTGGGGATTCTATGGTGATGGCTTCTGCGGAAACAATTGTGGTTTCTGGTTACGCGCGAACTCCATTTGGTAAGTTTGGGAAAACGCTACGCACATTGGATTTACCACTATTGGGAGCAATGGTGGTCAGGGAAGCAATTAGGCGGGCAGGACTTGAGCCGGCAGATATTCAGGAAATTGCGATAGGTGTGAACTTTCCTGGATCAGAGAGGTCTATTGCCAGGCAGGTGATGCTGCAGGCGCACATACCCGATGATAAGGTTGCCTATACGGTGGATCGAGCGTGTTGCTCTTCTCTTACTGCAGTATCACTAGTTAGTAGAGGGTTACGATTAGGTGACATATCTTGCGCAGTCGCGGGTGGCGTCGAGAATCTGAGCAAGGTACCATATTTCCTGGAAGACATGCGATTTGGCAATCGATTGGGTCATATCACTTTGACGGATCACCTCGTCGTATCATGCCCGCATACAGGTATCGCCCGAGCCATCCAGGCCAGCAAGGAGGCAGAAAGGTACGGCATCAGTCGAAAGGAACAGGACGAGTGGGCGCTGCGCAGCCAGGAAAATTATGTGTCAGCGAAGGAAAGAGGTCTGTTCAATGAAGAGATTTTTCCAGTAAAGGCACAGGATAGAGACGGGAAGACCACCACCCTTGCAGAAGATGAGGTACCACGTCCGGACACAACACTCGATAAGCTTACCGGACTACCCACAATTTACGGAAGCAGCACGGTCACAGCAGGTAATGCGCCGGATCTCAGTACGGGAGCATCGGCCCTTATTCTCACCACACGTGATGCTCGAAATGTGAAGAAGCGCGCGCTGCTTACCGGTTGGGCAATGGTCTCCGGTGATTCTCAGCACATCGCTTCCATGCCAGCCTACGCTGCAAAGTTGGCCCTTGCCAGGACAGGCCTGACAATAGACGATATCGATCTGATCGAAATCAACGAGGCGTTTGCAGCGGTGCCGCTAGTCACGACCCATTTGCTTGCCGATGGAAACTCGGTAAAAGTAAAACAGTTGCGAGATCGCACCAATATTCATGGTGGAGCCATTGCGTTAGGTCATCCCACGGGAGCGACTGCTGTGCGACTTGTAATGCATCTGATTACCGCACTCCGTAACCGCGGAGGCGGTGCTGGACTGGTTACTATTTGTGGCGGTGTTGGGGAAGCTGAGGCGGTAATTGTTCTAGTAAATGATTAAGAACCAAAAGTGTGCCCTCCCTGATCCCTTGCTGTTGGCACGCTTGGAAACATTCGTGCTGGACGCATTGGTTTTGAACAAAGACAGATTTCCACGATGTACTTCTATTATTATGCCATAATGTTATTCGGATAGGTTCTATGATCTATGATGCTAGAGAAGGCACGGAAAATCCACGAAGAATTAATCCGCCTGCGGCGAGACATCCATCAACATCCTGAACTCTCCTTTCAGGAAGTGCGCACCGCTGCGCTAGTGGCCGATACACTGCATGAAATCGGTGGCATTGAGGTATGGACCGGCATCGGGCGAACCGGTGTGGTAGGGCAGCTTGGAAGTAGAGATGGGCCTACCATTGCCATCCGGGCGGATATGGACGCACTACCGATTCAGGAGAAGACTGGTGTGCCCTACGCCTCTCAAAACGACGGTGTGATGCACGCCTGTGGCCACGACGCGCATACCGCCATATTACTGGGCGTTGCTCGCCTACTGCGCCAAAGTCAAGCTGAAGAGCCTTGGCAGGGTAATGTGCGCTTTCTGTTCCAGCCTTCAGAGGAGACCTTTGACGCCGATGGCAACAGCGGTGCTACCGCTATGATTGACGACGGCGCCCTGGAAAACGTCGCTGCCGTGATTGCACTTCACGTCAGGTCCACTGCTCAGAGCGGACAGCTTTATTTCAGCGATGAATACAGCCTGGCCGCGGACGACTCGTTTGAAGCGACCATTTATGGCCCTGGCGGACACGGCGCTTATCCACATAACGCAACCGATCCGCTCTTCATACTGTCCACCATTCTACCCTCTCTCTATGCCATTCCCTCGCGCCAGATCGACCCACTGGCGCCCAACGTGGTAAGCCTAGGACAGATCAACGGTGGGACAAGTCACAGCGTCATCCCCCAAGCAGTGCACTTGAAAGGCACTGTTCGCTCCATGAACGAAGTAGCACGGGAGCGACTCTGGAAAGAAGTCGAGCGTGCGTTCAGGATAGCCGAGATGCATGGTGGTCGGTACGATTTCAGGGTGAATAAAGGGTCTCCACCACTTTTCAATGCGCCGTGGGTGAATAGATGTATGCGTGAGGTGGTGAGGGATCTGCTGGGTGACTGCTATATGGTCAACCAGAGGTTTGGCTTTGGCATGGGCGCCGAAGATTTCTCCTTCATGGCGCAGAAAGCACCAGGAGCAATGTTCATGCTAGGCGCGGCGCTAGATGACGAGGTGCAGCGTGCCCATCACACCGACATCTTCAATATCGATGAGTCGGTTCTGCCGGTCGGCGCAGCGATCCTGGCCGAGACGGCTCGTAGATTCGTTACTGGTGAGTTCACACTTCTTCATTGACAGAATACCTGCCAACTTACCACTAATGGAAATGTGCCAACCAATACACGGTTTGAAATGGTCTCTTATTACAAAAACCGGCAACAAAAAGCCCGACGCTTAAAAAAGCATCGGGCTTAATCAGGGTTGGGAAACATAGCAATAATGAAAAAAATCTATTGATTACAGCCTTGATGTCCTACGGTTGATATAAATGCCAACCGTAAGCAAACCAAGAAGTAAAGCAAATCCCGCGAAAAGCAACGGGGTCATGGATGAAATCCCGTCGACACCCGTCAGGGAGATAGCCAAGGGCGTGCCCACACTGCCTGCAAAAGGCGAAAAGTCCGTAATCCCATCCGTTCTAATGTTATATTCCGGGTCGGTGCTCGTTTCGCAATCGTTGGACACATGATTTCCGGCGGATGACCAACCGCTGCCGTCCCAATGGTACATTTGAAGTTGGGTGCAGGTTAATCCGTTCAATTCAGCCGGGAGAAAATAAAAGATTGCATCAATGCTCACATTACTGGTTTGGGTCGGTTGGATGTCAAAACATCGGCCGATGGTTGAATTTTCATTATCACAAGTGCCTTGATTGCCTATGATCTCCACGCGCACGTCCCCCGGATCGGATGGACTATTTTTGCGGCTCAACATGATACCCACATAACCGCCAGTACAGAAAAAACATCTCCCATTGGGTAATCCATCCAGGGATATATCTCTCTGGTCAATAAGTGTTCCATTATTCGTCAATTTGGAATCAACAATTAACAATTGGCCAGCCAAATTGAAGCTTGCTCCAGCATCTATCATTAAGTTTTCAACATGAATCGTTTGGTCGGCGACAGGAAAATTGGCTGCTGTTGCCGGGATGACGACATTGGTCGTCTCATCAGGCACAGCATCACAATCCCAATTGTCGCTGTTACTCCAATCCGCGTCCACCGCCCCGGTCCACTCATTATCTGTCGGACATGCAACCGGCACAGCAGCCGCTGCCACTCCAGTCATTAATAATAACAGCAAAAATAAAAAAATTATTGAAAAACCAGCTTTGGTTTTCATGTTGACCTCCTACCATGATCAATTCTTAGCAAGTGACAGTCACTTTATTACTTGAATTGCCACCCAAATAATAATCCAAAGTGACTGTCACTTTACTTAATCAGTTTAGAAAACAAACCATTTAAGTCTATCTTCCCACCTACCATGATAGGGATATTATTAGGTTGTTGAATGATAAAATCGGTGAATTTTGGTGAACAACCGGTGAAAAGAGGAAAAGATGCCAACCACTCAGAAAGTCGGCATCTTTCTAAATCCGCTACGCTTGATTTTTTACCCTTCTAACGCCAATAGCGAGTAAAGAGATAACCAGGAGGAGCAGCACTGCCCCCAAAACTATCACGAATGTGGCGGATGAGCTTTGCTCAAAGTTGATGAGATTAACGGCCGTTGGTGTGCCGGTTGATCCAGCAAATGGGGAAAAGTCGGTAATGCCTGCTGTTACTATAGAGTAGTCTGGAGATAAAAGCGTGCTCTTGCAATCATTCAGAATATGTGTCCCCGCCGGAACCCAACTGCTGCCATTATAGCGGTATATTTGGAGCTGGTCACAGACCAAACCATTCAATTCTGTGGGGTCGAAAATGAAAATGGCATTGATACTGATGTTGTTGGTTTCCGTGGGTTGGATATCAAAGCAGCGGCTAATAGTCGTACTACCTGTCGCACAACTGGTTTGATTCCCTTTTATTTGTACCTCCACAACACCAGGATTGTTAAAACCGCCTATTTCATTTCGCGATAAAATAAGTCCAGCGTAACCACCGGTGCAAAAGAAACAGGTGTCAAAAGTCAAGTTGGCCGTTGCAATTTCACGCCGATCAATCAACGTCCCATTATTAACCAAAGAAGATGCCACGAAAATATTTCTGCCATTTAAATCCAGGCTTGCTCCTGAATCAACAGTCAAGTTATTAACCGAAATATCATCCGGTGCATTTACAACGGGAAAATTAGGACTGGCAGTCACAGGAATGATGACTGATGATACAATGGTCGGCACTGAACCACAGCTCCAATTGCCGTCTGTTCCCCAATCTTGATCGACACTGCCTGTCCACGTGTTCGTAAAACAGGGGGGTGCTTCCTGTGCTTCTTGACCGGCCGAAACCGATCCGATGAGCATCAACAATAGAAAAATGGTCAAAAACAATACAAAAAATTTCTTGTTCACAACAGCCTCCTTTAGCGGCTAACATAGGGTGAATTGGGGTTTGTTTTCCTATTACTGCTGCAAAACAAAGCGAATCCAAATTGAACCCAAGCGAAATAAATAGATCCAATTTCATCTTAGCAGAAAAATGTGATTATTAGGTTATGGTTCGGTTATAATGCGTGAACAGAGGGTAAAAACCGGGAAAATAGTGCGTGAACCCTCCAGGAAAAAACTGGCCACTTTGTGGGTGAAATGAATGGCTTTGTTTCCTTTCGGCTGCTGCAGCCGACCAAAGCGGACGATCCTTACGTTGTCATGGCGTTTTAGGAATCATCTGTTTGTCGTCTTCGCACAATCATCAAGGCCGCCATTAAGAGTAAGCCTATGGCAACTCCCGCGGCGATGATGACGCTAGTGACCCCGTTTTCAGGAGAAAAATCAACCAGGGAAACGGCCAGTGGGATGCCAGTCGCGCCAACGAAATAAGAAAAATCGGTGATGTTATCGGTTAAAATCGCATAATCAGGACTGGCACTGGTCTCGCAATCGACGGTATTGTGCAGACCCGCAGCAACCCAACCGCTTCCATCCCAATGATAGGCATGAAGTTCAGCACAAGTTAAACCATTCAGTTCTTCCGGCTGAAAATAAAAAATGGCGTCCAGGCTGATGTTTTCTTTGTTTGTTGGGATAATTTCAAAGCAACGGCCGATCGTCGAGTTTCCCGTATCACAAGTTCCCTGGCTGCCGCTGATCTTAACCTCGACGACCCCTGGATCCCCACCCGCCGCTTCATCACGGGATAAGTGTAAACCGTGGTAATTTCCGTAACAGAATAAACAGGATTCCGGTGCGGCCCCCTGTGGTGGAATCGTCCGGCGATCAATCAATGTGCCATTATTTTCCATTGTGCCGTTTATAATGACTGAAGCCCCATTTACATCGAGGCTCGCTCCCGCTTCAATCGTCAAGTCATTGACGAATAATAAACCAGGATTGGGGATAACCGGAAAGTCAGGCGCGGCCGAAGCGGGTATCGTTACATTCGTATTGGCCGGCACCACATCACAACTCCAATTGCCGGCAACATCCCAGGCCGTGCTCACATCTCCGGTCCAGGTATTATCCGTTGGACAGCCGGCTAAGCCGGCTGCCGGCTGCGCATTTACGGTAATGATCAACATTAAGCCAATGAGAATGCCAATGCCCCAAAATTTCTTCATTCATCCCTCCGCGGTAATATTTTAATTTAACAAGTGACAGTCACTTTAGTGAAGTGACTGTCACATAATGTCGCTGAATCGATACTAACATAAAGAAATTTTGCTTCAGTGATGATTCAGTTAAAATTCGGAAAAAGGATGTGAATTCCAACAATGATTAAAACGATAGCCTTTGACGCCGATGATACATTGTGGCAAAACGAAGTGAATTATGTCTTTACCCAGGAAATGTTTGCCTCCTTATTAGCGCCATACTGTCACCCGGAAATGGTCGATAGTCAACTATACGAAACTGAAATGCGCAACCTGCGTTTGTTCGGCTATGGGACCAAAGCTTTTATGCTTTCCATGATCGAGACGGCCATTGAACTGACTGACGGCCGAATTAATGGCGGCGAGATCCAACAGATCATCAATGCCGGAAAATCAATGCTGGAAAAAGAGATCGAGCTGCTGCCCCACGTGCCGGAGACGCTGCGAACGCTGCACGACGCTTATCCTTTAATGCTCATTACTAAGGGCGATCTCCTGGACCAGGAGTCGAAAATCAGCCGGTCCGGCCTTTCCGATTACTTCAACCATATTGAGATCGTCAGCGACAAATCAGCTCAAACTTATCAATCCTTGTTGGACAAATACAGGATTGAGCCACAACACTTTCTCATGGCCGGCAACTCGCTCAAATCGGATGTGCTGCCACTGGTCGAAATCGGCGCGACGGCCGTCCATGTTCCGTTTGAGATCACCTGGGCACATGAAGCCAACATCGACCCCCAACATGACCAGGCAAGTTATTACACCATTGAACACCTGGGCCAACTCCCGGATTTGCTGAAAACACTCTGATGCTGAAACTTAATAATCCGACACTTTTACAAAGAGAAGATTAATTGGACGCTGATTTACGCTGATGACGCTGAATTTTTTATTTTTATCGGCGAAAATCCACTCTGGTCCGCGTCCTTTTTCTAAACGACCAAGTAGTTAGATGCTCAAACACAGATTCAAGTCCATGCTTACCAAACTTGGTGCCACCGCTCCGATGGCCTGGCTGCTTTCCCAGGTGGGTCATCACATCGATCGCTTCTTCATTCACCGCTTCGGGAAATCTTTCATCGGGCTGCTCAGCGGCCAACCCATCGTCACTCTTACCAGCACCGGAGCGAAAAGCGGCTTGCCTCGCGCCCAGCCTTTATTAGCCATACGCGACCCGCAACGGCCGCGGCAAGTTGCCTTGATCGCCTCCAATTGGGGCCAGGGATCAAGGCCGAACTGGTACTATAATCTGCAAGCCAACCCTGAGGTGACGATAAGTGAAAACGGCCGTACTCAAAACTACGTCGCCAGAGAAGCGACCGCTACCGAATATGATCATTATTGGCAGGTAGCTATCAAGCAATATCCCGGCTATGAGTCGTATAAAAACCGTCTCAACGGCCGTCATATTCCCATCATGATTCTCCGTCCAGTAAAGGTTAATTCAAGATCAGGAGAGGCCATTGAACAATATAATTGATAATACAGGTCATCGAAACGCGATAAAACTGGGAACCTGGTCGGCCGTTCTCTGTGTCGCCACCGTGGCCCTGGTCCTCTACTTCAGGAGGCTCAAATGAATATCAGAACCTTAACCCAACGCATGAGCAGCAATGCTCAGACAATAAAAAGCCTTAGTGTGCATGTAGATGAGCAACAGGCTCGGTGGCGGCCAGACCCCACCGCCTGGTCGATCCTGGAAGTTATTCACCATCTATATGATGAAGAAAAAGAAGATTTTCGCATCAGGCTGGCTATTATCTTAAACCAGGACCAGGAGCCGTGGCCGCCTATTGATCCCGCCGGTTGGGTAAAATCCAGAGCATATAATGAGCAAAATTTATCCCGTGTACTAGCCGGATTTCTCCAAGAACGCGAAAAATCAATTGGCTGGCTGCATACACTTGACAAGCCGAACTGGACGGCCGCATACCAGGCTCCCTGGGGAATGATCTGCGCCGGTGATATGTTCGCCTCCTGGGTTGCCCATGACCTGCTGCACATCCGCCAGCTAATCGAACTCCATTGGGCATATACGCAATCCCTGGTCAGCCCCTATTCCACGCAATATGCCGGCGACTGGTAATCAATCTGCTAATGTAGCGCGAGCTTTCTAGCTTGCAGCTAAAACAACCTGGAAAGGTTGTTCTACAACAGGCGACTGGTAATCTATTTCAGGAGGCAAAAATGAAGGTTGAAGTTAATGATTATCCTTTACATTATGAATCATATGGCGCGGGACGGCCGCTTTTCCTTTTCCCCGGCTGGACCATGAGCGCCCACGTGCTGGCCTATTTTCATGAACCGGTTTTCGCCGAGCGGCAGGGTTGGCAGCGCATTTACATCGACCCGCCTGGACACGGCCGATCTCCAGGGATAGAGCACATCAACAACCTTGATGATATGCTGGAAATCATCCTGGATGCCGTCGATCAACTATCCAGCGGCCGAAAATTTTCTTTATTCGGTCTGTCATTAGGCGCATACCTGGCCAGGGGCATTATTCATCGCCGGCCGCAGGCCGTGAACGGCTTGATGATGTCCGTACCGATCATCATCTCGGAGGACCAAAAAAGAGATGTGCCGCCGCTATCCATCATCTATGAAGAACCGGGCATCATGGATGCGCTTGAAGAAGATGAAAAAGAGATGTTCACCATCGCTGTTGTACGCACGCAAAAATTTCTAGAAAGTATGCGCAGCTCGCCTCAGCCACCGGAAGGGGGCAGCGGCAACATGGATTTTTTAACCGCCATCCGGGGCAACCCTCAGGCTTACAAGTTCTCTTTTGATGTCGACGCATTACCTGAGCCATTTCCTGGCCCAACGGCGATAATCACTGGGCGGCAAGATGTGGTCACTGGCTATCGAGATGCCTGGAAACTTATTGAAAAGTATCCCCGCGCGACTTTCCTCGTAGCGGATCGCGCCGGCCACTTTTTAGAAGAAAAATCGGCCATGATCCAGGCAATTTTTCATGATTGGCTAGATAGGACACAAGAGTACATCCAGGCGGGCGATGAATGAGGAACAGAACATAGGGACATTATTAAGCGAACCGGCACTTGCCAAGGATTGGAACCGACCTGAGGAGGATAAAGCATGGGAGCACTTAGCCCAGCTTCCATCGTTGTGATTCCATTAAATCGTCATTTCGAACGGAGTGAGAAATCTTTCGGTTATCGAGAGGCTTAGATCCTTCGCTCCGCTACTCAGAAACAAATTTTGCTTCAGTTCTCATTGAGGGGCCACGGCCCTGGATTCTACTCAGAAACAATATTTTTTGTAAGTCAGGCATCTTAGATGCCGGTCTGACGGGTCGCATTTGAGAATACGCATTTATAACCGTTTCTTTTCTCATCGAGCGGCCAGCGGCCCTGCAACCTCCGCTAAGAAACAAGCCGTCACCAATTGTCATTCCGACGCGAAGCGAGGAATCTTATACAGCATTATGTTGAGAACGCGAAGATCCTTCACTCCGCAAGCTCCGTTCAGGATGACGAACTGATGTTTCTATGCTCATGGAACAGAGCCTGCGATGTAGGGTTTCTCAGGAGGACAAGTATAAGAAGATTACCTACATTAAACCAAGAACTTCAGATATCTCCCCTAACATCTGCTTCTCTTTATCACTCACGCGCACCGAACCGATACCTAGAAAACCACCTTCCCGACCGGCTTCGGCCGTTCGTTTGGCAACTCCAACTACCCACTCTTTATAGCCATGCGCCTCTTTCGGGCTGCAATGTTCATCAACAATAGCCGCCGCTTCTTCTAACTGCTCCAACAGTTCAGCCTTCATAACTTCGGGTTCTTTGCCGGTCAAATCCGGCTGTTCCATTTTCTCTTTATTTTCTGATTTAGCCTTGAGGTCAGTGATTAACGAGCCGACCAATTCATCTGCTCCTGGTGGGACCTCCTGCTTTAACAGTCCCTCCATCATGCCCTTCATCTCACCCATCACACTGGTGATATGCAGATCAGCGGCAATGACCAGCATGCCGGCCAACATCGGCGCCATCATCAATTCATTCCATTCTTCTTCTGAAAAATCAGCTTTAGCCGTCATTTACATTTTCCTTTTGTAAATAGTGTAGGTATTGTCGTATTTCTGCAAATGCTCATGCAGATGCTTATTGAAGATCTCCGGTTTCTCAATGAAAGGCGTATGCGCCGCATCCTCAATGACGACCTCTGCAAACGATCCCCCATTCGCAGCATACTGCTCCAAAACAGCCCGGATTTGTTGTAGCATCGGTTGTGGCGGGCATTCTTTCTCCCCTGGCCAATCAGGAACCAATCCTAATGATCCCAGGGTGGCAATATCCCACATCGCCTGGTCGGAAACGACCAGGTCATCAGCCCCGCGAATCCATAAGATAGGTGGCTTGGGATCGATATCGACGATCCCGCCGGCATTAAAATATTTTCGGCTGAGGGCATTGGCCACACCTTTATCCCCCGGAGCTGCTCCCGGCCAATGCTCCGAGAGAACAAAATTACCAGGATACCAATCTTCACCCACTTTAGTAGATAACATACTTTCCAACACCGCTTCTTCGCGTTCATAGCGGAATGGCGGCTTCACATAAAACTGACGCAGAACATTCAAGGGAGCCATAGGGTCTTCGTTCCCTTCTTCATTTTCTTGCAGCAGCTTCACAAAATCAGAATTCACCGCCGCTGCTCCGGCAGGCGCGCCATCTTCATGAATCAGGGTTCCGTCTGCTCCTTTGCTGCCTCCATAACCATAAGGGGAAATAGTATTGACCAGGGTGATGGATTGAATGCTATGCGCATACTTAATGGCATACTTCATCACGATGCCACCACCCATATGGTGGCCCACCAGGTGAATCGGTCGAATGCCCATAGTTTTGACCAAAGAGCGCAGGTCCTCCACCATATCATCCAGGCCCAAAGTCGCATCAATTGGCAACGCCTCGGTCGTTCCAAACCCCCTTAAATCTGGGGCGATGCCATGAAAACCATTAGGCAGCGCCAGCAGCACTTCATCCCAGATTCCGGCCGAAGACACATTGCCATGAACAAAGACAATATCGGAACAAGCCGGCGGCCCATGGCTCAGCAAATGGGTATTGATCCGGTCAGATTGGATCGTCCGTGAAAGGATACCGGGCAGTTTTATTGTTGCACTCATTTTTTCTCCTGAAAGTATCCGAATATTTCTAATGAAATCAGAAAGTGACTGTCACTTATTTCTTCAATTCATGGAGATTGTCTAATACTTCCCTGAACTACAGCTATAAGTGGCTGTCACTTTATTTGACAGCAAATTAGAAAACAAACCATTGAGTGAGAATTTGGGATACCAACATCCAATTTGATTATACCGTATTGCCTCATTTTTTTCAGCAATTTGTGAGAGAAGTTCACCTGAATGTAGCCGCGAAATCCATTTCGCGTTTCGGAGAGCGCGATTTGGAAATCGCGACTACTTAAAAAACCCTGTGAGAGAAATGCATATGGGTTTAAGGCAGGAGCAATCCAAATCGATCCAGGATAGATTCAACACCAAAAACGGCGCTGCCGGTTAGCACAAGGAAAAACACGGGAACCAAAATGACGATTATTAATCCTAAAAAGGGCAGCACAAAGGTACGCCATCCCCTGGTGTCATGCGCTTCGGCCGCGCCCATCCATGTCGCCAGGAAACCAACGGTGATACTCACGATCGTCGCCAGAGGCGCTAAAGGGGGAATAAGGTGCAGCAGCTCAAAAATATGCACGACCTGGGCGAACCCTAATCCACGAAAAGTGCGTGTAAAATATCCTTTGCGTGTCAGCAGGCGCCCCGCCGCATACATAGCCCAAACAGCCACAACCCAAACCAGCAAGGATAGGACAACAGAAACAACCATGTCCTCAACGGTCCCCTCAATTTCGCGAAAAATACCTGATAAAATCGTGAATATAACCCCGATGAGCAAAGCTGGGCCGGTCATACGTTTATCACGCACAATTTCGTCATAGGCCGAACGATCTAAAATTAAGGCATGCAACGCATAGTTGAGCCAGACCGGCACTTCCTTTAATCCCATCCATAAGTTTGTAAGTGACCATTCGTCCTGTTCAGGTTCATCACTCACTTCGGCAGGATGATCCGCCACAGGTTGGTCGCGATGTTGGTTTAATATATGGAATACATCGGTTGAGTTTCGGGTCTCGTTGACCACAACATCCGGTGGATGGAATAAAAAGGCGTCTGTCTGCTCGCCACCTAAACCCCCATGATTGCCGATCAGCTCTTCTAAAGCAGCAACGGTTCCATCATCATAAACGGTGCTGATCACCATTAAATCTCCGGCATGCGGAAAATCCATCACGCGCCGTACCTGCCAGGTCCGAGTTTCCAGCGTTGATGCGCCATAGTCGTCATCCCCTTCCGGCGCATACATTCGCAAAGGATGTTCACCCTCTACCTGCTCTGAATGGAGATTAAGTTTTCCTGTTTTACTCAACACGACAGGTGTGCCATCGTCTTCATAGCCGCAGACAATGCCGATGCCCTCATGCGCTACCAGAGCATCCACCATCCCCGGATAGGCTTCATTCAATTCACTTAGGGTGATCTTTCTAGGATATAAATCAAAATAGACCTGAGCCAGGTTGCCACTGCCATAAGCAGTCACCTGGGCCATTTGGGCGTTTTCATCAGATTCAGCATTCTCTCGTCTTTTTGCCCCCTCATCCAGTATTTTACGTCCCTGGCTGGCGACAGCCCGGCCTGTGCGCCCACCCACACCAGTCTCTTGAATGTTTTCTAGCTCACCGGAAACGGCCGTTATTGACGTCACACCCGTATCACCACCCATTGACTGCGCGACAGTTGTACCCTGTGGCAGCAAATCTTCTATAGTCTCTTTCAATGATTTGCCATAACGCTGTTTGAAAGTCAAACCAAATGATTGCCCATGATCCGAAAGGATAATCAAGTCATATGGTCGCGGGGCTTTTTTCTTAATCGTCTCCCGCACCCGGGCGATGACCCGATCATAAGTAGCCAACACCTTGAAGGCATCTTCCGTCCAGGGTCCTGAATGGTGAGCCACTTCATCGTAGCCGGGCCAGGTCACATAAATAGCCGGCGCACCGCGGATGATGTCCAAAATCGTCAGGTTTGCGGCTACATCACGCATAAAGACGGTGGTAGCTGCGCGTACAAGGGGATAAGCGTGTGCCAGCCGGTTCAAGCGTGGCTGGACATCCTTTCTTCGCTGCTGCCAGCCCTCCCAAACCTCACGCAGGGCATCCACGAAAAATAGCACCAGGGTATGGGTTAAAAAGTAAGGGTTGAGCAGCAATAAATATATATCTTCCGCTCTTTGCTTTTTCTCAACATCATCCGCTTCAAATAATCCGGCCAGGGTTAGCAAAGATTTATCAGCATCCCCATTCAGCATATTATTAATGCTCGATCCGCCACGCATCAGGCCATTGCCAAGGGCGAATCGGCCGTTCAACTCATTAGCGTCATTTCCCGACACATACAGCTTTTGCTTGTCCTTGTCATACCAGCGAAAAGCGGGAATATCGTCGTTATCGCCAAACATGATGCCCGCTTGACAGGCTGACGTTTGCGAGGGTATGCCACAGTCTACCTTAGACAATACATACCCTTCTTCCTCCATCATCTTCTTTAACGTCGGCATTCGCCCTTCAGCCAGCGCAAGGTGCAGATGATGGTAACTCAAACCGTCAATCTCCATCATGACTAGACCCTGCTTATCAGGATCGATATGCTCAAAACTGTTGCGCCGGGCCAACCGTTCAATAATTCCCTGGTAAAAAGACCCCTCATCCTTCACTTCCAGGATGCCGGTGAGAACCGTATTGATGGCTGAGAACAGTAAACCGCCAATGACCGCGGTCAGTAAACCTTCCACTTGAAATGCCGGCAGAAGCCAGGAAGTAAATAACAACGCCAGGGCATTGGCGAAAAAACCAATGACAAAAACGGCAATGAAGCCCAACGGCCGTGCCAGCAGTAAGATCAAAGGACGAATGAGTAGATTGACGACACCCAGAACAAAGGCTGCGGCAAAAGCATCAGGGAGTAAAGTCTCCTCCTCCGTTGGCAAAAACGACATGCCGGGAAGAATCTCAACAGTAATTAGAAGAGAAATACCGTCAATAATCCAAATAAAAATAAACCGACCAATTGCTTTTACAAATCCGGAGAATCTTCTCATCCTACTCCATAACCTTCAAATATCTAATTGTTGTAACCGCGACATCCATGCCGCGCTCTGGCGAAATATCGGTTTTTCGGTTACGAGAAACCCCACATCGCAGGCTCTGTTCTATGAGTGAAGAAACATTTCTCGTCATCCTGAACGTAGTGAAGGATCTTGCACTTCCTACCGGTGAAAGATTCCTCACGCTGTTCCCTTCGGCTAGCTCAGGGCGGGCCGGAATGACGGTTTGAGTTTGTTTCTCAGCAGCGCAATGTGTCAAATTCAAAAAAGATTATACAGTTCTTCCACCGTTTAGAGAATTATAAGGATACAATCCCTTGCTGCACGGCGATGCTCACCGCCTCTGTGCGGTTTCCGGCGTTCAGCTTACTCAAAATGGAACTGATATGAAATTTAACGGTTCGTTCAGTGATAAATAATTCGGCCGCGATTTCCTTATTTTGCTTGCCCTGAGTCACCAGGCGCAGCACATCCAGCTCGCGTGGACTCAGATCCTCACTGCCGGGGGAATCGCTCAACTTACGCATCAAACGCGAGGCTACCACCGGTTGCAGCAGCGACCCTCCCCCATGAACCACACGAATCGCGTTAAACAATTCCGCCCTGGGCGCCCCTTTCAATATATATCCTTTCGCGCCGGCCTGGACGGCCCCCAGGATGCGCTCGTCAGAATCAAAAGCCGTAAAAACGACAACTTTGACTCCATCATCAATCTTGCGCAGCCGCCGGATCACCGCCACCCCATCCATCTGCGGCATTTCCAGGTCCAACAAAATAACATCCGGATGGTACTGCTGGTAATGAGAAACGGCTTCCAGCCCTGTTGGCGCTTCACCAACAATCTCGAAATCAGATTGCGTACTAAGAATGGCCACCAGGCCATCGCGAACGACCGGGTGGTCATCAACAATGAGTATTTTTATCTTTTCGTTCATGATAACGGCACCCAAATTTCAATGCGCGTGCCTTCCTCCGGGCTGCTTTGCAGATCCAAATTTCCACCCATCAGGTGCACCCGTTCATTGATGCCTACCAAACCAAAATGCCCCTGCGGAATCTGATCGGGCTGAAATCCACGGCCGTCATCGACCACCGTCAGCCGCAGATCCTCCGCGGTAATAACCAGGGTAAGACGCAGATGGCTCGCGGCTGCATGCTGCTGTACATTGGCCAAAACCTCTTGTACAACCCGGTAAAGCCCTGTTTCAATTCTTGGGGATAAGGGAATATGCTCCCCTACGATCTCAATATCGGTTTCGATTTGGGTCCGGCCTTCAAAATCAGCCAATAGATGGCTAACGGCTTCGGCCAGGGACCGGCCTTCGAGGGGCAGTGCGCGTAAATCGAGCACAGACCGGCGCGCTTCTTGTAATCCATCTCGGCTTAGGGCCAACGCCTTACGCACGGCCGTCCAAATCCGGTCCCGCTCTGCACCCGCTTCCAACAAGGCATCGGCCGTCTCCATCTGCAGTGTAATCGCCGCCAGGTCCTGGGCCAGAGTGTCATGGATCTCACGCGCCAGGCGGTTGCGTTCTTCGGCCGCGCCAATTTGTGCGCTTCGTGCATAATGGCGCGCCCGTTCAATGGTGATGCTCAGCAAGTCACCGATCGTATATAAAAGCTGTAACTCTGCTCGCGAAAGCTCCCGCCATTCCTTTCCGGCCACATTCAGCACGCCCAGCCGTTTACCATATGAGGCATATAAGGGCACGCTGGTATGATAGCGCAAGCCATTTGTGCCATCCACCAGGTCAGCCAAACGGCTACAGCCGACGACATTGACATTGGCTGCTCCCTCCAAATCACCGGTGCGAAACGTCCTCAAGCAGTAACAGCTTCCTTCCATGCGCTGCGGATTGCGCCTTAAGGCCGGCGGCAAATTTTGAGCCGCCGCCAGGTAAGAATGCTGCTCATCATCTTCGGACAGCAGCCAGATCCAGCCCGTCCGCAGACCAAGCAGTTCAGCCACCATTTCCAGCGCTGTTTTTAAAGCCGCCTGCAAGTCGACTTCTTCATTTAAAGCAGAAGCGACCGCATTCAGAATCGCTAATTCACGATTGCGGTCGGCCAGTTCTTGAGCATCAGACCTGGTATCCTCATTCATCGGAAGCCCATTGTACAGGATTCTTTACTATCCCGGAAAGAGTAACCGCGAAATCCCTTTCGCGCTTCCGAACTCTGTGAAATCTTTAATACCGGTTTGTTTTCTGAACGATCATGAAGTTTCCGGCAAAATCAAATGCGTGTCGCCAAACTCATGCCAGCGATAACCTTCACGGACAGCCTCATCATAAGCCTCGCGGATCAGCGGCTGCCCGCCAATTGCGTACAGCATGGCCAGGTGGCTGGTCACCGGATCGTGCAACCCTGTGATCAACCCGTCCACACTTTGTATACCCCGTTGGGGATGAATATAGAGGCGCGTGAAACCGGATGATGGGCGAATTTGCGTGCCATCCCAGGCAGTTTCCAGCGCGCGAATGACGGTTGTTCCCAGTGCAATCACCCGCCTGCCTGCCCT
>JANQGC010000317.1 GCA_028277515.1 Anaerolineae bacterium
CTCTTCAACCTCCGCCGGGTAGCGTACGGTGACCTCGTCCGCGCTGGTTTCTTGCAGATCCGGTCCGGCCCACAGCCAGCCGGATATTCCTCTCTCCAGGCGCAGGGGCAGGGTTCCGGTGGCCGTCGCTTCGCCGCCGGACTGGGGATAGGTAGCTTCTATTTGCAGATCGGCCGTAGCTTCATCGCCGTTGATCAGCAGATTTTCCGGCGTGAAGGTCAGCGCGGTTGGCCGGCGCTCAGTCAGGGCGGCAAACCAACGGTCGTCCACATCATGCAGCGCACCTGTCGAGGTGGAAAGAAAGGCTTGACGGTCTTCATTGAGCAGCGCCGCCACCCGCTCACGCAACATGGCCAGAATAGCCGGCTCGCTCTCCGCCAGGTTGAGGATAGTATTGGCGGCCAGTTCGCCGGCCGTTTCCAGTTTGTGGAGGTCGATCACCCCCGGCAGGTCAAGTGGGCGATGGTAATGTTCGGGCGTATGGCCTTCCTCATCCAGCCAGATCAGCAATGCCGCCGGAATTCCGGATTGAATAAAGGGCGCATGATCGCTGCGGCCCAAGTTAATCTGCTGCAAGGGATAATCAATATTTTCACCGGCTGCCTGGATACCGGCGACCAGCTGGGGTGTGCCGTCTACATAAAGCACATCTCCCCCGGAACCGACCATATCCAAATTTAACTTGGCGACCACCTGCCCCGGCGGGTACTGCGGGTTTTGCACATAATGGATCGACCCCAGCAAACCTAACTCCTCGGCATCCCAGGCGGCGAAAAGGACGGTGCGCCGGGGAACATAGCCCGCTTCTTGCCAGGAACGGGCGATTTCCAATAAGACGGCCGTGCCGGAAGCGTTGTCATTGGCCCCGGCCCAAACGGTCGGATTGGCGCTCTCCGTGGGGGCATGGCCCAAATGATCGTAGTGCGCGCCAATAACGACGACCTCATCGGCAAACGCCGGATCGCGCCCAGGCAAGACGCCCAAGACGTTACGCGCCGTGCATCCGGGGTTTCCGCTGACCACCGGGCACACCTGGTTGCCCAAAGTGTTTACCTCAAGCTGCACTTCCGTTGCCAGGGGCAGCGGATCTTCAAGCAAGAGGGTCTCGCTCAGCGTGCTGCCACTGCCCAGGAAGAGGTCGTCCACCAGGTCAGGATAGACGCGCAGCGAGGGAATCGTTCGCGGGACCCAGGGCTGCAAATGGCGGTTGCCCATATCCGGCGGGCGCTGGTTGGGCGTCGTAAGCAGCAGCAGACCGGCCGCGCCGTGTTCAATAGCCCCCCGGTTGACCTGTAAATGGCCGCCGCTCTGCTGGCCGATACGGCAAAGGACGATCCGGCCTGTCACATCGACCTGGCCGAAGTCCTCATGGCTGCACTGGTCCATCCAGATGACGGGACCTTGCGCAGCGCCATCACCGACGTAATTGCCGACTATCGGTGAAAAATCTCCATATAGTTGGTAATCGCCCTGCCGGCTGCCGTCGGCGAAAGTGATCGAAAAACCGGGTGTTTGGGCGATGTTGGTGTAGCTGATGGGAAACGTCTGGAAGAAAGTTCCATCTTCTCCCGCGGGCTGCAAACCCAGGGCCTGGAATTGCCCGGCCAGGTAATCACCAGCGGCCAGACCGCCGGCAGAGGCGGCGCGACGGCCATCATACGGTGAGCCGCTGAGGATTTCTATTTGCTCCAGCGCTTGTTCTGGGTCAAATGATTTGGCCAGCTCGGCCATATCGCCTGCCTGGACCAGGGGCTGCGGATCATAAGTCGCCGGCACAACCGGCGGGGTGGCGATGGGTCGCGGGGTGCTGGTTGGTTCCGGTGTATTGCTCTGTATGGTTGGCTGAGGCATATTTGTCTCTTGCGAAAGCAAGGCAAAACCATTGTCGCTGCCTGGTTCGGAAGCGCGAGTGAAGACGTAAATGCCGCCGATGAGCACGGCCAGGGCAAGAAGCGAAACGGCCGCCTTAACGGTGTTGGGCAGTTTTCCGATCCTATTGACAATGGGCATGGGTTGCAACGCTTGATTGATTTCTTTATGGGTCCAGGGCTGGCGACGGCCGTAGGTCAAAGAGCGCCACAACCATTCCAGGGGACCAAACGGATGTTTTGCCATGTACCTGGCGCTGAGGCGTATTTGGGCGGCAAAGAGAAGCACGGTGACGATGAAACCGAAAGTTGGGTCGGTTTTGCCGTAAAGACCCAGCCCGTAACCGTAGAAAATGAGCACACAGACCACGGACTGCATCAAGTAATTGGTCAAGGCCATACGGCCGACCGGACCCAGGGGCTGCAGGCGCTCGTTCCATCGCGGCCGGCGCAGCAGCAGAATGAGGCTGCTGACGTAAAACAGCATCAACGCCGGCGCGCCAATCGTGCGCGAACCGACGCGCACGAAGCGATTCATGTCAGCGGTAGACCAGTCGGGATTGAGGCTGGCCCAGACAAATATGGCATTAAAAGTGACGCCGATGATCAACCCCAGCAGCCAGGTCCGGCGCACCAGCGGCAGGTGCTCGGTGATATGTTGCAAGATGCGCCGTTTGCCGACGTACAGACCCAGCAGAAACATGGAAAAGACGCTGCCCACGTAAAATATGAACCAGGAATTGATGGCCAGAAAATCTTGCGTCGTCTTGCGAATGATGATCCCTAATCCGCCATCCGCCAGAACGCTGTCGGCCAGGTTACCCTGGCGCATGAAACTGGTGAGTTCGGCGTACCAGGCGCGAAACTCGTTGACAATGTCCAGGGGCAGGTTGAGCGCGATTTGAAATAGCAGAAAGGCCAGGACGCTGAGCAGCAAGGTGCGCTCTGAGCGCTTACGGAATAAGAGCAAGCCGAAGCCCAGTAGAGCGTAGAGGGTCAAGATGTCGCCGGACCAGATGATCAGGCCGTGGATCAGGCCGATGGCCAGTAGAATAGCCATACGCCGGGAGAATAAGGGGATGAAGCGCGTTCCTTTTTCGGCCGCGCGCAGCATTTGAACGGACATACCCCAGCCAAGGAGGAAAGAGAACAGGCTGTAAAATTTAGCGCGAATGAAGAATTGGATGCCGAGCAGGATCGCCCCGTCCAGAAAATCGCTGTATTCGGCCGGATTTTGGCTGTAGCCGGAGAAGGAGGACATGTTGGCCGCCAGGACGCCAAACAGGGCAAATCCGCGGATGATGTCCACGAATTCGAGGCGGGATTGGGGTTGGGTGGGTTGTTTTAGCATACCAAAATTCCCTATCTCTATCCCAATCTCAATCTCTATCCAGGATTGAGATTGAGAAAGAGAAAGAGATAGCGATTACGATCAATACCGGCTCTGGCGCACCACCTTGGCCAGGGTCAAAGCCACCAGTTCACCATAAGAGCGCAGTTTTTCAGCATCCAGGCGGTCAAAGGTATCCTCACCAGGGGGGACAGGCGCTTCGCTCCAGGCAAAATAGACCGCGGCCGATTGGGTATCGATCAGTTCGTATCCCTGCCTGCTTTCTGACCCGGGTTCGGCCAGGGTCAGGTCAAGTTCGGCCGCCGTCTCAGCCACTAATTCGGCCAAAATATTGTTGGAGCCGGGATGGATATAAATCTCATCGCCGCCCGCCCCGGCATAATCCAGTTGGAAAACAGCCCTGGGGCTTAATCTTTGGGTGGTCGGCAGGTGCAGGTAGGAGGCTTCATCATCCATGAATTGGGCTGCGCCGGGATTTTCCAGGCTGCCACCACCCCAGGCCACAAAGAGCACCGGTCTTCGCGGATCGAGATCGCTTTCCTGCCACAGGCGGGCGATTTCCAGTATCACGGCCGTGCCCGAAGCGTTGTGGTTGGCCGCCGGGAATAAAGTACCGTCCGGGTCCTGGCCCAGGCCGTCGAAATGGGCGATGATGACGATCAGTTCACCGGCTAAACTGAGGTCGGAGCCGCTGCGATAGCCCAGCACTGTGGGCACGGTTGTTTCCTGTGGTTCGTTCAGATTGAGCGCGATGTGCACGGTCCCCCCTCCCAGGTCGCGGGTGAACCAGCCCGGCCCGCTGGCGGTCACATTATCGGCCGATAGGCGCGCGCCCTCACTTTCATCTAACCCTTGTAAAATCTCATCGGCCGTTGCCGGATGTATGCGCATGACCGGTATCCGCGGCGTGCGCATGTAATCTCGGCCCGGATTGGCGAACTGGATTTGCGAGAATAAATCCTTCCGGTCGCTGCTGCTGATCCAGATCACCCCTTCCGCGCCGCGCAGTTGGGCTTCTACCGGAAAACTGGGCGGTGCGTTGCCCTCGCGCAGCAGTACGATGCGCCCGTTCAGATCCAGGCCGCGATAATCTTCCCAGCCCGGCTCTTCGACGGCCGATGGGAAGCCGACAAAGGTGAGCGGCCGATCCGCTTCTCCGCCCCCGCCATGCCCTTCAATCATGAAGCCAAAATCAAGCTGGTGTTGGTATGATTGGATCACTTGCCCGCTTTCATCACGCAGTTCCAGAACCGGCTGGTCCAGCGACGCGGTCAGGGTCATGGGCATGGGATAAATATACGCAGAGGATTTCCAGCCGGGCAGCAGATCATACTGCTCAAATTTTTGGGCGATATAGTTCGCTGCTTCTTGACTCCCTTGTTGGGTGGGGGCACGGCCGTTCATTCCAGCCAGCGCCTCCGTATGTTCAAACGCGCCACCACCGGAAAAAGCATTGGCCATCTTGGCCAGCCAGGGCGCGGGACCGGTGTTGCCGATGATATAGATCGTGGCGGCGATAATGGCGGCAATGACCAGGATCATACGTTTCTTGAGCAGAAAACTGGTGTTCAAGTGGGTGCGCTCGATCAACCGCCGCAGCCCTTCACCAAAGGTATTGAAACCGATGATAGCGATGAAAAAGGCCAGGGCCGGGGGAAAAACGATGAATGGTTTGGAGGTGAACCAGCGATAGCCGCCGGCCAGCATAGCCCCCCATTCCGGCACATCGGCTACGACCTGGGTCGTCAGGGTGATCGTATCATCGCCGAGGACGGTGCTTGTGCCCCCACCAATGAACACGCCAACAAAGGCCAGACCGCCCATCAGCAGCAGCACCGCACCGAATTCCAGGAAAATGATCACCAGCAGTTGCGGCAGCAGATTGGGCAGCACGTGGCGCACGACCATGCCTCGTTCATTGGAGCCGACCGCTTTGGCTCCTTCAATGTAAGGCATTTTGCGGATGACCAGGATTTCACTGCGCATGTATTGAGCGATTTCCGTCCAGCCGATGATGGTCAGGGCGACGATAAAAACGGGCAGGCCGCGGCGAATGTCCAGGGCGTAGATCAGGATCATGGCGCTGATCAACATCGGTACGGCCATGATCACCCCGCTGGTGCCCATGATCAGCCGGTCAATAGGTTTGTTCTCGTTCCAGCCGGCCAGGCTGCCCAGGATGAGACCGAGGATGACGCGGGTCATGGTTACGAAGGTGGCAGCGATCAAGGTGTTGCGTGCGCCGTAGAGCAGCATGCTCAAAATGTCGTTGCCGAACTCGTCGGTGCCCAGGGGGAATTCGGCCGAGGGATTGAGCGGAGGATCGATCCAGACGCCGGTCTCGGGATCGAGATGAGGAACGACATGCTGTCCGGCGATATAAGGATTGACCGGCGCCCACAGTGGGCCGAAGAGGACGATCAGGAATAAGCCCAGGACAATCAACCCACCGAACAGCAGCGGCCCGTTGGATGAAATGTGGCGCAGCTTGAGACGGCCACCGGCCCTGGCTGGGGTTTCCAGATCGCCCCCGGATGTTCCCCGCAGGTTGCTCAGATCGGATCGAGGATTGACCAGCGATTTGGCGATCTGGATGATGCTGCTCATGATTAGCCCTTCTCTCTTATTCGCGGATCAATGACATAATAGGCCAAATCCAATAATAAATTGAGAAATAGAAAGGTCAGGCCGAGGACCAGGGCCAGGGTGACGGCCAGGGTGGTCTGACGCAGATTAATGGCCTGCAACATGCGCAGGCCAATGCCCGGCCAGAGGAAAAAGAATTCGACGATGGGCAGGGCGCTCAGCGAGAAGCGCAGGGAGACGCCAATGGCGGTCAGAAAGGGCACGGCGATGTTTTTCAGGGCGTGGCGGTTGACGGTTTGCAAGGTGGATAAGCCTTTGGCATAGGCGGTAGTGATGAAGCCTTCTTTCAAGGTGCGGTCGAGGGAGATGAAGGAAGTGCGGGTTAATTGGGCTAACGGCCGGGCCGTAAGCACCAGCACCGGCAGCAGCATATGCTCCAGGTCCAGGCCGTAGCCCGCTAAACTGACCAGCGGTGTGCCGCCGCGTGAGACCCACCAGATCTCGGCTCGCTGCAATAGCAAGCCGCCGAAGAAGGCGGGCAACGACATGCCAAGGAGGGTTAAAGCCAGGAGCGCGGTGACGAGTTTCTGCCGTTTGGTCAGCGCCATAGTGGTGCCGGCCAGCAAACCCAAAATGGTGGCGATCCCCAAAGCAGGCAGCAGCAAGACCATGCTGTTAATATAACTTTGGCGCACAATCTGGCTGATCGGCACCATGACTCCATCGACGCGCACGCCGCCTAGATCGCCGTTGATAAGATTGGTCAGGTAAGCGCGGGTGTCCGCCCAGGCCAGTTGGGCGAATTCTATTAGATCATAGCTAGGTTGGGCGATGTCAGAGTTGTGGATCATGCGCATGCCCATAAACATGAAAAAAATGATCGTGATGCCGACCAGGAAGACGAACGCCAGTTTTTGGGCAATGAGGCGGATCATGACAGCATGATTTTAGCAAACAATGATGCAAATGAATAGGAAAAGTTAAATTATGGTTGAATATTGGTGGCAATATGGGGGCGTATGAGTGGCGAGCAGGCAAGCTTGCGGGTGGCGAGTGTGGTTTAGGACACGGACTAGCGCGGAAAACGCGGATGAGAAGTGATTTTATCAGCTCTCGGCCGTTCTCGTCAGCGTCCTATTACTTATAATCTTCACGGACGGGGTGCCAGGCGTCGAGCACACGGGCGGGACCGTCCAGGGAGCGGGCGCTGTGCGGTGTATTGGAGGGGATAGTAACTCCTTCGCCTGCGTTAAGGATGCGCGTCTCTTGATCAAGGGTAAATTCCAATCGGCCTTCCAGGATGAGGGTAATCTGCTCATGGGGATGGCTGTGGCGCGGCAGGGGGATGCCAGGCTCAAAATCGACGAAGGTGAGCATCAGATTTTCCAGGTAGACGGAGCGGCGGCCGATGCCGGGAGTTATAGGGGTTTGGTCAAGGTCGTTTATGGTAAAAAATGACATTGCGATCAGATTATCCTCCTGGATTTGTGCTTGATAATCCTTGTTCTTTGGCTTTATGAGGTCATCGATCATCCCGTTCAGCAATGATTAATTCAGAAAGCGGGCCAATTTTTCCATAAGCAATGGCAGCTTTTTTCCTTTCTGCAGATGTAACCGTTTTTCCTTTCTGCAATTTGATCGGCTGAATTAATCCATCATCTAGTAATGCCTGGTAAGCTTTTTTTGCCTCGTCAGATTGATTTTCAGATTGATCGACTATTTGAATTAGCAAATTTGTATTTTCCGGAATATTTAAAGGTATATTAGGTTTCAATACGCCTTCCTGGTAAATGACAGTGATTGTTCTATTCATATGGAATACCTCTATTTGTCTGACCAACATCTATAGGCGGATAGTTCATAGTAAACGCTATTGGCGAATAACAATAAAATACGATCATCCTGTAAGTAGGCATTCTCAGATGCCGGTCCAAGAAGCCGCGCATCTGAGAATGCGCACTTACCCTTCTAACCGCATTAATTAGTTAAGATTCAACAGTTGTTAACGGCTAATAAAGCCATTACTACCAATCTGTCAAAATAACTTTCTTGGACAACCACAGATTTCAACTACTTTACAACAGCAACAGCCTTAAAGAAAGTATAACAGAAAACGCCATCATCTTCGGCCGTTCGATAGAGGTCGCGAATCCCCTGGTCCATATCTTCAGCGGTGATCATCCCGGCCTGGATTGCAGCGTCGCGAACGCCTTCGATCATAGCTGTGAATGTTTTCTTGGTGAAGCCTTCGACAAATTGGGGGCGGCTGGAATCGACGTAAACCATACGTGGGGAGACGGTGACGGATTGGTAACTTGCTTCGATTAACAAGGGATAAAGCTGGCGGCCGATATTGGCATTGCCGCCGCT